>DAICXL010000046.1:0-19514 GCA_027312185.1 Caulobacterales bacterium | reverse complement strand
GCTCGCTGGAGACCCAGGTGATGACCCAGGCCCGCCGCTTCGAGGAGCTGCAGGTCGACCACGAAGGCAAGGATCTGCCCACCCTGGAGCCGGTGGAGGCCGCCGTGCGCCCCCTGGCCAAGCTGGCGGCGGTCGAATCCGCCGACCCCGCGACAGATGGGCCGCCCGCCTTGACCCTCGCCAGGGGCTAACCTACCTCAAGGCCATGGCACTCCGTCGCATCCTTACCGTCGATAACAAGGCCGACCTCGCGGTTCTCAAGACCAAGTCCGAACCCGTGTCGGTCGTGGACGACGAGCTGCAGATCGGCGTGCCCAAGCGCGTCATCGTCATGGACCTGTCCCGCGACGAGACCGCCAAGGCGCCGCGCTACTACGTCAATCCCGAGATCGTCTGGGCGTCCGAGGAGACCCTTCCCTACGAGGAGGGCTGCCTGTCGGTGCCGGAGATCTATGACGAGGTCGATCGGCCCGCCAAGGTGAAGCTGAAGTACCTCGACTTCGACGGAAACCCCGTCGAGGAGGACGCCGAGGGCCTCTACGCCGTCTGCATCCAGCACGAGATGGACCACCTTGAAGGGGTGCTGTTCATCGACCACCTGTCGCGGCTGAAGCGCGAGCGCGCCGTCGCCAAGGTGAAGAAGGCCGCGGCCCTGGCCTAGGCCACCTTTCGAAGGCGGGTCTCTGTGATCTGGTCGATCCGGTCCACCCCGGCGGACTGCATGGTCGCGCTCAGCTCGGTCTTCAGCCGCTCGTACACGCTCTGCACCCCTAGATTCCCCCCGAGCGCCAGGCCGTACAGGGCCGGGCGGCCGAGGCCCACCGCGTCGGCGCCCAGGGCTAGGGCCTTGAACACGTCCACCCCGCGGCGGATGCCGCTGTCCATCAGCACCGGGACCTTGCCGCCGACCGCGGCCGCAATCTCCGGCAGCACGGCCAGGGCGGCGGGCAGGCCGTCAAGCTGGCGGCCGCCGTGGTTGGACACCTGCACGGCCGCCACGCCCATCTGAACCGCCCGGCGCGCCATCTGGCCGGTCAGCACGCCCTTGAGGATCACCGGCAGCCCGCCTTCTTTCTGGATGAAGGTGATGTCGTCCCAGCTCAACGACCGGCGCGTTCCCGGGGGCGTGCCGGCGGGAGTCGCCGGAACCTGCGGCGGCAGTCGGCGCAGCGACCCGCCGACGTCGTAGCCCGAGCGGTCCAGGGATTCCGAATTGCCGGAGGCCAGGGCATCGACGGTGAAGACGACGGCCCGGTAGCCGCTGGCGCGGGCCCGTTGCAGCAGGTTGCGGGCGCGGCCCGGGTCCGCGGGCATGTAGAGCTGCCACCACTTCGGCCCGGGCGTGGCGGCGGCCACCGCCTCCAGCGAGCGCGACGCGGCGCCGCTGGTGGTCATCAGGGCGCCCGCGGCCCAAGTCCCTTCGGCCATGCCGACATCGGCGCTGGCGTGAATCAGCCCTTGCCCGCCGGTCGGAGCGGTGAACAGCGGCGCCGCGAGGTCGATTCCCAGCAGCCGGGTGCGCAGGTCCGGCGGGCCGCGGCCCGACAGGTATTCGGGAATGATGGTCCAGCGGTCGAAGGCGCGGCGGTTCTCGCGCAGGGTCCATTCCGCCCCCGACCCGCCGGCGACGAAGGCGAAGGGCCCGTCGCCCAGAACCGCATGGGCCTGGGCTTCGAGATCGGCCAGGCGGCTGACGGGAATGGGGGCGACCGCGGACGGCGTGACCGGCTGGGCGGCGGCTCTCGTCGCAAGCGCCGCAGCGCCGGTCGCCAGGAAGCCCCTGCGATCCATCCCCGATCCCCCCGTTTTTTCGGAGCATGACGAATTGTCCGTGGCGATGCTAGGGACTGCCGATGCTAGGGACAGGCATGCGCATAGCCTTCATGGGCACCCCCGCCTTCGCCGTCCGCGCGCTTCGCCAGCTTGTGGCGGAGGGCCACGACATCGCCGCCGTCTACACCCAGCCGCCCAGGCCGCGCGGCCGGGGCCAGACCCTGCAGCCCTCGCCCGTCCACGCCCTGGCCGATGAGCTGGGCCTGACGGTGCGCACGCCCCGCACCTTCAAGGACGAGGCCGAGGTCGCCGCCCTGCGCGACCTCCACGTCGATGCGGTGGTGGTGGTGGCCTATGGCCAGCTCCTGCCCGGGCCGGTGCTGACCGCCTCCAGGCTGGGCGCCTTCAACCTGCACGGCTCGCTCCTGCCGCGCTGGCGGGGCGCCGCCCCGATCCAGCGGGCGATCATGGCCGGCGACACCCTGACCGGGGTCCAGGTCATGCGCATGACCGAGGGCCTCGACGAGGGCCCCATCCTGCTGTCCGAGACCGTGCCGATCTTCCACGACGACACCTCGGCCACCCTGCACGACCGCATGGCCGAGGTTGGCGCCGAGCTGCTGGCCGGGGCGCTCGCCGCCCTGCAGCGCGGGCCGGTGATCGAGCAGGAACAGGCGCAAGAGGGCGTCACCTACGCCAGGAAGATCACGGCGGCCGAGGCCCGCATCGACTGGGACCGACCGGCGGCCGAGGTCGACCGCCACATCCGCGGCCTGTCGCCCTTCCCCGGCGCCTGGTTCGAGGCCCTGACACCCAAGGGCCCGGTGCGGGTCAAGGCCCTGATGTCCCGGCTGGCCGGCGGGAACGGCCCGGCCGGCGAGGCCCTGGACGACAAGCTGGCCGTCGCCTGCGGCCAGGGCGCCGTGCGGCTGCTGCGGGTGCAGCGCGAGGGCAAGGGACCCCAGGACGCCGAGGACTTCCTGCGCGGCCTGCCCATCGCCGCCGGCGAAATCTTGGGCTGAGGTCTGGGGGCTGATGCCAAGGTACAAAGCCACGATCGAATATGACGGCGGCCCCTACAAGGGCTTCCAGGTCCAGGCGACGCACCCGTCGGTGCAGGGCGAGCTGGAGCGGGCGATCCACGCCTTCACCGGCGAGGCGGTGCGCCTCGCCGCCGCCGGGCGCACCGATTCCGGCGTCCACGCCACCGGCCAGGTGATCAGCTTCGACCTGACCCGCGACTGGGCGCCCGACAAGGTGCGCGACGCGATCAACGCCCACCTGGTCCCCGAGCCGATCTCGGTGCTCCAGGTCGAGGTCGCCGACCCCGAGTTCCACGCCCGCTTTTCAGCCCTGGAGCGGCGCTACCTCTACCGCATCCTCGACCGGCGCCCGCCGCCGGCGCTGGACCGCGGCCGGGTGTGGCTGGTCAAGACCCCCCTGGACGCCCAGGCCATGCACGCCGCCGCGCAAGGCCTGGTCGGCCTGCACGACTTCACCACCTTCCGCGACGTCAACTGCCAGTCGGCCTCGCCGGTGAAGACCCTGGATACGGCCCGCGTGTGGCGCGAGGGCGAGGAGGTGCGGGTGACCTTCACGGCCCGCTCGTTCCTGCACCGCCAGGTCCGCTCGATGACCGGGGCCCTGGCCGAGGTCGGGGCGGGGCGGTGGAGCGCGGCGGATCTGCAGGCGGCCCTGGAGGCTAGGGACCGCGCCGCCTGCGCCCAGGTCGCGCCGGCGCATGGCCTCTATCTGACCGGCGTGGGCTATCCGGCCAGCTGAAGGCCGAAGATCAGCTGGGCCAGCCGGTCGGTGGCGACGCCGATCCCGACCCACAGCACCACCACCATCAGCGACGGCCCGATCTCCGGGCTCAGGGTCTCGCGCGAGGCGCGCCAGACCACGAACAGCGACAGGCCGAACAGCACCAGCCAGACGAAGCCGAACAGGTCGAAGGTGCCCAGCAGCAGCAGCGCCGTCGCGGCGGTGATGGCGATGTTCACGAACAGCGAGGCCCAGTTCACCACCACGATGAAGGCGCCGTAGCCCTCGCCGATGCCCAGGGGCCGGGCCAGGAAGCCGACCACAGCCGGATAGGCGATGGTGGCCAGCACCTGCGACAGCCCCGCCGCCCACAGGACGCGCGAGTCGATCACATGGCCGTCGCCGGGAACGCCGGTGATCATGGCCGCGACGATGACCACGAAGGGCAGGGACAGGATCGGCCCGGCGAAGGAGCGCAGGAAGCCGCCGACCGAAAGGTCGAAGGCCTCCAGCCAGCGCGGGTCGTAGCGGATCAGCCGCGCCACGCCGACCCCGGCGTCGGCGATGTCGCGGGGCAGGTCGGCGACGCTCACGGACGCGCCTCGAAGTAGCCCTCGATCAGGGCCTCGTAGACGCCGACCAGGGCCCGGACCTCGCCCACGGGGCAATGCTCGTCGACCTTGTGCATGGTGGTCCCCACCAGCCCCAGCTCGATCACTGGGCACAGGGCGCGAATGAAGCGGGCGTCGGAGGTGCCGCCGGAGGTGGACAACTCCGGCGTGCGGCCGACCGAGGCCTGAACCGCGGCCGAGGCGATCTCGACGAAGCGGCCGGGCGGGGTGTGGAAGGCCTCGCCCGAAATGTGGGTCTTCAGCCGCACCTTGCCCGGGAAGGTCGCGTCGGCCGCCTCGCACTCGGCGGCCAGCCAGCGCACCAGGCTCGCCCCGGTGTGGTGGGGATTGAAGCGGATGTTCAGCCGCGCCGAGGCGGTCGCCGGGATAACGTTGGTGGCCACGTCGTCGGCGGTCAGCGCCGTGAACTCAAGATTGGAGGGCTGGAATTCGGGATAGCCCTCGTCGAGCCGATGGGCCCGCAGCCGCTCGACCAGCTGGATCAGCACCGGGATGGGGTTCGCCGCCCGGTCGGGATAGGCCACGTGGCCCTGCACGCCCTCGACGGTGATCCAGGCGTTGAGGCTGCCGCGGCGGCCGACCTTGATCATGTCGCCGAGCTGGGCCGACGAACTCGGCTCGCCCACCACGCAATGGTCGATGGTCTCGCCCTCGGCGGCCAGGGCCTCGACCACCTTCACCGTGCCGTGCTCGGCGATACCTTCCTCGTCGCCGGTGATGAGGAGCGACAGGGACCCCTCCGGCTCACCCTTCGACAGCACCTTGGCGACGGCGGCGATCCAGGCGGCGATGGCGCTCTTCATGTCCACCGCGCCGCGGCCGTAGAGGCGCCCGTCGTGGACCTGGCCGGCGAAGGGGTGGTGGGACCAGGCCCCGGCCTCGCCCACGGGCACCACATCGGTGTGGCCGGCGAAGCAGAGGTTGGGGCTGGTGGTCCCGCGCCGGGCGTAGAGGTTCTCGATGTCGCCGAACTTCATCCGGCGGCAGGTGAAGCCAAGGGCCGTCAGCTGCTCCTCGACCACCGTCATGGCCCCGGCGTCGGCCGGGGTCACCGACGGGCGCCGGATCAGGGCCTGGGCCAGTTCCAGGGCGTCGATGGGAGCCGCGGGCGATGTCATGGCGGGGAATTATCCCCCATGCGCGCCGCCGTCGAGTCAGCCCTGATAGGCCGGAGGCGCGCCGAGGTTGCGGCCGAGCAGCCTGGCGAGGCCCAGGGTGGTTTCGTCCTCCCAGGCCAGGGCCTGGCAGCCGATGGGGCGGCCCTCGTCGGACAGGCCCATGGGGAAGGCTGTGGCGGGCAGGCCGAGCACATTGGCCAGGGCGGTGAAGGGCGTCATCACCGGCGCGGGCGCATGCGAGCGCGTCGCGGTCCGCGGGGTCGCCGGCAGCAGGAGGCCCGAGAACGGCGACAGCTGCTCGCGGACATGGGCGGCGACCGTGGCCAGCTCGCGGTAGGCCCGGGCCAGGTCGATGGCCGAATGGGTGCGCCCCAGGTTCATCCGCTCCATCAGTGCGGGCGAGAAGCCCTCGGCCGCGGACAGCAGGGCCTCGGTGTGCTCGACGGACGCTTCGGCGGCGCAGATCAGATAGAGGTCGGAGCGGTCGGCGAAATTGTAGCCGCCCAGGCTCAGCATCTCGACCTCGAGCCCGGCGGCGCGGGCGGCGGCGATGGCCTGTTCGTAGCTCTCGCGCACCTCGTCCTCGACCTCCACCCCGTCCCAGACCAGGGCGGCGAGGGGGGCTTGGCGCAGGGTCTCCAGGTCGGCGGGCTGGGAGATTTCCGCGGCCAGTTCGGCCTCGGCGCCGGAGCTTCCGGCCAGCAGCCGGCCGAGGTCGTCGGCCGAGCGGGCGTGCACGCCCACGTGGTCCAGGGTCCAGGACAGGGCGACCACCCCGTCGGTGGGGATCAGGCCCAGGGTCGGCTTGTGGCCGAACACCCCGCACAGGGCCGAAGGGATGCGCACCGAGCCCAGGGTGTCGGTGCCTAGCGCCCCGGCGCACAAGCCGGCCGCCACCGCCGCGGCCGAGCCGCCTGACGAGCCGCCGGGGATGAAGTCGCGGGCCCAGGGGTTGGCGACGCGCCCGAACCACGGATTGTCGCTGGTCCCGCCGAAGGCCGCCTCATGCATGTTCAGCACACCGAGGATCACCGCCCCCGCCGAACGCAGGTGGGCCACGCAGGCGGCGTCCTCCTCGGCGATGCGCGCGCGATAGGCGTCGATGCCCGCGTGCCACGGCAGGCCCTGGACGGCGATATTGGCCTTGACCGCGATTGGCGTGCCGTCGAGGCGCGACAGGGCCTCGCCCCCGCTCCAGCGCTCGGCGCTGGCGTGGGCCGCGGCGCGCGCGCCCTCGGCGTCCACCGCCACATAGGCGCCCATCGCGCCGTCCAGGCCGTCGATGCGGGAAAGGTAGCCTTCGCAGGCTTCGACCGGCGTGACGGCGCGATCGGCGTAAAGGTCGCAGAGGCCGGTGATCCCGGCCTCGATGATCGGATTTGCAAAGCTCATGATGGGGGCACTTTGGGCCGACGGCCGCCTCGTGTCGATGCAACTGGCCACCTTTGCGGGGATTAAGGCTAGGATGGGGACGCCCGCGTGACCGATTACGAGATTCTGCCGCGCCCCGCCGGCGCGCCCGCCCGCGACCAGCTGGGCGAAGGGCCGTTCTGGTCCGAGGCCGAGGCCGCCCTCTACTGGGTCGATATCGCCGGCCGCTGGGCCCACCGGCTGGAGCCGTCGAGCGGCCGGGGCCGGAGCTGGCGCATGCCGTCCTCGTGCTCGGCCTTCATCCCCACCGCGTCGGGCGACGCCCTGGTCGCCCTGGTCGACGGGGTGCATCGGATGGACTTGGCGACGGGCCAGACCCGCCCCTTCGTCCGTCCGGACCCGGACGAGGGCAACCGGTCCAACGAGACCCGGACCGATCCGCAAGGGCGGCTGTGGCTCGGCACCATGGGCAACAACCTGCAGCATGACGGCTCGCCGATCCCCCTGACCCGCAGCTCGGGCGGCTTCTTCGTGGTCGAGCCGGACGGCCGCTGGACCCGGGTGATGGACGGGGTCGGCATCACCAACACCCTATGCTGGAGCCCGGACGGCGGCCGCTTCTACTGCGCCGACACCCTCCAGGAGACCATCTGGTCCTTCGCCTACGACCCGGAGGGCCCGCGCCTGTCGGACCGGCGGGTGTTCGCCCAAGGCGGTCCCGGCCATCCCGACGGCTCGGCCATGGACGAGGAGGGGTTCCTGTGGAACGCCCGCTGGGGCGGATCGCGGGTGATCCGCTTCGCCCCCGACGGGCGCGTGGACCGCGAGATCATGCTGCCGGTCGAACAGCCCTCGAGCTGCTGTTTCGGCGGCCCGGACCGCCGGACCCTCTACGTCACCTCGGCCCGCCAGGAGCTTGAGGGCTTGGCGCCGGATTCGCTGGACGGCTCGGTGTTCGCGATCCCGGCGAACGTGCCCGGGATGCGGATGGTCCCGTTCGCGGGGTAGGCCCATATCCGGTGAACGGAGAAAATTACCCCTCCAGCGCCGCCACCCCCGGCAGGGTCTTGCCTTCCATCCATTCCAGGAAGGCGCCCCCCGCTGTGGAGACGAAGGTGAAGTCGTCCACCACCCCGGCGTGGTTCAGGGCCGCCACGGTGTCGCCGCCGCCGGCCACGGCGACCAGCTTGCCGGCCTTGGCCAGTTCCGCGGCGTGCTTGGCGGCCTCCACGGTGCCGCGGTCGAAGGGCGGGATCTCGAACACGCCCAGCGGCCCGTTCCAGATCAGGGTGGCCGAGTTCTCCATCGCCCGGCGCAGGCGCTTCAGCGTGTCGGGACCCGCGTCGAGGATGCGCTCGTCCTCGTCCATCTCGCCCAGGCCGCGGACGCGGGCCGGCGCCCCGGCGGCCATCTTCTCGGCCACCACGATGTCGATCGGCAGGAACAGCTTGCAGTTGTTGCGCCCGGCCAGGCCGATGATCTCCCGGGCGGTCTCGGCCAGGTCCTTCTCGCAGTACGAGGCGCCGACGTCGTGGCCCTGGGCGTAGAGGAAGGTGTTGGCCATGCCGCCGCCGATGGCCAGCTTGTCCAGCTTGGTCACCAGGTTCTTCAGCAGGTCGAGCTTGGTCGAGACCTTGGAGCCGCCGACGATGCCCAGCACCGGCCGGTTGGGCTTGCCAAGCGCCTTCTCCAGGTGCTCCAGCTCGGCCTGCATGGCGAGGCCCGCATAGGACGGCAGACGCCGCGCCACGCCCTCGGTCGAGGCGTGAGCCCGGTGGGCGGCCGAGAAGGCGTCGTTGACGTAGAGATCACCCAGGGCGGCGAGCATGTCGGAGAAGTCGGCGTCGTTCTCCTCCTCGCCCACGTGGAAGCGCAGGTTCTCGAGCAGGATCACCTCGCCGTCGCCCAGCCTGCCGATGTCGGCCGCAGCCTGGGGCCCGACGCAGTCGTGGCTGAAGGCGACCTGGCGGCCGAGCAGGGTCGACAGGGGCCCGACGATGGGCTGCAGGCTCATCGACGGCACCCGGCGGCCCTTGGGGCGGTCGAAGTGGGCGATCAGCACGACCTTGGCGCCGGCCTCGGTCAGGCGGCGGATGGTGGGCAGGGCGGCGCGCAGGCGGGTGTCGTCGGCCACCTGGCCGCCGTCCATCGGCACGTTGAAGTCCACGCGCACCAGGGCGCGCTTGCCCTTGAGGTCGCCGGCTTGATCCAGGGTTCGAAACGACATCGCGACCTCCAAAGCCCGGTCATCCCGGCGGAAGCCGGGACCCAGGCTTGAGCCGCCGCGCTATCCGCCGAAGACCTGGGCCCCGGCTTCCGCCGGGGTGAACGGAAAAACTAGAGGAACTTGCCCATGGCCAGGGCGGTGTCGGCCATGCGGGTCGAGAAGCCCCACTCGTTGTCGTACCAGGTCAGGACTCGGGCCAGCTGACCCTCGATGACCTGGGTCTGGGGAATGGCCACGGTGGACGAGGCGGCGATGTGGTTGAAGTCCGACGACACCAGGGGCTCGTCGGTCACCGCCAGCACGCCCTTCAGCATGCCCTCGCTGGCCGCCGCGCGCATCGCGTCGTTGATCTCGTCCTTGGTCACCGACCGGCCGGGGACGATCTTGAGGTCGACCACCGAGACATTGGCGGTCGGCACCCGGATCGACGAGCCGTCCAGCTTGCCGGCCAGCTCGGGCAGGACCAGGCCGACGGCCTTGGCCGCGCCGGTCGAGGTCGGGATCATCGACTGGGCCGCGCCGCGGGCCCGGTAGAGGTCCTTGTGCATCTGGTCCAGCGACGGCTGGTCGTTGGTGTAGGAGTGGATCGTCGTCATGTAGCCGCGCTCGATCCCGCACAGGCGGTGCAGGATCTGGGCGACGGGCGCCAGGCAGTTGGTGGTGCACGAGGCGTTGGAGACGATCAGGTCGTCCGCCGTCAGCTGGTCGTGGTTGACGCCGAAGACGATGGTCTTGTCGGCGCTCTCGCCCGGGGCCGAGATCAGCACCCGCTTGGCGCCGGCCTCGAGGTGGGCGGCGGCCTTGTCCTTGGCGGTGAAGATGCCGGTGCACTCGAAGGCGATGTCGACGCCCAGGTCCCTGTGCGGCAGCTCGGCCGGGTTGCGGATGGCGGTGACCTTGATGGGGCCGAGGCCGACGTCGAGGATGTCGCCGTTCACGCGCACCGGGGTCGGGAACCGGCCGTGGGTCGAGTCGTAGCGCAGCAGGTGGGCGTTGGTGTCGATCGGCCCCAGGTCGTTGATGGCCACCACTTCGATATCGCGGCGGGCGTGTTCGACGATCGAGCGCAGGACGAGACGTCCGATACGGCCGAAGCCGTTGATGGCGACGCGAAGGGCCATGGGGGCTGATGCTCCGAAGGGTCCGCCTTGGGATATGAGGCTGACGTGTTTTTGATCAGGTGGACGACGATCGCGTCCGCTAGGCTGGCGTTTTGCGTCCCATGGCCCAGGTGTCAACCCTGACAGGCCGCTAAGGCGCGGGAGTTTCGCCGACTTGACCCCTGTCCTCGTCCTGCTTCTCGCTCTGCAGACCGCTCCGGGCGATCCGGTCTCCACCGCGCCGCCGCAACCGGCGCCGGCCGTCGGGGCCTCGCCGGCCCCCGTTCCTGCGCCGCCCGTGGCCCCCGCGACGCCCGCCCCCCCGCGGAAGATCGAAGACCTGAGCCGTCCGCTCACCGGCGCTGTGCCGCAAGGCTCCTACGAGAGCGGCATCCGCGGCGCCTTCTCCCGCACCCAAAGCCTGCAGGGGCCTCTGGACGGGACCTGGGTCCTGAAGGACGCGGCGGGCGCGTCGCTCTATCGGGTCCAGCTGGTCGACCCAGGCTTCTCCGGCGGGCGCCTCGAAGGGGCCTGGCAAGACCTGCGCTCGGGGTCGCCGATGGAGAGCAGCGGCTTTTTCTCGGGGGTCGCCCGCGAAGGGGCGCGCCTGACCCTTCAGTTCGCCCGCGCCGGCGAGGGGCTGACGGCGATCACCGTCGATCAGCGCCCGGACGGCCGCTATGCGGGGGAACTGAAAGTCGGCGACAAGGGCGAGCCGGTGGTGCTGGCGCGGCCCTGAAAGCCCTTACTTCCGCTTCAGCCCCTGAAAGGCGGTCAGGGCGGCCTCACGGACCGTCGCCAGGTCGGCTTCCGCATAGGGCTTGGCCGTTCCGAAGCCCCACACCGGCTCGGGCCAGGCCGGATCGTCCGGACGGCGGCCGGCGATGTGGATGTGCAGCTGCTCGACCTTGTTGCCTATGGCGCCGACGTTCAGCTTCTCGACCGGACGGCCCGACGCCGCCCCGATGGCGCGGACCGCCATCCCCGCGGCGACGATCTCGTCCATCAGCACGGCCCGGTCCGCCGTCGTCAGGTGCTCCAGCTCGCGGGCGCCGACCTTGCGCGGGACCAGCAGGATCCACGGCCAGCGGGCGTCGGCGTAGAGACGCGCCTCGCTCAGCTTGAGCGAGACAAGGGGGTGGGTGGCGGCGACAAGGCGGGGATCGATCGCGAATTCGGCCATTGAAGGGGTGGAGCCCGGATGTCTGCGACGGCGGCGCCTTCTAGCGCCGCCGCACCGATGAGTCACCAACATAAGACGGCGGCCTTGCCCGGGCGCGCGGCGGCGGCTAGACCGCCCCCCAAATCCAGCCTTCAAACTCGTCCTTTCCGAAACGGAGACTCCTCAGAATGGCTCGCGCGAAAATCGCCCTGATCGGCGCCGGCATGATCGGCGGCACCCTGGCCCACATCGCCGCGCGCGAAGAGCTGGGCGACATCGTCCTGTTCGACATCGCCGAGGGCACGCCCCAGGGCAAGGCGCTGGACATCGCCGAAGCCTCGCCGGTGTTCGGCAAAGACAGCCTGCTGAAGGGCGCTAACGACTACGCCGGCATCGCCGGGGCCGACGTCTGCATCGTCACCGCCGGCGTGCCGCGCAAGCCCGGCATGAGCCGTGACGACCTGCTGGGCATCAACCTGAAGGTGATGAAGGCCGTGGGCGAGGGCATCAAGGCCCACGCCCCGAACGCCTTCGTGATCTGCATCACCAACCCGCTCGACGCCATGGTCTGGGCCCTGCGCGAATTCTCCGGCCTGCCCCACAACAAGGTGGTCGGCATGGCGGGCGTGCTGGATTCGGCCCGCTTCCGCTGGTTCCTGGCCGAGAAGCTCGGCGTTTCGGTCGAAGACGTCCACGCCTGGACCCTGGGCGGCCACGGCGACGACATGGTGCCGATGGTGCGCCACTCCACCGTCGGCGGCCTGCCCCTGCCGGAATGGGTCAACCAGGGCGCGCTCAGCCAGGAAGACCTCGACGGCATCGTCAAGCGCACCCGTGGCGGCGGCGGCGAGATCGTCGCCCTGCTCAAGACCGGCTCGGCCTTCTACGCCCCGGCGGAGAGCGCCATCGCCATGGCCAAGTCCTACCTGCTCGACAAGAAGCGCGTCCTGCCCTGCGCCGCCTATCTGAGCGGCCAGTACGGCGTCAGCGACATGTATGTCGGCGTGCCGGTGGTCATCGGCGCCGGCGGCGCCGAGCGCGTCATCGAATTCCCCACCAACGACGAGGAAAAGGCGATGTTCGCCAAGTCGGTGGACTCGGTGAAGGGCCTGATCGAGGCCTGCAAGACCATCGACACCAGCCTTGCCTAGGCTCCGTGCGGCGTCGGCCCCGGCGCCGCCTTAGGTTGATGACGCGTTGCCACTCTCGCTCCGGCGCCTATTGTCGGGATCGGGGCGGGGGTGGTGATGACGATCATTTCGGACTTTCGGGCGGTCATTTCCGGCGACAGCTGGAATTACCAGGGTGTTCTCGGTCAGGCGGTGTTCCTGACCTATTCGTTCGAGACGGTCGCGAACGCCGACCTGACGCCCGTCGCCGGCTACGGCGCCGCGGCCACGGCGAGCTTCACCCCAATGTCGGAGGCGGAACGCGCCACGGCGCGAGCGGCCCTCGCCGCCTGGGAAGCGGACAGCGGGTTGAAATTTTTCGAGGTCCCCTCCGGCCAGGGCGACATCCGCTTCTCGAAGCTCGATTTCGAACTTATCCCCGAGATCGCCAAGGACTCTTCGGGCTTCGCCTACTATCCCGGCAGTCGCCTGGGCGGCGATGTCCTTCTGGATTCCGCATCCGACTTCAGCACGCACCCCGGCATCCTGCTGCATGAGATCGGTCACGCACTCGGTTTCAAGCATCCGTTCGAGGGGGACCTGACCACCGACACCCTCACCGGACAGCAGAATACGGTCATGGCCTACGGGTCCGAGCCCTCCGAGCTCAAGGCCTACGACCTGGAGGCGGCCCGCCATCTCTACGGGGGGCCCGGTGCGGACGGGACGCAAGTGTCGGCCTGGTCGTGGGACCCCTCCAGCTTCACCCTCGTTCAGACAGGTCTTGCCGGCGGCGACACCCTTCGGGGCGTGGAGACCCTGGACAGGCTCTCAGGCGGGGCGGGGAACGACAACCTGTTCGGCTCCGGCGGCGCGGACCAGGTGAACGGCGACGAGGATAACGACACCCTGTCGGGGGGCGATGGCGACGACAGTGTTTTCGGCGGCGCCGGCGACGACATGCTGGTCGGAAACGACGGGGCCGATGTGCTGGACGGGGGCGACGGGGCCGACGTCCTGATCGACGCCGGCAGCGGCGGCGACACCCTGCGCGGCGGCGCTGGCGCCGACCAGCTCTATGTCGAGGCCGAACGCTTCTTCGTCGACGGCGGGTCCGGGTCGGACGTTCTGGGAATCGTGCTCGATAACCGCCCCGGTCCTTCCGAGTTCAATCTTTCGCGCGCCTTCGCCAATGGAAGCGTCGCCGTCGGCATAGAAGCCTTCGCGCTCTGGAGCGGCGATTTCGGAGACACGGTGACGGGCAGCGACCTGGCCGACCAGATCGCCGGCGAGGGGGGCGACGATCAGCTGAACGGCCTCGCGGCTGACGATGGGATCTGGGGCGACGACGGCGCGGACACGCTCTCGGGCGGGAGCGGCGCCGATTACCTCTCCGGGGGGGCGGGCGACGACATCGTCCTCGGCGGGACAGGAGCCGACTCCATGACGGGCGGCGTCGGCTTCGACCAGGTGAGCTATGCCGACGAGACCGCCGGCGTATCGGCGACCCTGAACAGCGACCGGCCGGTCGATGGCTTCGCGCTGGAGCGGATGATCGGGTTCGAAGGAGCAATTGGCTCGCCGTTCGGCGACAGCCTGACCGGCGACGCCGGCGCCAATCTGATCCGGGGGCTCGATGGGGCCGATCTGGTGGACGGCGGGGCGGGAGACGACGACGTCAACGGCAACGTCGGCGCCGATGTCGTCCATGGCGGGGCGGGGTCGGACTTTGCGCGCGGCGGTAAGGACAATGACGCCGTCTACGGCGACGCGGGCGACGATACCCACGTCAACGGCAACCTGGGAGACGACAGCGTCTATGGCGGCGAGGGGAACGATACCGTCTACGGAGGGCAGGGCGCCGACCATTTGCTCGGCGAAGCCGGGGACGACTGGCTGTCTGGCGACCTGGGAAACGACCTGCTGACCGGCGGCGCTGGCGCGGATCGCTTCCTTTTCCGCGCCGGCAGCGGCGGCGACTGGGTGGCCGACTTCAATGCGGCCGAAGGCGACCGTATCCAGCTGGCGCCAGCCACGGCCTACACGGTCGCCGATATCGCCGGCCAGGCCGCCCTCGATCTCGGGGGCGGGGACGTCATCGTGCTGATGGGCGTCGCCTTTACGGCCTTCACTCCGGGTTGGGTGGTGTTTGTCTAGCCTGCCCCTGCCGAGACGCCGGGCGCAGCCTAGCGGCTGCGGCCCCCGGCCGGCGCGGTCGCGGTCGATCCGCCCGCGGCGCCTGTGTGGGGCGCGGAGCCGTCGCCCTTGGCCGGCTTGACCTTGGCCTCGATGTTCGGATCGCCCCCGCTGGGGCCCGCCGGCTGCTGCTTCTTGTCGTCGGCCATGACAAATCTCCTCATCTGACAGGACCCGAACGCGGAGGAAGCCGCGGTGGTTCAGCCGCCTCCGCTTGCCGCGCGCCCAGCGGGGCTCTATCTCGCTTGCCATGTTCCAGCTGCTGGCCAATCCCGCGCGCTTCATGGCCTTCTCGCGATGGCTGGCGCCGCTGCTCGGCGTTCTCGCCGCGATCCTGCTCGCCTGGGGCCTGTGGCTGTCGCTCTCGACGCCGGACGACTACCAGCAGGGGGCGACGGTCCGCATCCTGTTCATCCACGTCCCGGCCGCCTGGATGGCCCTGTTCGTCTACATGTGCATGGGCGGGGCCAGCTTCTTCGGCCTGGTGTTCCGCCATTCCCTCGCCGACGCCGCCGCCAAGGCCGCCGCCCCCCTCGGCGTCGTCTTCACCGTCCTGGCCCTGGCCACCGGCTCCCTGTGGGGCCGGCCGATGTGGGGAACCTGGTGGGTCTGGGACGCGCGCCTGACCTCGGTGGTGGTGCTGTTGATGTTCTACCTCGGCTACATCGCCCTGCACCTTGCCATGGACGACGAGGCCAAGGCGGCGCGGGCGGCGGCGATCCTGTCGCTGGTCGGCCTCGTCAACCTGCCCGTGGTCCACTATTCGGTCACCTGGTGGAACACCCTGCACCAGGGCGCCAGCGTGCTGGCCGCCGGCGGGCCGGGCCTGGCGCCGGTTTATCTGCTGCCGCTTGGGGTCATGGCCCTGGCCTATACGACCCTTTTCGGGGCCCTGTGGCTGGTGCGCATCCGCGCCGAGGTGTGGCGCAAGAAGGCCGGGTCCCTGGCCCTGGCGGCGGCGGGGTGAACCGATGACTCCCGATCTGATGCACGTCGGCCCCTATGCGGCCTACATCTGGCCCGCCTACGGCCTGACGGCGGCGGCCCTGGTCTGGATGGTGGTCGACACCCTGCTGCGCTCGCGCGCCTGGCGGGCCCGGGCCGAGGGCCGCAAGCGGCCGCCCCAGCCTTGAGCCCCCAGCCTTGAGCCCCCAGCTATGAAACGCTGGATCGCGGTCCTGCCCCTGGTGGTCCTGGGGCTGCTCGCCCTGCTGTTCGCGGGCTACGGCCTGCGCCACGACCCAAAGGTCGTTCCGGCCGCCCTGGTCGGCAAGCCGCTGCCGGACCTGACCCTGCCCTTGCTGGCCGGGGGACCGCCCCAGCCGGTGAAGGCGCAGCTGCAGGGGCCGACCTTCGTCAACGTCTTCGCCTCCTGGTGCGTGCCCTGCGCCGTGGAGGCCCCGGCCCTGGCGGCCATGCAGGCCCAGGGCGCCCGCATCGTCGGGGTGGCCTACAAAGACGAGCCGGCCGCCTCGGCCGCCTTCCTGCGCCGCTATGGCGACCCGTTCGCGGTGGTGATGGTCGACCGGGACGGCCTTGCCGGCATCGAGCTCGGCGTTTCCGGCGTGCCCGAAACCTTCCTCGTGGCGCCCGGCGGCAAGATCGTCGCCAAGCATTCGGGGCCGCTGCTGCCCGCCGACGCCGAGGCGATGATGGAAAAGGCGCAACACGGCGCCGCCGCGGCGGGCTAAGGTCCGATTCTCAAGCCGGAGCGTCTCTCATGGCCGACATCAGGATCCCCCGCCAGAGTCTGACCCCGACGCCCGCGCCGGTGCGCCCGGCCGTGCGCGCCGCCCAGCAGGCCTTCTTCCAGGCGGCCGCGGCCGGCGAACAGGTCGGCGCCGCCCGGACCGCGCCGCCGCCCCAGTCGGCCGCACCCTCGGCGGCGAAGCCGGCCGAAGCCGATCCCCAGCGGCCGATGCGGCCGGGATCGCTGCTCGACATCAAGGTCTAGGGACGAAGCTCTTCCGAGGGGATGAGCGGAGAAAAGGATCAGACCGGCTCGAGGGCCTTCTCGATCTTGTCGGCCTTCTTGGCCTTTTTCTTCTTCTTGCCGCCGCCCTTGTCCGCCTTGGCCTTCTTGGGCTTGGGGGCCGGCGTGTCGCCGTCCGCCTGGGCGGCCGCGCTCTTCTCGACCTTGGCCTCGGCCTTGTCGCCGGCGCGGGCCAGCAGGTGCAGGGCCTCGACGAAGCTGTCGCGCTTGCCCTTGGGCAGGCAGGCCAGGATGCGGTGGTCGGCCGCCTCGGCCCTGGGCGAGGCTTCGGTCAGGGCCTCCTGGCCCTTCTCGCTGAGCCGAACGGCGTTGGCGCGGCCGTCCGAGGTCGAGCGTTCCCGGACGAGCAGCCCCTTGCCGATCATGCGGGCGACCAGATCAGCCAGGGTGGAGCGGTCGATGCCGGTGGCGCGGACCAGGTCGGTCTGGGTCAGGCCCTCGCGCGCGGCCACGGCGCTGAGCACCGCATACTGACGCTGGGTGGGGGCGCCCGGCGCGGCTTCCTCGGTATAGAGATCGAGGGCGAGCTGCAGGGCCCGATGGAGGAGGTGGCTGGGCGAACGCTCCAGAGCGTCCACACCGTCGCCGCTTCGCTTGCCGGCCTTGGCCATTGTCGCCCCTGCGGAGGTTTTGCTCCGGGTCCCCCTTAACCGGGGAACGCGTCACTTTCGCGACATGGTACAGCCAGAAGCGTCGCCTTGGCGCGCAGTCTTATGCGGCCGACGCGAACCGGCCGGCGGCCTGGGCGGGCATAAAGTGGTCGATCTGTTCGATGGGCATGACGGGGGAGGCGACCCCGTGCTCCAGGTGCATGAACTTGTTGCACAGGCCCTTGACCAGATCCATTTCGTGCGAGGCCAGGACCAGGATGTGCGACTGCTCGATCAGGCGCATCAGCCGGGCGCGGGCCGCGTCGCGGAACTCGGCGTCGCCGACCGCGATCCACTCGTCCATCAGCAGGATGTCGGCGTCCACGGCCGTGGCCACGGCGAAGGCCAGGCGCGCCAGCATGCCCGACGAATAGGTCTTCAGCGGCAGGCCGAGGAACTGGCCGAGCCCGCTGAAGCTGGCGATCTCCTCGGTCTTGGCCTGGATCTGCGCCTTGCTCAGCCCCGCCACCAGCCCGCGCAGGTAGATGTTCTCGTTGCCGGTCGCGGTCGGCTGCAGGCCCAGCGACAGGTCGAGCAGGCCGGCGATCTTGCCCACCGTGGTCAGCGACCCCTCGTCCGGGGCGTAGACACCGGCCATGACCCGCAGCAGGGTGGTCTTGCCCGAACCGTTGGGGCCGACCAGGGCCAGCCGGTCCCCGGCCTTCAGCGACAGGTTGACGTGGCTGAGCGCCGAGACGGTGTTGGAGCCGCCGCCGGACCCGCGCCCGCCGATGGCGCCGCCGATGGCGATCTTGGCCAGCGACCGCTTCAGGGACCGCTGATCCGCCCCGTAGACCGGGAAGCGGATGGCGAGATCCCGCATCTCGATGGCGACTTCGCTGCTCATGCCGACACTCTTGATATGAGGCTCACAGGTAGTGCACGACGCGCCGGCGGGTGCGGGCGAACAGGACGTAGGCGAAGATCCACCCCACCACCGCCATGGCGATCAGCAGCAGGTAGCTGTGCAGGGCTACCGGCTCGCCCAGCAGGGGCCGGCGGGTGACCTCCAGCATGTGGTAGAACGGGTTGCCGTTGAGCACGAAGCGGTGCGCCTTGATGGCTTCGGGCCGCCAGAACACCGGGGTGATGAACACCGCCACCTGCACCACGGCGGTGACGATCTGCGGCACGTCGCGGAAGCGGGCCGAGATGATGCCGCTGGCGAGGGCGATCCAGCACAGGTTGATCAGCACCAGCGCGAACCCGGCCAGGCAGAGCAGCGGGTTGGCCACCTTCCACAGGCCGAAATAGACGATCACAGCGACGATGATCAGCAGCTGGTGAGCGAAGTTGATCAGGTTGCGCGCGACCATCCGGGCGATGAAGCTCATCATCGGTATGGCGGTCTGCTTGATGATCGCCCCCGAGGCGATGAAGGCGTCGCAGCCCTCGGTGATCACCTGCGAGAAGAAGGTCCAGAACACGATGCCCGTGGCCAGCCAGGGGATGTACTCGGCCAGGCTCAGGTTGAGCAGCTGGGAGTACATCAGGCCGACGCCGCCGATCATCGCCGCGGTCGTGGCGGTGATCCAGAACGGGCCGAGCAGGGAGCCGCGGTAGCGCGAGGTGATGTCATGGGTGGCGAGCGCCATCCACAGCCGCCAGCGGTGCGCCGCCCCGGCAAAATCGCTTCCCGCTTCCTTGAGGTCGGCGCCGAGGCCGCTCCGCCCGCTGATGTGGATGCGCGGCAAATCAGTCATGACGGACAATGCTGGAGCTTTCCGGGAGGGTGGCGTCGAATAGCAGACCCCCCAGGGGGTCACAAGCGGATCGGGCCGCGGCCAACCCGCCAGCTTGGCGATGGCGCGTTGACAGGGGCGATCAGGACGCTACTCCAAACCCAGGCTCGCAAGGGGGCGGCCGGAGCCGCAGCGACGGCTTAAGAAGGATCGAAGTGCTGAAGAAGGTCTCTTCCGAGGCGGACGACCGGTCCGGACGGACGTCCCGCACCTCGCTCGCCGTCCTGATCGTGGGCATGCACCGCAGCGGCACCTCGGCGCTGGGCGGGGTGCTGAACCTGCTCGGCGTGCCCGCTCCCGAGCAGCAGGTGACGACGGACCACCACAATCTGCGCGGCTATTTCGAGCCCCAGCGCATCGTCGACTTCCACGAGGCCCTGTTCGCCCGCCTCGGCTCGCCCTCCAACGACCCCCTGCCGCTCGACTATGGCTGGGTGGCCTCGCCGGTGGGCCGGGCGGCGGCCGAGGAATTGGCCGACCTCTTGACCGACGAGTTCGGCGCCGAGCCGATGCGCCTGTTCAAGGATCCGCGCATGTGCCGGCTGCTGCCGGTGTGGACCCAGGCCCTGGAGATCGGTCAGCGCCAGGCCGTGGCGATCCTGCCGGCGCGCCATCCCCTGGAGGTGGCCGGGTCCCTGGCCGCCAAGGCGGGGCTGTCGCGGCCCTATTCCCTGTTC
>DAICXL010000045.1:0-19570 GCA_027312185.1 Caulobacterales bacterium | reverse complement strand
CGTCCCTGATGGACCCGGCCCAGGTGGCGCGAGTGATCGAGACGGCCCGGCGCCTGTGGTCGCCGGTCGAGGATCTGGAAATCAGCCTGGAAGCCAATCCCACCGACGCCGAGGCCGGCCGCTTCCCGGCCCTGGCCCGGGCCGGCGTCGCGCGCCTGTCGCTGGGCGTCCAGTCGCTGCACGACGAGGCCCTGGCCCTGCTGGGCCGCAATCACGACGCCGGCGCGGCCCGACGCGCGATCGCCGTGGCCGCCGCCACCTTCCCGCGCCTGTCGGTCGACCTGATCTATGCCCGCCCCGGCCAGACGGTCGAAGCCTGGCGCGCCGAGCTGGAAGACGTGCTGGCCATGGGTCCCGAGCACGTCTCGCCGTATCAGCTGACCATCGAGGCCGGCACGGCCTTCGACCGCGCGGTGGGGCGCGGCCAGTTGATCGTCCCCGACGAGGACCGGGCTCACGACCTATTCGAGACCACCCAGACCGTCCTCGAGGCCGCCGGCTTCGACGCCTATGAGGTGTCCAACCACGCGAAAGGCGAAGCGGCGCGGTCGCGGCACAATCTCGTTTACTGGCGCGGCCAGGATTATGTGGGCGTCGGGCCCGGGGCCCATGGCCGGCTGAGCCTTGCCGAGGGCCGCGTGGCGACCACCGCCCACCGCAAAATCGTCGACTACATCGCCGCCGTGCGCGACGCTGGCGTCGGCTTCGAACGAGAGACTCTCAATTCTAAAGAAGCCGCCGAGGAGCGCCTGTTGCTGGGCCTGCGGATCGACGACGGCGTGCCCTTCCACGAGGTCGCGGTGCTGGGCCTCTCTGCCGACGCCGCCAAGGTGCGCCATCACGTGGAATTAGGCCTGCTGGCCGATGATCCGCGCCGCCTGCGCGCCACCCGGGCCGGCCGTCTGGTGCTGGACCGGCTGACAGGCGCGCTCGCGACCTGATAGGACTGGGTCCCGAACCATCATCGCGTCCCGGCGCGGAAGGATCCCCCGCTTGAGCCGCCACCCCGACCCGCCTGCCCTGTCCGACGCGCCCCTGGCGCCGGGCCTGTATCTGGTGGCGACGCCGATCGGCAATCTGCGCGACATCACCCTGCGGGCCCTGGATGTGCTCAACGCCTGCGACGTGCTGCTGGCCGAGGACACCCGCGTCTCGGGCAAGCTGCTGGCCGCCTACCAGATCTCCAAACGGCTGGAGCGCTATGACGAACATGTCGCCGACCGGGTGACGCCGAAGATCCTGGAGCGTCTGGCGGCCGGCGAGCGGGTGGCCATGGTCTCTGACGCCGGCACGCCCATGGTCTCCGATCCGGGCTTCCGCCTGGCCCGCGAGGCCATCGCCGCAGGGCATCAGGTCTTTCCCATACCCGGCGCCTCGGCGGCCCTGGCGGCCCTGACCCTGGGCGGCCTGCCCACCGACCGCTTCCTGTTCGCCGGCTTCCCGCCGCCCAAGTCCGGGGCGCGGCGGACGATGTTCGAGGAGTTGGCGGGCGTGCGCGCCACCCTGGTGTTCTACGAGACCGGCCCGCGCCTGGCCGAGAGCCTGGCCGACATGGCGGCGGTTTTCGGCCCGGGCCGCGAGGCGGCGGTCGCCCGCGAGCTGACCAAGCTCTACGAGACCACCTATCGCGGGACCCTGGAGAGCCTGGCCGCCGATCCGATGCTGGACGGGCCCAAGGGCGAGATCGTGGTGCTGGTCGCGCCAGGCCGGGCGGAGGTCGCCGGGGCGGCAGAGGCCGAGGCGGCCCTGGCCGACGCGCTGAAGCGCCTGCCCCCCAGCGAGGCCGCCGCCGAGGTGGCGAAGGCGCTGGGGCTGAACCGGCGCGAGCTGTATCGCCGCGCCATCGAGCTCAAGGGAACGGAGTGACCACGCGGCTGCAGGACATCCGGCGTCGGCGAGGGACGCAGGCGCGTCATGCCGGCCGCTGGGCGGAGATTCTGGCCGCCTGCTGGCTGATGGCCAAGGGCTGGCGCATCCTGGGTTTTCGCCTGAAGGCGCCGCAGGGCGAGATCGACCTTCTGGCCCGCAAGGGCGGGGTGCTGGCGGTGGTCGAGGTCAAGACGCGACCGACCCTGGAGCAGTCCCTGGCCGCGGTGACCCCGCACCAGCAGGAACGCCTGCTACGCGCCGGCGCGGCGATCGCCGCCCGCAGGCGCGACCTTTCGACCCTGTTCGTCCGCCTCGACATGGTGGCGCTCGCCCCCGGCCGCCGTCCACGACATATTCCCGATGCATGGGGACGCATTGGCGACCAGACGCAGACAGGCCGACGGCGCCGATGACGCAGGAAGACGCTGAACAGGCGCTGGCCGCGGCTGGCGCCGCTCCGGACCATCGCTTTCCCCTGTTCGAGGCTGCCGTGTCGTGCGCCCTGCACGAGGACCCCAGCCGCGACCCGGAGCCCGCCCGCGCCCTGGCCGCCGAGGCCGCCGCCCTGCTCACCAAACGCATGAAGACCCAGCGCCCCGAGGACGCCATCTGCGAGGCGCTCGGAGGCGACCTCGACCTGCACGGGGACGTTCTCGCCCGCTACCAGGCGGCCGACGCCGACATCATAGAAGTGTGCGAGCGTCGCAAGGGCCTGCCGGTGGCCCTGGGGGTGATCTACTTGGAGGCCGCGCGGCGCTGCAAGCTGCAGGTCTCCGGCGTCGACTTCCCCGGCCACTTCCTCCTGCGCATCGAGACCGATCAGGGGCCGATGGCGCTCGATCCGATGGCTGGCGGGCGGGTGGTGATGCCGTCCGAGCTGACCCGCCGGGCTTTGCAGATGGGCCTGACCCCCAACGCCGCCGACCGAATGGACGTGCTGATGGCGCCGGTGCCCGACCGCATGGTGGTGCTGCGCCTGCAGAACAACATCTTCGCTAGAGCCGCCCAGGTGAAGGACTACGCCACCGCCGAGCGGTCGGCCCTGCGCCGGGCCCTGCTCGACCCCAACGACCACCGCCCCTGGCTGGACGTCGCCGCCGCCCGTGAAGGCCAGGGGCGCCTGGCCGGCGCCCTGCAGGCCCTGACCCGGGCGCAGGTGCTGGACGGTGGTGCGGCGCTCGCCGCCCGCGTGGCGCGCGAACGGCTGCGGCGGACGCTGAACTAAAGCCCCTTCGGCGTCGGTGCGCGACGCGGCCGAACTTTGCCGCTATCAAATCCCCGCAAACCGGAGCCGCGCGCATGGGCCTGAAGGTCGCCATCCAGATGGACCCCATCGAAGGGGTCAACAGCCAGTCCGACACCACCTTCCTGATGGCGCTGAACGCCCAGGAACGCGGCCACAGGATGTGGGTCTATCAACCCGAAAGCCTGGCGCTGGAGGACGGGCGTGTGACCGCTCGCGCCCGCTCCCTCGAGGTGCGCGACGTGGTGGGCGACCATGCCACGCTGGGCGCCCCCGAACTGCTCGACCTTGCCGAGGTGGACGTGGTGCTGATGCGCCAGGATCCGCCCTTTGACATGGCCTACATCACCGCCACCCACATCCTGGAGCACGTCCACCCCAGGACGCTGGTGGTCAACAATCCGGTCGAGGTGCGCAACGCGCCCGAGAAGCTTTTCGTCACCCACTTTCCCGGGGTGCAGCCGCCAACCCTGATCACCCGCGACCCCGAGGCCATCGCCGACTTCCGTCAGCGCTATCCCGATATGATCCTCAAGCCGCTCAACGGCGCCGGGGGCTCGGCCGTGGCCCGGCTGAAGAGCGACGACTCCAACCTGGAATCGATGCTGGAGCTGCACTTCGCCCTCAGCCGCGAGCCCATAATCTGCCAGGCCTTCCTCAAGGAGGTCGAGGCCGGCGACAAGCGCATCCTGCTGGTCGACGGCGAGCCGGTGGGGGTGATCAACCGGGTGCCCGCCGCCGGCCAGGTGCGCTCCAACCTGCGCGTCGGCGGCACGGCCGAGCCGGTGGACCTGACCGCCCGCGACCGGGAACTCTGCGCCATCATCGGGCCTGAGCTGAAGAGGCGCGGCCTGCTCTTCGTCGGCATCGACGTCATCGGCCGCTACCTGACCGAGATCAACGTCACCTCTCCAACGGGCGCCCAGCAGCTGAAGCGCTTCACCGGCGTCGACGCCACCGCCTTGATGTGGGACCGCATCGAGGCCATGCGCGCGGGAAAGTAGCGCCGGGCGCAATGTGGATTCGAGGCCGCAACTCGCCTGGCGCGGGATTTGCACGCCGTTCGCCCATGATCCGTCGACGGATCGGAGGGGGACGATGAAGACCACCACGAGCAAGCCGCAGCCCGCTGCGGAGCCCGGCGCCCAACAGGCCGCCCGGGCCCGTTTCCTGGAAGTCCGCGCCGGGCGGCTGCGACCCGAAGAGCCTCGCACAGACTACTCCAGCCGCCTGGCGCCCGACCGACGCTTCTCCGGCGAGCCTACCGACTGAGCTAACTGTCCTTTGCGGGACGAGTTCTATCTTTGTTCTTGACGCCCTGCCGCATCCGCGCCAGCTTGGCTGCGACAAATGAGCGGAGGCCGGATGGTCGCGCGGGTGGTCACGGTGGCGTTCGAGGGCGTGGAGGCCCGGCTGGTCGACGTGCAGGTCGAGCTCAGCGGCTCGACGCCGTTCTTCCAGATCGTCGGCCTGGGCGACAAGGCGGTGGGCGAGAGCCGCGAGCGCGTACGCGCCGCCTTCGCCGGCCTCGGCCTGGCCCTGCCGTCCCGGCGCATCCTGGTCAATCTGGCTCCTGCCGACATGCCCAAGGAGGGCAGCCACTACGACCTGCCCATCGCCCTCGCCCTGATGGGGGCCATGGGCGTGATCCCGCCCGATGTGCTGGGCGGCTGGATGGCCTTCGGCGAACTGGCCCTCGACGGCCAGATCGCGACGACCGCCGGGGCCCTGCCCGCCGCCGTGGCGGCCTCAGCCGCTGGCCTGGGCCTGATCTGCCCGGAATCCAGCGGGCCGGAGGCGGCCTGGGCCGGCGAGGTGTCAATCCTCGCCCCGCGCTCCCTGATCGGCGTGGTCAACCATTTCCGCGGAACCCAGCTGCTCTCCGCGCCCAAGCCGGGCCCGGCGCTGGAGGGCGCGGCCTGGCCCGACCTGCGCGACGTCAAGGGCCAGGAGCAGGCCAAGCGGGCGCTGGAGATCGCGGCGGCGGGGGGCCACAACCTGTTGTTCATGGGCCCGCCGGGCTCGGGCAAGTCGATGATGGCCCAGCGCCTGCCTGGGCTCCTGCCGCCGCTGTCGGCCCGCGAGCTGCTCGAGACCTCCATGGTCCACTCCGTGGCCGGGCTGATCGCCAAGGGCGCCCTGACCCGGGCCCGCCCGTTCCGCAGCCCGCACCATTCCGCCAGCATGGCCGCCCTGGTCGGCGGCGGGGTGCGCGCCAAGCCGGGCGAGGTGAGCCTGGCCCACAACGGCGTGCTTTTCCTCGATGAACTGCCGGAGTTCGCGGGCCAGGCGCTGGACGCCCTGCGCCAGCCGCTCGAGACCGGCGAGGTCTTTGTGGCCCGCGCCAACGCCCACATCCGCTATCCCGCCCGGGTCCAGCTGGTGGCGGCGATGAACCCCTGCCGCTGCGGGATCGGCGGGCCGGGCCGGGGCCACTGCGGCCGCGCGCCACGCTGTCACCAGACCTACCAGGCGCGCATCTCCGGTCCGCTCATGGACCGCATCGACCTGCAGGTCGAGGTCCCGGCCGTCACCGCCGCGGACATGGCCTTGCCCCCGCCGGCCGAGGGCACGGCCGAGGCCGCCGCCCGGGTCGCGGCCGCCCGCGACATACAGGAAGCCCGCGCCCTGGACGGCGAGGCCGCCGCCGCCCTGAACGCCCGCATCGAGGGCGGCGTACTCGAGAAGATCGCCTCGCCGGATGACGCCGGCCGGGTTCTGCTGGTCCGCGCGGCCGAAGGCGGCGGCCTGTCGGCCCGGGGCTGGACCCGCACGCTCAGGCTGGCCCGCACCATCGCCGATCTGGAGGGCTCGACGCCGGTGCGCCGCATCCATATCGCCGAGGCCCTGATCTACCGCCGCGCCTCCCCGGACCCGGGGATCGGCCGGCCGTGGGGAGCGGGCGTGGCGGAGCCGGGGCCGGGCGTCCCCCAGCTCCACCGCCTTCTTTCGGGCCGGGGCTAGACCAGCGAGAGGTCGAGGCCATCGAAGCCGGAGTGGTCGCCCATCAGCCGGATCCCGCTCGCGTCGCCGGTCACGGCCACGGTCACGGCTCCGGTGAAGAGGGGCCGCAGGCCGTCGCCTGGCGCGATCGGCATGGGATAGGGCCGGTAGGCGCCGAGGTCGGGGCCCCTGCCGGCGAGCATCACAAAGCCGTCCTCGGCCCCGTCGCCGTTGAAGTCGATCGAGACGCGGTCGGCCCCCCAGGGCCGATCCGACTCCTCCCGGCCGAGAATCTTGGCGTCCGGGCCCAGCCGGCTGAGGTCCAGGCTGTCCCCCGCGTTGAAATCGGTGATCACCGCCAGCGGCTGACCTTCCCTGTCCACATCGCCCGGGGTCAGGACGAACACGTCGTCCCCACCGAGGCCGGCCGCCACCGCCCCCGTAGGAACCTCGATCCGGTCGTCGCCCTCGGTTCCCGCCACCCGCTCGGGGAGGCTGACCGACGGCAGGCCGCCCGGCGTGCCGGCCCCCGTGCCGGGGAACGGGAGGATATGCGGCCCGTCACCCGGCATGGGGAACGGCAGGATGTGGACTTCGCCCGGACCCGATGTGGGGAGCGGCAGGTTCCCCGTCAGCTGGGGCAGCGTCGGCCAGGTGCTGATGGAGCCCGCCGACGACTGGCTCATGATGGTGAATTCGAAAGAGGACGGCTGTCCGATGCGGGAACCTGGGATGAACATGGCTGCTCCTGTCGAGGCGTTGACCGGCTCCCTTCTGCCTCAAACGTTTTAACGAGTCTAGTAATAACGCAACATCGGCCAATGGCCTGGCGAGGGCGTGGCCCCGGCCTTTGCGCTCACGTCCTCCGGAAGAAGCAGACCGTCGAATCGGCGGGGAACAGCCGGGTCAGGGGATAGGTCGCCAGGGTGAACAGATAGGCCGCCAGCGACAGGGCCAGGGACTGGTCCTTCACATAGCGTATCCGCTGCCACAGCCCGTCCAGCTCGACCGCCTCCAGCCGCGCCTCGCCCACCAGCGCGAAACCGTGCCGGGCGGCGGCCTGGGCCAGGTTGCCGGCGGTGAAGTACCAGACGTGGGGCGAGGGCAGGCCGCGCTGCCACAGCCGGTCGTAGGGCCCATGGATACCGAGCCGGTCGAGCGACGCGGCGACGCGGAAGAAGAAGCCGCGCCGGTCAGGGCAGTTGAGGGCCAGGACGCCGCCCGGCTTCACGTGGGCGGCGCAGGCGGCCAGCGCCGGGGCGAGGCCGGGGATATGCTCCAGCACATCGTTGAAGACGATGACATCGAACGTTTCGCCGGCGTCCAGCACGTCAGGGAAGAAGCCGTGCCGCACCTGCGCGCCGTGGGCGCGGGCGGCGGCCACCGTATTGGCGTCAGGCTCGACCCCCTCGGGCTCGAACCCCTCGGCCTTGGCCGCGCTGAGCAGGAAGCCCGGACCACTGCCGACGTCGAGGAAGCGGCCGCCGGTCCCGGTCAGGGCCTTCAACCGCGCCAGAAGGCGGGCGTTGTTCTTGGCGCGGAGGGTCTCCAGTCCGACCTCGCGCATGGCCTCGTCCATGGCCTCGCCACCCGCCTCGCTGGGGATGGCCACGGGAAAGGTCGAATGCAGCACGCCGCAGCCGTCGCAGCGCCACAACCAATCGTGGCGATAGGGCGCTAGCCGTCCGGCGCAGACATCACAGCCGCGCCCGTCCGGCGACCCGCCGGCCTCTGCGATCAGACCCACCTTTGAAATCCCCCCGCCCCGGCCCGCAACAGCCGTCCCACACCCCGGCTTTACCGCATCGGTGCGCCACGGGGCGCCCAAAATTTACTGCCCGGCTCTGCCGGGTGATCGGGGGTGACCGGGCGTTAAGCGGCGCCGGGCTAAGGTCGCCGCCATGTTCGACGCCATCGCCGTTCTGAGCGCCCTGCCCCACCCCGCCGCCCTGATCGCGGACGACGGGGCCGTGCATGGCAATCCCGCCTTCGAATCCCTGGCGGCCGAGGAGCGCGCCCGCGCCCTGCACGTCCCGGCGGCGGAGGGCTGGCGCGTGGCCGACCTGCCGGGCGGCGGGCGGCTCGTCACCGCGCCGGAGAGCGCGCCGGATGGGGGAGGGCTGCTGGCGCAGGAACGCTTCCTGGCCACCCTCAGCCACGAGATCCGCACACCCCTGAACGGCGTGCTGGGCATGGCCGGCCTTCTCGGGCGCACCCGCCTCGACGCCACTCAGAAGGACTATCTGGCCGCCCTGCGCGCCTCTGGCGAGCACCTGCTCGGCCTGGTCAACGACGTGCTCGACTACGCCAAGCTCGACAGCGGCGCGGTGGAGCTGGAGACCACCCCGACCGACTTGGAGCGGCTGCTGCAGGGGGTGTGCGAGCTGCTCAGCCCCCGCGCCCACGCCGCCGGCATCGAGATCGCCTGGGCCACCGCCCCCGGCCTGCCCTCCGTGCTGGCCGACGACGGGCGCCTGCGTCAGATCCTGTTCAACCTCGCGGGCAACGCCGTAAAGATGACCAAGGCGGGCGGGGTGCTGATCACCGCCGCCCACGCCCCGGCCGGACGCGGCAAGGTCAGGGTCCGCTTCAGCGTCAGGGACACCGGCCCCGGTCTCGACGCCAAGGCCCAGGTCACTGTCTTCGAGGAGTTCGTCCAGACCGAGGAGGGCGTCGCCGCGGGCGGCGCAGGCCTGGGGCTGGCCATCGTCCGCCGCCTCGTCGCCGCCTTCGACGGCGAGGTGGGCGTGATGAGCGAACGCGGCCAGGGCGCCGACTTCTGGTTCGAGGTGGTGTTTGGCGTCGCTCCCGGCGCGGCCGAAGGGCGCGAGCTCGCCGGCCTCTCCGTCGCCGTTGTTTCCGCCTCCCCCATCGTGCGCGAGGCCGCCGTCCGCCAGGTCGAGGCGAGCGGCGGGCGGGCCTTCGCCTTCTCCACCCTGGACGACGCCCAGGCGCAGGCGCCCGCCGGGGCGGTCATGCTGGTCGACCCGGAAGCCGGGCGTCGGCGCATCACCGCTCCGCCCAAGGATCATCCTGCCCTGGTGCTGCTGCCGCCGGAGGGCCGGGGCCGCGTCGCCCGCCACCGGGCCGCCGGCTATGCGGGCTATCTGATCAAGCCCCTCAGGCGCGCCTCCCTCGCCGGGCGGGTCCTGGCCTGCCTGCAGGAACGCGGCGCCACGGCCGGAGCCCCCCCGCCTGCCAGCGACGACGAGCGCGCCGCCGAGGCCGGAGCCTGCGGGGCCAGGGTGCTGCTGGCCGAGGACAATCCGGTCAACGCCCTGCTCGCCCGCGCCCTCCTGACCCGCGAGGGGTGCATCATCGAGAGGGTCGCCAATGGCGAGGAGGCCCTGGCCGCCCTGGCCGCGGCGCCCTTCGACCTGATCCTGATGGACATGCGCATGCCGGTGATGGACGGGCTGGAGGCGGCGCGAACCCTGCGCGCCCGGGGAATCAGGACGCCCGTGGTGGCCCTGACGGCCAACGCCTTCGAGGACGACCGCCGCGCCTGCCTTGAGGCCGGCATGGACGACTTCCTGACCAAGCCGATCGAGCCCGCCGCCCTGCGTGCGGCCTTGGCGCGCTGGACCTGCCCGCCGGGTCAGGCGAAGCTCGCCTGCTGATTTGGGGGCCGTTCGCGCCCCCTGACCCGGGGGAACGATCATGGCGGCCGACACGACGACCGAGGCGGCTCCGCGCCGGACCGCGCTTGGAGCCCTGGCCGTCTTCGGCGAGCGGCGCAGCCTGGTCATGCTGGGCCTCGGCTTCGCCTCCGGCCTGCCCTATCTGCTGATCTTCGACACCCTGTCGGCCTGGCTGCGCACCGCGGGCCTGTCGCTGGAGGTGATCGCCTTCTTCAGCCTGACCACCCTGGCCTACGCCTTCAAGTTCCTGTGGGCGCCCCTGGTCGACCGCACCACCATCCCGGGCCTGACGGGGCTGCTCGGCCATCGCCGCTCGTGGATGCTGGTCACCCAGGTGCTGATCATCGGCTTCCTCGTCTCCATGTCGACCGTCGACCCGGCGGCGAACCTGCCCCTGATGGCCCTGCTGGCGGTCGCAGTCGGCTTCTCCTCGGCCACCCAGGACATCGTCATGGACGGCTGGCGCATCGAGGCGGTGGATGAGAGCCGCCAGGGCGCCATGGCCGCCGCCTACCAGTGGGGCTATCGCATCGCCATGATCGTGGCCGGCGCCCTGCCCCTGGTCCTGGCGCAATCCCTCGGCTGGAACTTCTCCTACGGGCTGATGGCCGCCCTGATGCTGGTCGGCTCGGCCGCCGTGCTGCTGGCGCCGCGCGAGAAGGCCCACCTCATCCGCCCCGTCGAGACCGGCGGGGCGCCCCGCCGCCCGGGGGCGGACCTGGGGGAATGGGTCGTTCGCCTCGCCGTCCTGCTGACCGGCGCCCTACTGCTGGGCTCCGGCCTGGCCGCCAACGCCACCATGCTGGGCCAGGTCCTGGGGCCCTTCCTGTCGGAAGCCAGCGTCGAAGCGCTGGTGAAGGCCTGGACCGCCCGTCCCAACGGGGTGTGGCTGCAGCTCGGCGGGGTGATCGCCGGCATGGCCCTGGTCGCCGCCTCCGCCTGGCCGATGCCGGGCCGCCCGACCCGCCCGGGCGCCTACCTCAGCCAGGCCTTCGGCGCGCCCCTGGGCGAGTTCTTCCGCCGCTTCCAGGGCTCGCGACCCTGATCCTGGCCCTGATCTGCGTCTATCGCCTGGCTGACTTCCTGCTCAACATCATGAACCCCTTCTACCTCGACCTTGGGTTCACCCTCACCGAGATCGCCGAGGTGCGGAAGGTGTTCGGGGTCGCGGCTTCGACGGTCGGGGTCTTCGCCGGCGGCTATGCGGTGGCGCGGCTGGGCCTGATCCGCACCCTGCTGATCGGGGCCTTCGCCCAACCCCTGTCCAACCTGGTCTTCGCCTGGCTGGCCACCCGCGGCCACGACGTCGGCGCCCTGTTCGTGGCCATCGGGGTCGACAACAGCGCGACCGGCTTCGCGGGGACCGCCTTCATCGCCTACCTGTCCAGCCTGACCAGCGCCGGATTCACCGCCACCCAGTACGCCTTCTTCACTTCGATCTACGCCATCCCCGGCAAGCTGGTGGCCAGCCAGTCGGGGCGGGTGGTGGAAAGCTCGGCCCGCGCCGCCGAGACCGGCGTCTTCGCCCCGTTGAAAGGCCTGTTCGCAGGCCTGCCGCCCGAAGTGCTGGCCGCTGGGGCGGCCAAGACCGGGGTCAGCCCAGCCGCCCTGGGGGCCGGCTATGTAGTCTTCTTCAGCTACACGGCCCTGGCCGGCGTCGTCGCCATCATCCTGACCGCCATGGTCGCCAGGAAGCCGCATCCGGACACGGACGAGGCCACCGCCGCGCCCGCCGCCGAGGCCTGAGCCACGAAAAAGGGGGCCGCCCGAAGGCGACCCCCTGATCTTCCGGTCGGCGCTACGACCTAGACGAGGTCGCTGGCGCTGATCTGGTCGGTGGTGATCCCGAGCAGCTTGATCACCTCGTCCTGCCCAGCCCCGCCGATGTTGTCGACGAAGATATAGGTGTCGGCCCCGACGGTGACGGCGGTGAACACCCCGGTGGGGGCCGCGTTCGCCGCCGCCAGGGCGGTGTCGAAGCTGGCGGCCGGGCTCAGCTCGCGATAGGCCGCGACGCCAAAGCCCAGCTTGTCGAGACCGGCCGCGAAGTCGGTGATGACCTCGAAGCTGGTCTGGCCGGTCGAGGCCGAACCCGCCCCGCCCCAGTCGCCCGCCGACGCGGAGTAGGTGTCGTTGCCCGAGCCGCCGGTGAGGGTGTCGAGGCCGACGCCGCCGACGATCGAGTCCTGGCCGAGATCGCCCGACATCGAGTCCGAACCGATCCCGCCGATCAGGGTGTCGCCGCCCTGGCCGCCGTACATCGAGTCATTGCCGGCGCCGCCGACGACCCAGTCGTTGCCCTGCTGGCCGTTCAGGCTGTCGTTGCCCGCGCCGCCGTCGATCGAGTCGTTGCGCTCGGTCGGGGTCGCCGCGGTTTCGAAGCCGCCGAACACCGTATCGTTGCCGGAGCCGCCGAACACGCTGTCGTTGCCGGCGAGGCCCGAGTAGGAGTCGTCGCCGAAGGCCGTGGCCGAGTCGATGAACTGGCCCAGATTGTCATTGCCGTCGCCGCCGACGGCGGTGTCGTTGCCTGCGCCGTTGAGGATGACGTCGGCGCCCGCGTCGCCCGACAAGGAGTCGTTGCCGGCTTCACCGACCAGGGTGTCGTCGCCCACGGCTCCGAACAGGCTGTCGGCGCCGTCGCCGCCGTTGACGCTGTCGTCGCCGATGTCGCCCGACATGGAGTCGTCGCCGGCCTCTGCCGCGCCCGCGAAGCCGAGGCTGTCGTTGCCCTGGCCGCCGAACATCGAGTCCGCGCCGTCTCCGCCCATCACCATGTCGTCCCCAATGTTGCCATTGAGGCTGTCGTTTCCGGCTTCGTTGGCGGCCTGGCCGCCGACGCTGTCGTTGCCCTGGCCGCCGGCGATGCTGTCGTTGCCGGCGCCGCCGTTCAGGGCGTCGCCGCCCTGGTTGCCGTTCATGGTGTCGTCGCCGGCGTCGCCGTTGGCGACGTCAGCCTGATCGCCGAGCAGGAAGTAGTCGTTACCCGCGCCACCGGAGATGAGGTCGATACCTCCGGTCGAGGTGTCGAAGTCCCCGTAGTAGGCGTCGTTCAGCGCCGAGAGAGTCTGGGCCGCGGGGTTGGCCCCGGCCGCGTTGATTCCCAGGTTGGAGCCGTCGGCGAAGACGAAGTTGGCCTTGGTTCCGGTCAGGGCGGCGTTCTGGAAGGAGACTGACTTGCCCCCGAAGGTCAGGGTCGTGGACGAGCCGACGGAGACCGCGACGTTCAGCGCCGAACCGCCTGTGTCGAAGACGAGGACGTCGGCGGCGACGAAGGTCAGGGCTTGGGCGGCGGTGATGGTGGACCAGGCGAACGTGGCCATAGGCGCTCCAATGCAGAGCCGCGGGACCGCTGGTCCGGGCGGCTGTCAGGGCCCGTGCCGGGCCCGAGGCTAAGGTTCGTGGAGCCGCTCAACCGTGTCTCTAACGCCGACCCGAGGCCGTACTGGCCCAGGGATCGAACGCCCCCAAATACTGCATAGCTCAAGTAATGGGATTTGGCGATCCGGCGTAGCGTGGTTCGCTCACGCTCTTTAGGCCACCCGGTCGCCGGGCGCTTCGCCCTTGAGGATAGCTTCCAGATTGGCGGCGACGCGCATTCCCATCTCGACCCGGGTCTCCACCGTGGCGCTGCCGAGGTGGGGCAGGAGCACGGCGTTGTCCAAGTCCAGCAGTCCGGGATGCACCTTGGGCTCGGCCTCGAACACGTCGAGGCCGGCGCCGGCGATGGAGCCGGCCTTCAGCGCGTCGACAAGAGCGGCCTCGTCAACCACCGTGCCACGGGCGGTGTTGACCAGGATGGCGGTGGACTTCATCCGCGCCAGCCGCGTGGCGTCGATCAGGTGGTGGGTGGCCGCCCCGCCCGGGCAGTGCAGCGACACCGCGTCCGAGACCTCGATCAGTTCGTCGAGGGAGGATTCGTAGACCGCGCCGGTCTCGGCTTCGACCTCGGGCGAGGCGCGGTTGCGGGCGTTGTAGATCACCTTCATGCCGAGACCGAAGTGGGCCTTCCGGGCGAAGCTCTGGCCGATGCGGCCAAAGCCGATCACCCCCACCGTCTTGCCGGTCATCAGTTGGCCCTGCAGGTGGGTCGGCCGCCAACCTGTCCAGGCCCCCGCTCGCACCTCGCGCTCGCCCTCGCCCGCCCGCCGCGCGACCATGAGCAGCAGGGTCAGGGCGATCTCGGCCGTGGCCTCGGTCAGGACGTCGGGGGTGTTGGTCACCACCACCCCGCGCGCCTTGGCCGCCGCCAGGTCGATGTGGTTGACGCCGACGCCGTAGTTGCACAGGGCGCGGACGCGGGGATTGTCCGGCCACACCTCGGCCGGCAGGGCGTCGGTCACCGTCGGGCAGACCACATCGTAGTCGGCCAGGGCCTGACGCATCTGGGCCGCCGTCAGCGGCTGGTCGCCGGGATTCAGCGTCACCTCGCCGAGTTCGGCCATGCGCCGTTCGGCCGCCTCGGGCCAGCGGCGGGTCAGGAGGATGCGCGTCATGGCGTCGTTCCGGGCGCTTAGGGCCGCACGCTGTCGGCGCGCACGTCGTAGGCGGCGAAGGTAGCCATGGTCAGGATCTGCGACACCGAGGCCGACAGGGGCGCGATCTGCACCGGCTTGGACAGGCCCAGCACCAGGGGACCGACCACCGTCGCCCCGCCAAGCTCCTGCACCAGCTTGGTCGATATGGCGGCCGAATGGATCGCCGGCATGATCAGGATGTTGGCCGGGCCGGTCAGGCGCATGAACGGGTAGTTGCCGCGCAGGTCCGGGTTCAGGGCCAGATCCGGCGGCATCTCGCCCTCGTACTCGAAGTCGACGTCGCGGCGGTCGAGTTCGGCCACCGCCTCGCGCACCCGCTCGCTGCGGTCGCCGGCCGGGTTGCCGAAGGTGGAGTAGGACATCATCGCCAGCCGCGGCGTGTAGCCGAGGCGCGCCACCGCCCGGGCGGCTTCGACGGCGATCTCGGCCAGTTCGCAGCCGGAGGGCAGTTCGGTCACCGAGGTGTCGGCCAGGAAGATGGTGCGCCCCTTGGCCAGCAGCACCGACATGCCCATCACCCGCCCGCCGGGCGCCGGGTCGATCACCCGCATCACCTCGGCCAGGGACTGGTCGAAGGTGCGGGTCACGCCCGTCACCATGCCGTCGGCGTGGCCCATGGCCACCATCGAGGCGGCGAAGGAATTGCGGTCGAGGTTGATCAGCCGCTGCACGTCGCGCACCAGGGCGCCGCTGCGCTGCAGCCGCTTGTAGAGGGCCTGGACGTACTCGGGGTTACGCTCGGAAACCCGGGCGTTGATGATCTCAAGCTTGCTCTCGTCCGGGTTCATCCCGACCTTGCGCATGTTCTGCGCGATCAGTTCTTCGCGGCCGCACAGGATGGCCTTGCCCAGCCCCTGGTTCTCGAAAGCCAGGGCGGCGCGGATCACCGCCGGCTCCTCGCCCTCGGCGAAGACGATGGTCTTGGGCTCGCTCTGGACCTTGGCCGTCACCTTCTGCAGGAAGGCCGCCGAGGGGTCGAGCCGCTGGGCCAGGGACGCGCGATAGGCGTCCATGTCGGTGATCGGCCGGCGCGCCACCCCGGTGTCCATCGCCGCCTGGGCGACGAAGGGCGGGATGTACCAGATCAGCCGCGGGTCGAACGGGGTCGGGATGATGTAGTTGGGGCCGAACTTGAGGTTCTGGCCGTGATAGATCGCCGCCACCTCATCGGGGACGTCCTCGCGCGCCAGCTGGGCCAGAGCCCGCGAGGCGGCGATCTTCATCTCGTGATTGACCTGCTTGGCCCGCACGTCGAGCGCGCCGCGGAAAATGTAGGGAAAGCCGAGGACGTTGTTGACCTGGTTGGGATAGTCCGACCGGCCGGTGGCCACGATGGCGTCGTCGCGCACGGCGTGGACTTCCTCCGGGGTGATCTCCGGGTCCGGATTGGCCATGGCGAAGATGATCGGCTTGGGCGCCATGGTCTTGACCATGGCCTGGGTCAGAACCCCCTTGGCGGACAGCCCGATGAACACGTCGGCGCCGACAAGCGCCTCTTCCAGGGTGCGAAGGGGCGTGTCGACCGCGTGGATCGACTTCCACTGGGTCATCCCCTTGTCGCGGCCCTTGTAGATGACGCCGGTGTTGTCGACCGCGATGCAGTTCTCGTGGCGGATGCCCATCGCCTTCATCAGCTCGAGCGAGGCGATGCCGGCCGCGCCCGCGCCGCACAGCACGAGCCTGACATCCTCCAGCTTGCGGCCCGTGATGGCGCAGGCGTTGATCAGGCCGGCGGCCGAGATGATCGCCGTGCCGTGCTGGTCGTCATGGAACACCGGGATGTCGAGCAGCTGCTGCAGCTCGGTCTCGATGGTGAAGCACTCGGGGCTCTTGATGTCTTCGAGGTTGATGCCCCCGAAGGTGATGCCGATGTTCTTCACCACGGTGATGAACTCGTCGGCGTCGGTCGTGGAGACCTCGATATCGATGGAATCGACGTCGGCGAAGCGCTTGAACAGGACGCTCTTGCCTTCCATCACCGGCTTGGACGCCAGGGCGCCGAGGTTGCCGAGGCCGAGGATCGCCGTGCCGTTGGAGATCACCGCCACCAGGTTGCCCTTGGAGGTGTATTCGTAGGCGAGGTCCGGGTTCTCGGCGATGCGCAGCACCGGCACGGCCACGCCCGGAGAGTAGGCCAGGCTCAGGTCCCGCTGGGTGGCCATCGGTTTGGTGGCCATCACCCCGATCTTGCCCGGGGTCGGATACTGGTGGAACGCGAGGGCTTCCTCGTCGGTGAAGGTCCGCTTCTCGTCGGTCATCGGTCTCGTTTATTGTTATCTGCGTAAGCGGTTCCGCTACTCGAAACCCACCCTAGTGTCTGACCACCGGCCCCACAACCGCGGGAGCCACACTCGCTCCCCCGTCTCAGCCCCGCCGCGCGGTGATGATCCTGACCGGCGTCGTGAGGATCTGGCCCTGCATGACCGGGTTATCAGCCGGGCCGTCGGCGGGCAGGACCATGATGGCGCGCACCACGTCCATGCCCTCGACCACCTGGCCGAACACGGCGTAGCCCAGGTTGTCGCCGGGCGCTGCGGGGTTGGCGTCCATGTGGGGCGCATCGCTGCTGAGGATGGTGAACTCGCTCTGCGCCGTGCCGGGCGCGAAGCGGGGCGCCGAGAGGGCGCCTTCCAGGTGCTTCAGACCGGTCGTAGTGGTGGGCTCGTGGGTGATGGGCGGATAGAGCTTGGCCCCGTCCGTGATGTGCGCCTGGAGGAAGCCCACCGTCGGCGCGCCCGGCGCGTGCACGGTGCGGTAGAAGATCGCCCCGTCCATCCGGCGGCTGTCCACATAGCGCAGGAAATTACCCGCCGTGATCGGCGCCTTGTCGGTGGCCAGCTCCACCACGATGACGCCCTTGTCGGTCTCGATCCGGACGCGCGGGCGCGCCGGTTGGGGCCCGGCGGTTTGGGCGAAGGCGGGACTTGCCGCCAGGGCGCCGGCGGCGACGATCAGACGGCGACGGTTGATTGCGGGCATGGCGGGCTCATGGCTTGACCGGGCGCCCAGTGTCGCCCACGCCGCCCGGGCGACGCAAACCCTTCCGCCGACTCTCTTGGCCCGCTAGCGTCCGCCGCGATGAACGCCCACGCCCCGCCAGCCATACCCGACGCGACCGGCGCCACGCCGGTCATGGCCCAGTTCTTCGAGGCCAAGGCCAAGCAGCCCGACGCCCTGGTGTTCTTCCGCATGGGCGATTTCTACGAACTGTTTTTCGACGACGCCCGCAAGGCGGCCGAGGCGCTCGGCATCGCCCTGACCTATCGCGGCAAGCACCAGGGCGAGGACATCGCCATGTGCGGCGTGCCGGTGCATGCGGCGGAGGCCTATCTGGCCAAGCTGATCCGCTGCGGCTTCAAGGTCGCCGTGTGCGAGCAGATGGAGAGCCCGGCCGAGGCCAAGAAACGCGGCTCCAAGTCCATCGTCCACCGCGACCTGGTGCGGGTGGTGACGCCGGGCACCCTGACCGAGGACAGCCTGCTCGACGCCCGGGGCGCCAACCGGCTGGCGGCGGTGGCGGTGCGCGGCGGCCAGGCGGCGCTCGCCAGCGTGGAGCTGTCCACCGGCGAGGTGGAATCCCTGCTGCTCACCCGCGAGGAGCTCGGCCCCGCGCTCGCCGCCCTGCGTCCCTCCGAGATCCTGGTTCCCGACCGCCTGTTCGCTGACGAACTGGTCTCGGCCGCCCTGACCGGAGCCGGCGGGGCGGTGCAGCCCCTGGCCAGCGCCCTGGCCGACCCGGCGGCGGGCGAGGCGCGGCTGAAGCGGCTCTACGGGGTGCAGACCCTGGACGGCTTCGGCGTGCTCACCACCGTCGAGGTCTCGGCGCTCGGACTGATCGCCGCCCACCTCGAGACCACCCAGGCCGGGCGCATGCCGGTGCTGCGCCCGCCGCGGCGCAGCGTCGGCGCCGACGTCATGGCCATCGACCCGGCCACCCGCGCCAGCCTGGAGATCGAGCGCGCCCAGGCCGGGGGCCGCGAGGGCTCGCTGCTGGCGGCCATCGACCGCACGGTCACCTCCGGCGGGGCGCGCCTGCTGGCCGACCGGCTGGGCCGTCCCCTGCTCGACCCTCACCGCATCAACGCCCGCCTCGACGCGGTCGCCTTCTTCATGGAGCGCCGGCGCCTGCGCGAACAGGTGCGCGAGCGCCTGCGCGCCGCCGGCGACATGGCCCGGGCCCTGTCGCGCCTCGCCCTCGGCCGCGGCGGCCCCCGCGACCTCGGACTTCTGCGCGGCGGGCTGTCGGCGGGCGAAGGCGTCGCCGCCCTCTTCGCCGAGGCCCTGGCCGAGCCCTTCGGCCTGGCCGCCACCGAGATCGGCCAGGCGCTCGCCGCCCTGCGCCTCGCCGACAAGCCCGAACTGGCCTCCTGCCTGCAGACCCTGCGCGACGGGCTTGAGGACGACCTGCCCGCGGGTGGCCGCGACGGCGGCTTCGTGCGCCCCGGCTACCGCCCCGAACTCGACGACGCCCGCCAGCTGCGCGACGACAGCCGCCGGGTGATCGCGGCCCTGGAGACCCGGCTGCAGCAGGAGACCGGCGTCGGGCTGAAGATCCGCCACAACGCGGTGCTCGGCTATTTCGTCGACTGCACCGCAAAACAGGGCGAGGCCCTGCTGCAGCCTCCGTGGAACGCAGCCTTCATCCACCGCCAGACCATGGCCAACCAGCTGCGCTTCACCACCGTGGAGCTGGCCGAGCTGGACGCCAAGATCGCCCAGGCCGGAGACCGGGCCCTAGCCATCGAGGCCGAGACCTTCGAGGATCTGCGCCGCATGGCCGGCGCCGTGGGGGCTCAGATCCTTGCCGCCGCCGAGGCTTTGGCCTGCCTGGACGTGGCCTCAAGCCTCGCGGAGTGGGCCGCCGAGGTCGAGGCGGTGCGCCCCACGGTGGACGACAGCCTGGCCTTCGAGGCCGAGGCGGCGCGCCACCCTGTGGTCGAGGCGGCGGTGCGCCGGGGCGGGGACCCCTTCACCCCCAACGACTGCAGGCTGGACGGCGGCGGCGAGGGCTGTCCGCGCCTGGCCATCGTCACTGGTCCCAACATGGCCGGCAAATCGACCTTCCTGCGCCAGAACGCGCTTCTGGCCGTGCTCGCCCAGGCCGGGTCCTTCGTGCCGGCCCGCCGCTTCCGGCTAGGGGTCGTCGACCGCCTGTTCAGCCGCGTCGGCGCCGGCGACGACCTGGCCCGCGGCCGCTCCACCTTCATGACCGAGATGGTCGAGACCGCCGCCATCCTGACCCAGGCGACGCCGAGGTCCCTGGTGGTGCTGGACGAGATCGGGCGCGGCACCGCCACCTACGACGGCCTGGCCATCGCCTGGGCCTGCGCCGAGGC
>DAICXL010000044.1:19850-20174 GCA_027312185.1 Caulobacterales bacterium | reverse complement strand
GTCGGCGGACCGGTCGCGCTTCCTCTCCGCCCTCGACGAGGCGGTGAACCGGGCCCGGCGAGCCCCGATTTCAACCTCCCGTTAACCGCAAGACCGAGGAATCTGCAGGATTCCGACCTTTTGCGAGCGGCTATCCCGTCAAGCGCAGGTGACAGGAGGCGCAAAACATCTCTAGGCTGCGCGCCACGACTCACCACCCGCCGGTGTCGGCGGGCCCAAATGGAGCTTGGGGAAAACTCATGGCCGAAGCCGAAAAGAAGACCAACGCGCTGCAAAAGCCCCTGACGCCCTCGCCCGAGCTGGCGGCGGTTGTCGGCGCGGCGC
>DAICXL010000044.1:16478-19820 GCA_027312185.1 Caulobacterales bacterium | reverse complement strand
GAAGAAGGTGTTCGACGGCAAGGACCGGGTCAGCATGTTCGAGATGAACAAGCACCTGGCCAAGCACCTCAAATAGTCGATACCGGATCGCCGTCCGTCGGCGTATCGTGACGGGGCGTTCCAGGAGCGCCCTGACCATGACCGGATCATTCTACGACAGGCGAACGGCGCTGGCCCTTATCGGGGCCGGCGCCGTTTTGCCGACTGCGGCCCTAGCTCAGCCCACGTTCGAGCTGGTCCCCGAGGCCGAGTTCGGCAACGACGAGCACCCCGCCGACATCGGGGCGATGGAGGACCAGGGCCGGCGCATGACCGCCCCGGTGATGGTCAACGGCAAGGGGCCGTTCGATTTCATCGTCGACACCGGCGCCAATCGCTCGATCATTTCTGAGGAGCTGGCAGCCGAACTGGCCCTGCCGCCGGGGCGCCTCACCAAGGTGCACGGCATCGTCGGCGAGCGGCTGGTCCCCACCGTCAAGCTCGAGCGGTACGCCATCGGCGCGCGGGAGGCCAAGAACCTGTCCATGGCCACCCTGCCGGGCCGCTATCTCGGGGCCTTGGGCCTCCTCGGCGTGGACGGGCTGAAGAACCAGCGCATCGTCTTCGACCTGCCGGGCTCCCGGCTGCAGATCGTGCGTTCCTCGGCGCCCCACGCCACGCAGGGCGGGGCGGTGATCCGGGCCCGCAAGCGCTTTGGCCAGCTAACCGTAGTCGATACCGACCTCGACGGGGTGCGCGTCGCCGTTCTGATCGACTCCGGCTCGGTCTCGACCATAGGCAACAGCGCCCTGCGCGACGTGGTCCAGCGCAACCGCAAGGCCCCGCTCTTGCAGCAGGTGAAGATCTCCGGCGCCACCGGCGACGTCACCATGGGCGACTACGGCGCGGTGCCGATGTTCCGGCTCGGCTCCCTGACCATCGCGAACCTGCGGGTGGCCTACGCCGACCTGCACCCCTTCACCCTGTGGGACCTGACGGACCGTCCCGCCCTCCTGATGGGCATGGACATCATGCGCTTCTTCGAGGAGGTCTCGCTCGACTTCGGGCGCAACGAGGTGCGCCTTCGCCTGCCCAAGGTCCCCTACGTCGACCCGGCCGGCATCTCGAACCGCACCTAGACGCGGGCCCGGTTCGGCGGCACAAGCGCGCCCCATGACCGCGGCCCTTCACATCGGAGATGTCGTCGTGCCCGGCCGCGTGCTGGCCGCGCCGATGACCGGCATCACCGACCTGCCGTTCCGGCGGCTGATCTCACGACTGGGCGGCGCCTATGTGGCGACCGAGATGGTGGCCTGCGCCGAGTTGGCCCAGGGCCGCCCGGACGCGGTGCGCCGCGCGGCGGTGGGCGACGGCCTGCCCCTCATGGTGGTGCAGCTGGTCGGGCGCGATCCGGCCATGATCGCGCGCGGCGCCGAGATGGCCCAGGCGGCCGGCGCCCATATCGTCGACCTCAACATGGGCTGTCCCGCCAAGGAGGTCACCGGTTCGCAGTGCGGCTCGGCCCTGATGCGCGAGCTGGACCTGGCCGAGCGGGTGATCGCGGCCGCCGTGGGCGCGGTGGACCTGCCGGTGACCCTGAAGATGCGCCTGGGCTGGGACGAGGGCTCCAAGAATGCGCCGGAGCTGGCGGCCTTGGCGCAGGGCGCCGGCGTCAAGGCCATCACAGTCCACGGCCGCACCCGCCAGCAGTTCTACACCGGCGTCGCCGACTGGGCCGAGGTGGCCAAGGTCCGCGCGGCGACCAGCCTGCCCCTGATCGTCAACGGCGACATCACCTGCGCGGCGTCCGCCCGTCGGGCCCTGTCGCTGGCCCAGGCCGACGCGGTGATGATCGGGCGCGGGGTCTACGGCCGCCCGTGGATGCTGGCGGGGCTGGAGGCGGCGCTGACGGACGATACCGAGATGGTCGAGCCCGGTCCTGAGGGAAGGCTGGAGATCGTGCTGGAGCACATGCGCGAGGCGCTGGCCTTCTACCGCGAGGGCCTGGGGCTGAAGGTGTTCCGCAAGCACCTTGGTTGGTACGTCCAGGCCGCCCCCTGGCCGGCGGACGCCCAGGTCCGGCGCGAGGCCAAGGCGCGCCTGTGCCGGATGGACGATCCGCGCGACGTCGAAGACGGCCTGACGGCCCTGTGGACCCTCAACTGAACACCAGGTGGTGCAGTACGATCCCCGAGGTGGTCGCCACATTGAGGCTGTCGAAGGCGCCGGCCATGGGGATCGAGACCGTGGCCGCCCGCGCCATCAGCTCGGCCGGCAGGCCGGGCCCTTCCGCCCCCAGCAGCACCGCCACGCGGTCCGGCCGCTTCAGCCGCGCCAGGGGCGTGGCCCCCGAAGGGCTGAGCGCTAGGGCGGCGAAGCCGCACCGCTCCAACAGCGCCAGGGGGTCGCCATCGATCCGCGCGAAGGGCGTGGTGAGGGCCGCTCCGACCGAGACGCGGATGGCCTTGCGATAGAGCGGGTCGCAGCAGGTCGGGTCGAGCAGGACCGCGTCGGCCCCGAAGGCGGCGGCGTTGCGGAACAGGCCGCCCATGTTGTCGTGGTTGCCGACCCCGAACAGGACCACGACCAGGGCGCGCGGCCCGGCCTGTCGAAGCAGGTCCTCCGCGGAGAGCTCCGGGGCGCGGCGGCCCAGCGCCAGTATGCCCCGGTGGATGTGGAAGCCGACGATGCCGTCCAGCACGGCCTGGCCGGCGGTATAGACGGGCGTGTCCGCCGGCAGGGCGGCGATCAGGTCGGCCAGGCCCGCCGCCCGCTTGTCGGCCAGCAGCACCGAGGCGATCCCGTGGCGGCCATCGCGGACCAGGGTGCGCAGCACCACCTCGCCCTCGGCCACGAACAACCCCTCACGTCCCACCAGGTCCCGCTCGCGCACCTGGTGATAGGCGGCGATGCGCGGGTCGGCGGGGTCGGTTATGGGGATGATCATCGCCCCTCCTTAACCGTCATCGCCCGGCTTGTCCGGGGCGACCCAAGCGGGGCGACGTTCAGAATACCTTCCGTGTTCGGATCATCAGGAACGGCGCCTGTTCGGCGTAGCGCTTCTCGGTGAAGCTCAGCGGACCCGCGGCCCGCGTCCCAGTGTAGAGGTCGCGGTCGCGGCGGCGTTGCTTTGTGGTGAGGTTCTCGATCTGGAAGCGGAACATCAGGTCGGACCGGGGGCTCCAGTCCCAGAACAGCTTGTACATCGGCGTCTCCTGGGTCCGCCGGACCTCGCCGATGCGGTAGACGGTCTCGACGAAGCCGAGGGCCCCTTCCAGGTTCAGGCTGCTCTTCCACTTGGGGAAGGCCTTGGTTAGCAGGAAGTCGCCCTCGAACGGGCGCTGGTTGGAGATGCGCCGACTC
>DAICXL010000044.1:369-16468 GCA_027312185.1 Caulobacterales bacterium | reverse complement strand
GGCGAGCGGCACGTTCAGGCTCAGCTTGGCCTCGTCGCGCGTGCCGTCCCCGACATTGCCCGGCGCGTCGAAGCGTCCGGCGATGGGGATGAAGTCCATAACCTGCTGCACCTCGGCATGCGACAGGGTCAGCACCACCGCCCCGCCGTCCCAGAATCGCCGCTCCAGCGCCAACTCGCCGATCCACGATCGCTCGGGCTCCAGGTTGGGGTTGCCGGCGTTGACCGCGCCGGCCTCGACCTGCACCGAGGCTGCGAAGTCCTTGAAGTTCAGCTGGCCGACGACCCGCTCCACCCGAAGGCGCAGCTGGCTGACCGAATTGGGCGCCCACGACACGATCAGTCGCGGCTTGGGAAAGGAGAAGGTCCTCTCCTGGTTGACCGCGCCGGTCTGGCCGATGGTCGAGACCTCCCAGCGCAGGCCGCTCTCGATCGACAGCTTGGCGTGCGGCTTCCAGGTGGCGGTGAAGAAGCCCTCGGCCCGCGTCTCGTCCACCCGCACGGTGGCCGACGGCAGCACCACGGCGACGCCGCCGACATTCAGGGTGGAGCGGGCGTCCAGGAAGTTCTTGGCTCCTTCACCCCCGCCTTCGAAGCGCAGGGTGGGCGAATGCACAGCCGACAGGACGGTGCGCAGGATCGTTTCGCCGGAGGTGGAATCCTCGGTCGAGATCTGGTTCGGGGCGCGGGTCTGGCCAAGGGAGTTCAGGCTGTCGGACTTGAACGTTTTCAGCCCGATAAGCTGGGCGTTCAGCCAGGATGTGAGGGGGCGCTGATAGTCGCCGCCGATCTCGGCCTTGTCGGCCCGGGTCTTGGTGCGGGTACGTTCCGAGAACGAGCCCAGGGTCGTATCGGTCAGCAGCGAGGCTTCCCTGCGGTCCAGGTCGTTGCGCTCGGCCGAGAGGTTGAGGCGGATCTGGTCGATGCGGCCGCGGTACTCCGCGGCGCCGTTGGCCTGCAGGACGGTGTTGATCACCTTTGAGTCGAACTCGCCGGACTGGAACAGGGTCCCGGCGCCGCTGCGGCGGGTGATCTGGCCATCGCCGGAGTCGGTGTTCATGTCCTTGCGGGCCCCCAGCTGGCCGTCGATGGTGATCGGGCCGGAGCGCCAGTTGGCCTCGACGCGGGGGATCACGCCGACGAAGCCGTTGGTATAGGGCTTGAACAGGATCTGGGCGGCCTGGGTCGAGGCGGAGCCGGACTTGCGCACCACATTGGCGACCACCGGCAGGCCCTGCATGTCGATGCCCGGCGCGCCGCCGCGGATCAGCTCGATGCGCTCGACCTGACTGACGGGGATGCGCTGCAGCAGCTGGTCGAGGGGCACCGACTTGGAGGAGGGCCGTGCGCCGTCGATCAGCACGTTCCCGGCCGCGCCGCCGAAGCCACGCACCTCCTCGCCCTTGTTGAAGGCGAAGCCCGGGAGGCGAGCGATCATCTCGTTGGCGTTGGCCGGCCGGAAGGTCGCGAAGAATTCTGGCAGATAGACGATGGGCCCGGTCTGGGCGGTCGCCTCAAGGGGGACGGCGGCCTCGCCGTTCAGTTCCTGGGCCACGGCCTCGCCGCAGAAGGCCGCAGCGGACGCCGCCGCCGCCAGCCAACGCGCACCCGATCGTCGCAACTGCGTCGCCCTAACATGTGGAATGACGCGCCCTCCCAAGAGCCCCATCTCCCCTCAGATGACCACGGCGCGCGGGCGGCGCCAATGTTCGCACCGTCCTGGCTTCAGGCCGGTATCGTCTTGCCCGGATTCATGATGCCGTTGGGGTCGAGGGCGCGCTTGATCGCCTGCATCAGCCCTACAGCCGGGCCGTGCTCGGCGGTCATATAATTCAGCTTGTGCATACCCACCCCGTGCTCGCCGGTGCAGGTGCCGCCGAGCCGGATGGCCCGGTTCGCGATACCGGCGGTCAGGGCTTCCGCCGCCGCCCGCTCTTTTGGGTCGGCCGGGTCGAACAGGGCGGTGACGTGGAAGTTGCCGTCCCCAACGTGGCCGACCATGGGGCAGATCAGGCCGCTGGCCTCGGCGTCCGCCCTGGTTTCGCTGATGCACTGGGCCAGGCGCGAGATCGGCACGCAGGCGTCGGTGACCATGCCCTGGCGGCCGGGCGACAGGGCGAGCGCCGCGAAATAGGCCCCGTGGCGGGCCTTCCACAGCTGGCTGCGCTCCTCGGGCCGCCGCGCCCAGCGATAGTCCGCGCCGCCGCAGTCGTCGGTGATGGCGCGCATCTGTTCGGCGGTCTCGGTCACGCCGGCTTCCGAACCGTGGAACTCGAGGAACAGGGTCGGCTTCTCCTCGAAACCCTCCAGCTTGGCGTAGGCGATGCAGGCCCGCATCTGCAGGGCGTCGATCAGCTCGATCCGCGCCACGGCCAGGCCCATCTGCAGGGCCATGACGGTCGCCGCCACCGCGCCCTCCACATCGTCGAACTGGCACACCGCCGCGACGGTGGCCTCGGGGATGCCGAACAGGCGCAGCTGCAGCTCGGTGATGACCCCCAGCGTGCCTTCGGCGCCGATGAAAAGGCGCGTCAGGTCGTAGCCGGCCGCGGATTTGCGCGCCCGCCCGCCGGTGCGGATGGTCTCGCCCGTGGCGGTGACCACGGTCATGCCCAGGGTCAGCTCGCGCATCGCCCCATAGCGGACGGTGGTGGTGCCCGAGGCGCGGGTCGAGGCCATGCCGCCCAGGGTGGCGTTCGCCCCCGGGTCGACGGGGAAGAACAGGCCCTGGTCGCGCAGGTGGCTGTTGAGCTGCTCGCGGGTGACGCCCGCCTCGACCCGGCAGTCGAGGTCCTCGGCATTGACCTCCAGCACCCGGTCCATCCGCGACATGTCGATGGTGATCCCGCCCCGTAGAGCCTGGACGTGCCCCTCCAGCGAGGTGCCGACTCCAAACGGGATCACCGGCACGCGGGCGGCGTTGCAGCGCGCCACGACGGCGGCCACGTCCTCGGTGGTGCGGGCGAAGACCACGGCGTCCGGCGGGAATGGGTCCTTCAGACCCTCCCCATGGGCATGATGTCCGCGGACGGCGGCGGCGGTCGAAATCTGGTCGCCCAGCAGCCCGCGGAGTTCGTCGAGCAGGTCGGCCAGGGCGGTGGGGAAGACGGACGCGTTCATGGCCTCAGGATCGTCATGGCGTCGGGTGGGGGGAAGCGGAATCTGCGTGTAAAGCTCAAGCGTGGAATCGCCTGTCGACAAACCGAGACGCTTCGCCCCCTTGCCCCTCATCGTGGCGGGCGCCTTCTTCATGGAGCAGCTCGACGCCACCGTGGTGGTGACGGCCCTGCCGCAGATCGGGGCCAGCTTCGGGGTTACGCCCGAGGGCCTGGGCCTCGTCGTCACCGCCTATATGGTCAGCCTGGCGGCGGTGATCCCGACCAGCGGCTGGTGGCCGACCGGTTCGGCGCCCGCCCGGTCTTCGCCGGCGCCACCGCCCTGTTCGTCTTCGCTTCGGTCCTGTGCGGCCTGTCGACCGAGCTGTGGATGTTCGTGGCCTCGCGGGTGCTGCAGGGGTTCGCCGCCGCCCTGATGTCGCCCGTGGGCCGGCTGGTGGTGATCCGCACCACCGCCAAGAAGGACCTGATCCCCGCCATCGCCGCCATCACCTGGCCGGCCCTGATCGCCCCGGTGCTGGGCCCGCCGCTGGGCGGCCTCATCGCCACCTACGCCTCGTGGCGATGGATCTTCTTCCTCAACGTGCCGATCGGGATCGCCGGCGTGCTCCTGGCCCTGCGCTACACGCCCAAAGGCGGCGACGCGCCGCCGGCACGCTTCGACACCCTCGGCTTCGTCCTCACCGCGGCGGCCCTCGGCGGGCTGATCTATGGCCTCGACCTCCTGGGTCAGGTGGGCGAGCCCAAGGCCCTGGCTTTCGGCCTGGTCGTGGCCGCCGTGGCCCTCGGCGGCGCCGCCGTGTGGCACGCCCGCCGCGCCTCAGCGCCGTTGCTCGATCTGCGGTCGATGCGCTGGCCCAGCTTTCGCCTCACGGTCTCGTCCAGCGGCTTCGTGGCCCGGGTGGCGATCAGCGCCACGCCCTTCCTGCTGCCCCTGATGTTCCAGCTCGGCTTCGGCTTCGACGCCTTCGAGGCCGGGGTCATGGTGCTGGTCTATATGCTGGGAAACCTCGGGATGAAGACGGTGACGACGCCGATCCTGCGCCGGCTCGCCTTCCGGCCCGTCCTGTTCACCGCCAACCTAGTCACCGCCGCCGCCCTGGTCGGGTGCGCCCTGTTCAGCCGCGACACGCCCCAGCCGGTGATCTGGGCCGTGCTGTTCGTCGCCGGTTGCAGCCGCTCGATGACCTTCACGGCCATCAACACCCTGATGTTCGCCGAAGTGACGCCGCCGGAGCGGCCGGGCGCGACGGCGCTTTTCGCGATGATGCAGCAGTTGTCGTTCAGCCTCGGCGTGGCGCTCGCCGCCCTGGCCCTCAACCTCAGCCTCGCCCTGTTCAAGGGGCAGGCCCTGGCCCTGTGGGACTTCCGCGTCGCCTTCGTCGTCATGGCGGTCCTGGCCGCGGTGGCCGCCCTGGGCTTCCTGCGCCTTACCGCCGACGCCGGCGACGAGGTGCGCGGCAAGGGCGGCTGATGTCGCCCCTGAAGGCCGTCGCAGCGCGTCACCAGGCCTTGCGGACACCGAAGGCAATGACGCGGCCGATCGGGTTGGCGTCCTGCAGGTTGTAGCCGCCCGGTGTGTTGGCGAAGGGCGGGTCCTGATCGAACAGATTCTGAGCGTCGGCGAACACCTGGGTGTCGCTCAACCAGCCGCCGGCCTTGATGTCGTAGGACAGGTGGCCGTCGATGGTGGTGTAGGACGCGACACGCTGGCCTCGTGGGCCGGAGACGGCGATCGCAGGCGAGATCCGGTTCCAGTAGCCGCCCGTGTGGTTGACGAACAGCGACGCGGCCCAACTTCCCAGGCTCCAGCCGACGGTGGCGCGCCCCGCCAGGCGGATCGAGCTGAAGGTGGCGTTGATCCCCACCACGTTCAGGCGGCTCAGATAGGGGGTGCCCTCGCCATATTGCTGGGCGAACTTCAGCTTGTCGCTGACCGCCGCGCCCAGCACCCAGTCGCCGAAGCGGGTCGGGAAGGCGTAGCGCGCGTCGAGGTCGACGCCGCTGGCGTCCAGGTTGGACAGGTTGCGCTGCTGGAAGCTGTAGATGAAGCTGATGTTGGTCGGCAGGGCCGAGGTCTGGCGTAGGCCCGCCGTCGCCGCCGCGATCTGGGCCGCGCTCGGGTTGAGGGTCAGGGCGTCATACAGGCCGGGGCTGGCCACGACCTGACTGAAGCTCGGCGCGGCGATCAGGCCCTTATACTTGGCGGCCCAGTAGGTCACGCTGATCCGGAAGCCGCTGAGGAAGCGTGGCCGCCAGTCGGCGCCGAGAGACCAAGTGTCGCCGGTCTGGGGTTGCAGGGCGCGGTTGCCGCCGTTGAGCTGGATGCCCTGGGCCGCGTTGGCCCCGCCGATGTTGCACGCGCCCGTGGCGGTGACGGCGCCGCAGCCGGGCAGGGTGTTGGCGCCCGGGAAGCTGCCCGGCAGGGTCTGCTGGGCCGAGGCGCCGAAATTGGAATCGGTGGTGATCCCGAATAGGTCGTCGCCCCGGCTGGTCAGGGCCGGCGCGGTGAAGGAGGTCCCATAGGCGCCGCGGAACGACAAGCCGCCGGCGACGCCCCATTCGGCCGCCACCTTGGGATTGGTCGTGCCCCCGACGTCGTCATAGTGGTCGTAGCGGACGGCCGCGCTGAGGTTCAGCCTCTGCACGCCGGGGATGGCGTTGTCCGGGCCGATCAGCGGGATCAGGGTCTCGGCGAACAGGGCGTAGACCTTGCGGCTGAAGTCGAGGTCCGTGGTGACGGCGTTCCGGGTGATCGGGCCGCCGTTGGCGGTCGCCACCATGTGCTGGCGCATGGTGTAGCGCAGGCCCTCGGCGCCGGCGGAGATTTGCACCGGCCCGCCGGGCAGGGTGAAGGCCGGGCCGCCGACCACCAGCTTGGCGTTCTGAAACCGCTGGCGGGCGTTCAGGAAATTGTTGTCGAGCAGGCCGGCGAGGGAAGCCGGCGAGGTGCGGTTCGATCCGGCCGGGTTCCACACGTCGATGGCGTTAGCGGCCGTCAGGGGCAGGTTGACGACGAAGGCGTCCGGCCCGGTGCGGGCCGGGAAGGTCGGGGTGGTCGTACTGCCGGCGACATTGGTCGTGCCGTTCAGCCCCAGGATCAGGCAACTGGCGCACAGGACGCCGTAGTTGTTGGACTTGCTCCTGTCCTCGCCGAGTACGCCGCTGAGTTCGGCCGTCCAGGCGCCGCCGAGATCGTACTCGGCGCGGAGGGTTCCGAAGGCGGTCTTGGCGCCGGCGAGGTTCAGGGCGTTCGGGAAGAGCTCGTCGGCGGCGAAGTTGACCCGCTCGACCGACGTTCCCGGCGGCCCCTGAAAGAAGGGATTGATCTGGCCAGCTCGCGCCGGATCGGTCGTGCCGGGGCCGAAGACCACGACGTTGCCGACGGCGCCGACCGCGATCTCCTGGCGGTTCTTGCGCTGGGCATAGGCCAGGTCCGCCGAAACGGTCAGCCGGTCGCCAACCTTCTGCTCGATGCGCGCGAAGACGTTGTGACGCTTCTCCTCGGGCAGGGTGTCGATGTCGTAGCTGTAGTTGCACGAGGGGTTTGCGGCGGACACGCCCGTGCCGGTGTAGGGCGCCAGGAACAGGGTGGACCCGCCCGCGCCGCCGGGCTGCACCGCCGCTGGACCGCAGCCGAAGTTGTTGTAGTTGGAGCCGCCCCGGGCGCGCAGGTCGGTCTGGTAGAAGTCCCTGTCCTCGCTCACCAGGTTGGAGCGGTAGGAATAGCCGTAGGCCAGCATGGCCGAGCCGCGGTCCCAGACCTTGCCGGCGACCATGTTGACGGCGGCGTTGCGATATTCGTCGCCGAAGCCGGCTTGGCCGGAGACCTCGGCGCCGTCGAAGCGGCGGCGGGTGATGAAGTTCAGTACGCCGGCCACGGCGTCCGAGCCATAGATCGCGGAGGCGCCGTCCGGCAGCACCTCGACGCGCTCCAGGGCGGCGGGGGCTATGATGTTCGGATCGGCGAGGGTGCGGGTGACGCCGCTGAGCGGCAGGCGATGGCCGTCGACCAGGACCAGGGTCCCGTTCGAGGCCGAGGCGCCCAGGCTGTGGATGGTCGGCGCATTGGTGCCGGAAGGGTCGGCCGAGCCGAACGAGCCTTGGCCGTAGTTGTTGAATCCGGTGATTTGCGGCACGCGGGTCAGCAGTTGCTGCACGGTTTGCGCGCCGCTGCTGCGGATCTGCGCCCGGTCCAGGACGATGACATTGGCGCCGACGGGAGCCACGCCGCGGATGCTGGTGCCGGTCACCACGATCTGATCGAGGTCGGCGTCGGCGGCCATCGCGGGATGGGCGGCGGCCAGGGCGCCGCTGGCGAGCGCGGTGGCCCCGATCAGCCGCCAGGCGAGGTCGGCCCGCCGGTGTGAGGTTTGGCCCCTCATTCTCAAAAATCCTTCGCGACAGGCGCTCAGCGTGCGCCCAAAGGCCATTCGCCCGGTGATCTGCGGGTTCGGACCGTCCGTCACGGTAAATACAAATGCTAAACCGGCTATTGAGATCGCCGAACGCGTCCGAGGAAACATTCCTGACGATGAACGGTTTTGACCGGCCGTCGGAGCCGGGCCGCGAGCGCTTGTCAGGAATCTGAGCGACGGGCTCGGACGAGCGGGTTCTAACCCTCGCCGCGCCCCGCTTCGGCTTCGGCGCGCTCCGCCTCCGCCCGCGCCGCCTCGCCCCGGGCCCGCGCTGCGGCGGTGCGGGTGGCGACCCGGTCGAGAAGGGAGACCAACTCCTCCAGGTCTTCGCGCGGCATGCCCTGGGTGATGAAGACGATGCGGGTGCGGTGGTCGTCGTCGGGCCAGCGGTCCAGCCAGGTCAGGTTGTGCAGCAGATGCTGCGCGCCCTGGAGCACCGCTGGTCGGCCCGGCTCCTCGATGACGTTCACCAGGCCCTTCACCCGCAACAGGTTGGGGCCGAGGTTCTTCTCCAGCGCCGCCAGCAGCAGTTGCAGCGCCTCGCGCGACGAAGGCTCGTCGCGGGTCAGGCAGAACGAGGCGATGGAGTCGTCGTGGCTGTGCCGCTCGTGGTTGTGGTCGTGATGATCGTGGCCGCAGTGCTCGTCGTGCACATGGCCAGTGTCGTGCGGCTCGTAAGCTTCGGCGTTCAGCCAGGACCGCGCCGCCTCGCCACCGCGGGCGGGATCGAATCCGGGACGGCGCAGCAGCCCGATGGCGTCGACCGACGGATCGTCGGCGCGCAGGATCACCGCCGCCGGGTTAAGCTGGCGCAGGCGCGCGGTCACCTCGGCGAACCGCACCTCGGCCGCCTCAGGCTCCATCATGTCGAGCTTGGTGACCAGGATGTGGTCGGCCAGGGCTGCCTGGCGCACCGACTCCATGTGATGGTCCAGGGTGCCCGGTCCGTTGACCGCGTCGAAGGTCGCGATCACCGAACCCACCCGGTACAGGCCTTCCATCGTCGGCTCGGACAGAAAGGCCTGCAGCACGGGCTGGGGATCCGCCAGGCCCGAGGTCTCGATCACCACGTGGTCGAAGGTCGGGATCTCGTTGTGTTCGCGGGCGTGGTAGAGGCGGTTCAGAGTGCCGACCAGGTCGCCGAAGACGGTGCAGCACAGGCAGCCGTTATCCAGCACCACGATGGTGTCGTCGCTCTTGGTGGCGAGCAGGTGGTCGAGCCCGACCTCGCCGAACTCGTTGATAATCACCGCCGTGCGCGCCATGTCCGGGTGCTTCAGCGCCCGGTTCAGCAGGGTGGTCTTGCCGCTGCCGAGGAAGCCGGTCAGCAGGGTGACCGGGGTGCGGACCTCCGGACGATCCTCGATGCGGTCCTCTGACACGGCCGGCTCCAACTCTACTTCTGGCGGTTCGGGAACATCTGGGGACGCATCGAAGGATGTCCAACCCGGTACTTGGGCGGATATTCGGTCTCGACGCCCAGGGCCTCGGCGGCGTGCCAGGCCCAGCGGGGGTCGTAGACCGCTCCCCTGGCGAGGGCGACCATGTCGGCTTGGCCGGACGCGACGATCTCCTCGGCCTGGTGCGGGTCGCTGATCAGGCCCACCGACATGGTGGCGATGCCGGCCTCTTGACGGATTTTAGCGCCGAACGGGACCTGATAGCCGGGGGCCAGCGGGATCTGCTGGCGAGGGTCGAGGCCGCCGGTGGTGGCGTCGATCCAGTCGCAGCCGATCTTCTTCAGTTCCCTGGCGAAGACCACGGCCTCTTCAGGGGTGAAGCCGCCCTCGACCCAGTCTGTGGCCGAGACGCGAACGCCCATGGGCTTATCCTGCGGCCACGCGTCCCGCATCGCCTTGAAGCACTCCAGCGGGAAGCGCATGCGGTTCTCGAGGCTGCCGCCATATTCGTCCGTGCGCTGATTGGACAGGGGCGACAGGAACTGGTGGACCAGATAGCCGTGGGCGCCGTGCATCTCGATGGCGTCGAAGCCGGCGCGGTCGGCGCGCTTCACCGAGGCCACATGGTCGGCGAGGCACTGCTTGATGTCGTCGAGGGTCATGGCCCGGGGCGTTGGCCAGCCTTCGCCGAACGGAATGGCCGACGGGGCTATGGTCTCCCAGGCGCCTTCCTCAGCGGTCAGCGGCTTGCCGCCCAGGGCCGGCGGGTTGGTCGAGGCCTTGCGGCCGGCGTGGGCGATCTGGACGGCCATCTTGGCCACGCCGTAGGTCTTGCAGAAGTCGACGACACGCTTGATCGCCGCCTCGTTCTCGTCGTTGCACAAGGTGGCGCACTTGGGGCTGATGCGGCCCACCATGCTGACGTTGGTCATCTCGGCGATGATCAGCCCGGCCGCGCCCATGGCGAAGCCGCCGAGGTGCATCAGGTGCCAGTCGTTGGCCGAGCCGTCGTTGGACGCGTACTGACACATCGGCGAGACCACGACCCGGTTGTTCAGGGTCAGGCCGCGCAGGGAGATCGGCGAGAAGAGGGCGCTTGTCACGGGGGCAGGTTCCACATCGCGAGGGGCTGAAATCGGCAAACCGGCGCATTCGCCTTGGATTGTCGAAATTCTTGCCCCTTCTACAGGGTGGTCACCCCAGCGGCAAGCGCCGCCATCCTATCACGCCATGCCGGCGGCGCGCGCCTGCTCCAGGCCCAGGATCGCCCAGTCCTTCTCGGCGTCGCCATGAGCCATGGCGCCTGTGAGGCGATCCTTGATCAGGCTGAGGGTCGGCATCGGCACATTGCCGATGGCGGCCGCCGCGCCGGCCAGGTTCATGTCCTTCAGGGCCAGGGTGGCTGTGAAGCCGACCTGGTCGTAGGCCTTCTCCGAGATCAGCTTGGCGTAGGCGATATAGGCCGGGCAGGCGAACAGGCCGTCGGTGATCACGTCGTGGAACACCTGCGGCTTGGCTCCGGTCTTCTCGACCAGCGAGAACGCCTCGCCCATCGCCTGGATGGCGGCGGCGATCAGGAAGTTGTTGGCGACCTTGACGGCGCAGGCGACGCCCACGTCCTCGCCGGCCATGTAGGTCTTGCGGCCGATGGCGTCGAACAGCGGCTGGACCTTGGCGACGGCGCCTTCGGGGCCGGAGGCGATGATGCCGAGGCGCCCGGCGGCGACGGCCTCGGGCCGGCCCAGCACGGGGGCGCAGACCAGCTGGCTGCCGCTCGCGGCGTGCTCTTCGGCCAGGGCGCGGATCACGCCGACGCCGTGGGTGCCCATGGCGATGTGGATGGCGCCGGCCTTCATGGCGGCGATCAGGCCGTCATCCTGAGCGACGGTCTCCAGCACCGCGTCGTTGGCCAGCATGGTGATCACAACATCGACGTCCCGCGCCGCATCGGCGGCCGAGCCGGCGCTGCCCGCGCCCGCGGAGACCAGCTCGGCGATCTTGTCCGGGGTGCGGTTGTAGAGGACGAGCTCATGACCGGCGTCCAGCAGGCGACGGGCCATCTCCTGTCCCATGCGTCCAAGTCCGATGAAGCCGACTTTCATGGTGTCCTCCGAAAACGAAAAAGGGGCGGCCCGACCTGGGCCGCCCCGAGACGGATGTCTAGTCCCCTAGGTCGGATTCAGGGCCACGATGACGGCGCAGAGGCCCCAGAAGATCGGGTACTCGCTGCCGCCGATGTTCCACAGCCACTTGCCCTTGCACATCTTGTGGTTGGCGGCGGCGGCGACGAACATGAAGACGGCCAAGGCGGCGGCGACGATCTGGGTCTGGAAGCCGATCACGAGGGCGATGGTCGCCACGATCTCGAACACCATGGCGACCATGACGAAGACGGGGGCCGGGCGAAAGCCGACGGTGTCAAAGAAGCCGGTGACCGGGCCCTTATGCTTCACCTTGCCGATGACGTGCGGGATCAAAAAGACGGCGATCAACAGGCGAAGCAGCACAAAGCCGTTCGACAAATCGAAGTTCAAAGACATGCAGCTCCCCCTTGGGCGGCGGTTGTGGTCTGGCGCCGCTCCCTAAGGATATCTATGCATCTGGCGATTTGTGTCCGCAACGCGGGATTGCTCTGGAGGGGGCAGGCATGAGCGAAACGGTGCGGCCGCACGGTGAGGCGCGCAAGGGCTCCCTGTTCGGCTGGTACGGCGACCTCGACAAGCCGGCGCGGCGGACCCTGTGGGCGGCCATCGGCGGCTGGGGCTTGGACGCCATGGACGTCCAGATCTACAGCTTCGTCATCCCCGCCCTGATCGCGGTATGGGGGATCACCACCGAACAGGCCGGCGCCGTGGCCACCGCCGCCCTGCTGACGTCAGCCGTCGGCGGCTGGATCGCCGGCTGGCTGGCCGACCGCATCGGCCGGGTGCGCACCCTGCAGCTGGCCATCGCCTGGTTCGCCTTCTTCACCTTCCTCTGCGGCCTCGCCCAGACCTACGAGCAGCTGTTCGCCGCCCGCGCCCTGATGGGCCTGGGCTTCGGCGGCGAATGGGCCGCAGGCGCCGTGCTGCTGGCCGAGACGGTGCCGGCCAGGCACCGCGGCAAGGCCCTGGGCTCGATGCAGTCGGCCTGGGCGGTGGGATGGGCAGTGGCCATGGTCGCCTCGACCATCGTCTTCTCGGTCCTGCCGCAGGCGCAGGCGTGGCGGGTGCTGTTCTTCATCGGGGTGACCCCCGCCATCATGATCTTCTTCGTGCGCCGTCTGGTCGGCGAGTCCGAGATCTACACCGCCTCGAAGAAGGCCCTGGCGGCGTCGGGCGAGAAGGTCTCGGTGCTGGAGATCTTCAAGCCGCCGCTGCTGAAGGTCACGGTGCTGGGCGGCCTGCTCGGCATGGGGGCCCAGGGCGGCTACAGCGCCATCATCACCTGGCTGCCGACCTATCTGAAGAACGAGCGGGGCCTCTCCGTCATCGGCTCGTCGGGATATCTGGCGGTGCTGATCGTAGGCTCGTTCCTCGGCTACATGACCGGCGCCTATCTGGGCGACAGCATCGGGCGCAGGAACACCTTCCTGGTCTTCGCCATCGGGGCGATCGTGCTGGTCATCGGCTACACCATGGCCCCGTTCGGCAATGCGGCGATGCTGGTGCTGGGCGGGCCGCTCGGGTTCTTCGGGGCCGGGGTCTTCGCGGTGCAGGGGGCGTTCTACTCCGAGCAGTTCCCGACGCGGGTACGAGGAGTGGGGCAGGGCTTCACCTACAACCTGGGGCGGGCGCTGGGCGCCTTCATCCCCTTCGTGGTCGGGGCCATGGCGACGCGGATGGGGCTCGGCCAGGCCCTGGGGGTCTTCGCCGCCATCTCGTACGGGGTCATGGCCGTCGCCGCCTTCATGCTTCCTGAAACCAAGGGAAAGGTGCTCGAGCCGTGACCTCAACCGCCGACGCCGCGCCGCGCAGAAGCCTCTACCCCTATGTGGTGCTGGGGGTGCTGCTGGTCGTGTACATCCTGAACTACCTGGACCGGCAGCTGGTCTCGATCCTGGTCGAGCCGATCCGCAAGGAGCTGGGCTTTTCCGACACCCAGCTCGGGCTGATCACCGGGCTGGTGTTCGCGGTGTTCTATTCGATCTGCGGCGTGCCGGTGGCTTGGATGGCGGACCGGATGAACCGGGTGCGGATCGTGGCCGTCGCCTGCGGCCTGTGGAGCCTGTTCACCGGCGCCTGCGGCCTGGCCGGCAGCTTCACCCAGCTGGCGCTGGCGCGGGTCGGGGTCGGCATCGGCGAGGCGGGGGGCGTGCCGCCGTCCTACGCCATCCTGTCCGACTACTTCCCGCCCTTCCGGCGGGGCCTGGCCATGGGGCTGTTCTCGCTGGGCATTCCGCTGGGGGTGTTCTTCGGCGGAGCCTATGGGGCGTGGGCGTCGAGCCACTGGGGCTGGCGGGGCGCCTTCATCAGCCTGGCCGTGCCGGGGATCCTGCTCGCCCTTCTGCTGCCGCTGATCGTCAAGGAGCCGGTGCGGGGGAACCTGGACGGCGAGGCCAAGGCCGGCGACGGGGGCCTGCCGCTGGGCGCCACCATCGCCGCCTTCGTCAGGTCGCCGGTGCTGGTGCTGACGGCGCTGGGGTGCAGCTTCTCCGGCGTCGCCGGCTACACCCTGCAGAGCTGGACCCCGGCGTTCCTGATGCGGGTGCAGGGGGCGACCATCGAGCAGGTCGGCACCTACTACAGCCCGCTGATCGGGCTTTCGATCGGCCTCGGCATCTTCGGGTCGGGCTGGATCGCCGACAAGCTGGGCGCCCGCAGCCTGCGGGCCTACGCCCTCGTCCCCGCCGCCGCCTTCGTCCTGGCCTTCCCGCTGTACCTGATGGCCCTGTCGGCGCCGAACTGGTGGAGCAGCGTGCTCCTGCTGGCCATCCCGCAGGGGCTGGCCTTCAGCTATCTCGCGCCGGCCGTGGCGGTGGTGCAGAACCTGGTGCCGCCGGCGCGGCGGGCCAGTTCGTCGGCGCTGCTGCTGTTCTTCCTGAACTTCCTGATCGGTTGCGGCCCGTTCTATGTCGGCATGGTGTCGGACTGGGCCAAGCCCGAGTATGGCGACGCCTCGCTGAGGGTCGCCCTCTACGCCCTGATCCCGTTCTTCGCCCTGGGGGTCGGGTGCAACTACGCCGCCTCGGTGGCGATGAAGAAGCGCGGCCTCGGCTAGCCGAAGAACCACCATTCGAGCAGTTCGCTGCACAGGCCGCCGTCGAAGGTGAGGCGGAAGACGCCGTCGAGCTTGGCGGGGGTCTTGGCCTCGCCGGCGGCGAAGGCGGCGGTCCAGTGGGCGATGGCGACATTGCCTTCGACGGCCCAGACGGTGCTGGTGAAGCGGATGTCGCTCTGGCCGGCGACGGTCTTGGCCCAGTAGTCGTGGATCGCCGGGCGGCCGACATAGGGCGGCTGGAAGGCGTGGTCGCGGTAGGTCGCGCCCGGGGTGAAGATCTTGACCACGGCGTCGGCGTCCTTGCCCTCCCAGGCGGCCTTGTAGGCCGAAAGCCAGGCCTCGACCTGGGCCCGGGTCAGGCCGGCGCTGGCCGCCGCGGCGCCGCCGGCGGACAGCAGGGCGGCTGCGCCGAGGACGGCGCCCGCCGTCAGGGTTTCACGTCGCGTCTTCATCGAGCCGTCTCCGAGCCTGGCGGCCCGGCGCCGCCACCGGCCAAGCTAGCGCGAACGGGCGGCAAGTCTCAACGGCTTCGGCGGGGCGCGGGCCGCCGGGTCGCCGGCGCCTTGGGCTTTTCGGCCGGGGCGGGGGTCTCGGCCACGGGCGGCGGCGGCGGGGCGGCGGCGGGCAGCTTGGCCTCCAGCGCGCGCTCCAGCTCGCGGGCGGCAAGCGGCAGGGTGACGGTGGGATTGGCGGCGCAATAGTCGGTCATCCAGGCGTCGACCGCCTCGGCGTCGATGACGTCGAGCAGCTGCAGCCGGCCCAGGGCCGCCCAGCCGGAGAGGAAGCCCAGGGTCCAGTTCAGCGGCACGGCCTTGCCCGCCGAGGTGATGGCGCCGGACTTCGGCCACTCCTTGCAGGTCGCCGGCCCCATGATCTCGAACCGGGGCGCAGGCGCAGGTTCGGGCGCGGGCGCGGCGTCGGCGGCCATGGCGGCGGGCGCCGCGGCCAGCAGGGCCAGGGCGGACAGGAGCGATGCCGATAGGGGTGTGCGCAAAGGGGGGACCTTTCTGGCGGGCGTCCGGCCTGGCTTAGGGTCCGGATCGGTCACCGTTCGTCGCCCAGGCTGGCGCCGCTTTTGTGGCGAGGCTTTCCGCCCAGGGCGGCGGGTCGGTGATCCCCTGCGGGCTTCGTGACGCGGAAGGCTTCGATAAGCTCAGCCCCGCGCTGCTCGGCATGACCAAGGGCTCCGCGCCGGGCGCAGGAAAGTCCGCGGCGGCCCAGGCGGGGGAGAGGCCGAGGTCCTGGCAGATGCGGGCCACGACCTCGTCGATCGGGCCGCTGAGGAGGTCGGCGTCGTCCGGGTCGGTCAGGCGCTCCCAGACCTGGGACGACAGGGTCTCGACCTCGTCCGGGTCGCAGCGCTCGGCCTCGATGGCCTGCTCGACGCGGGCGTGGATGCGGTCGCGGCGGCGGCCGGCTTCGGCGGCCCGGGTCGCGGCTTGCCCGCGCTCAAAGGCCGCCATGTCGCCGGAGAGGCGCGTCTGCAGGGCGAGGGTCAGGCGCACGGCGCGGGCGGCCCGGGTGTAGCTCAGTCCCGCATCGGCGACGCCGGCGCCATCGTCGTCGGCCAGGGCGCGGCGGCCGGCGGCCTCGGCGATCAGCATGCCGATATCGGCCAGCCGCTCCAGCCGGGCCATCTGCCGCTCGAACAGGCTTCGCGCCGCGGCCTCTGGCGGATCGGCGGGCTGAACGGAGGGCTTGGGGAGGGACATGACGGCCAAAGCTCGCGGCGGTTCGCAACCGGCGTCAAGCGGCGCGGCGCCGGCGCCCCCGTTGGCCGGCGCCCCGGTTGGCCGGCGCCTTGCAGCGGGGTCCCCCGACGGTCCCGGGCAGAGACTCATGCCCCGGGCCACAGTTCCAGTGACGGAGTGAGGCGGACCATGGACCAGCTTTCGAAACCGGCCCGGCGGCGCATCGGCCCGGTGCTCGCGGCCCTGGCGGTGGTGCTCGGCCTCGGCGTCCTGTTT
>DAICXL010000044.1:0-359 GCA_027312185.1 Caulobacterales bacterium | reverse complement strand
GTTTGGCGCGCCAGCCTCAGCCCAATGCCCTCCGGGCGCGACCTCGCCCGCCGTGGCGGACTTCGGCGCCGAGGCCGCCTCGGCCCAGGCGCGCCAGGTCGCCGACTGGGTGGTGCTGACCGGGGACAACCAGGGCATGCCCTTCATCATCGTCGACAAGACGGGGACCAAGGTCTTCGTGTTCGACGCCGCGTCGCGGCTGCGTGGCGCCACGACCGCCCTTTTGGGCCTCGCCCGCGGCGACGACTCGGCGCCGGGGGTGGGCGACCGCAAGCTCGCCGACATTCCCCCCGAGCAGCGCACCACCCCGGCCGGGCGGTTCGTGGCCTCGATGGGGCTCAATCTGAAGGGCCAGGACA
>DAICXL010000043.1:0-20273 GCA_027312185.1 Caulobacterales bacterium | reverse complement strand
ATGCGGGTCGGCACCGGCTCGCTGAACGAGACGGACGCCCAGCAGGGCCTGGCCCACTTCCTCGAGCACATGGCCTTCAACGGCTCCAAGAACGTGCCCCAGGGCGAGATGATCCGCATTCTGGAGCGGCACGGCCTGGCCTTCGGCGCCGACACCAACGCGTCGACCGACTGGACCGAGACGGTCTATATGCTCGACCTGCCGGAGACGGACGACGACACCATCGACACCGGCCTGATGCTGATGCGCGAGGCGGCCGGCGAGCTGACCCTGTCCCCCACCGTCATGGATACGGAGCGCGGCGTCGTGCTCTCCGAAGAGCGCGCCCGCGACACCCCGGGCTATCGGGTGTTCAAGGCCCGCCTCGCCTTCCTGCTCAAGAACCAGCTCGCCGCCCGCCGCCTGCCGATCGGCACCACCGACGTCCTGCGTGGCGCGCCGGTGAGCGAGCTGGCCGCCTACTACAAGGCCTTCTATCGCCCCGAGCGCACCACCCTGATCGCCGTGGGCGACTTCGACCCGGCGGCCATGGAAGCCAAGATCAAGGCCCGCTTCTCGGACTGGAAGGCGCAAGGCCCCGCCCCCGCGGAGGCCAACCTCGGCAAGGTCGCCTCGCGCAAGACCGAGGCGGAGGTCGTGGTCGAGCCCGGCGGGCAGATGTCGATCGAGATCGGCTGGCTGCGTCCCCTGGACACCACCCCCGACAGCGAGGCCAAGCGCCGCCGCGACTTGATCGAGCACATCGGCTTTGCGGTGCTCAACCGCCGGCTGGAGCGCCTGGCCCGGGGCGACAAGCCGCCCTTCATCGGCGCCGGCGCCAGCGCGTCCGATTTCTTCCGCTCGGCCGAGGTCACCAGCATCTCGGTGACCTCCGACCCGGACCAGTGGAAGCCGGCCCTGCTCGCCGTCGAGGAGGCGCGGCGCCGCGCCCTGCAGTTCGGCGTGCGCCAGGACGAGGTCGACCGCGAGGTCGCCGAGCTGCGCGCCGCCTTCCAGTCGGCCGCCGACGCCGCGGGCACCCGCCGCACCCCGCGCCTGGCCAGCGAGCTGTCGCAGAGCGTCGACGAGGCTCAGGTTTTCACCTCGCCCCAGACCGACCTCGAGCTGTTCCAGCGCGCGGTCCAGGGCCTGACCGCCGCCCAGGCCCACGAGGCGCTGAAGAAGGCGTTCGAGGGCGAGGGCCCGCTCGTCTTCATGTCCACGCCCAAGCCCCTGGCCGGCGGCGAGGCCGAGCTGCTCTCGGCCTATGAGGCGGCGCAGAAGACCCAGATCGTCGCCGCCACCGCCACCGAGGCCAAGAGCTGGCCCTATGAGAGCTTCGGCCCCCCCGGCCAGGTCGCCGAGACCAGGCAGGCGCTCGACCTCGACACCACCTTCGTGCACTTCGCCAACGGCGTGCGGCTGACGGTCAAGCCGACCAAGTTCCGCGACCAGCAGATCCTGGTCCACGTGCGCGTCGGCAATGGCCGGCTGGAGATGCCCACGGACCGCCAGACCGCGTCGTGGGCGGCCGGCTTCTCCTACATCCAGGGCGGACTGAAGGAGATCAGCCTGGAGGACATGGAGGAGGTGCTCGCGTCCAAGATCTACAGCGTCGATCTGGGCGTCGGCGACGACGCGTTCGGCCTGTCCGGGGCGACCCGGCCGCAGGACCTGGAGACCCAGATGCAGGTGCTCGCCGCCTACGTCGCGGCGCCGGGCTGGCGGCCCGAGGGCTTCCAGCGCATGCGCACCTACGGCGTCACCCTGCTGCGGCAGATGGAGGCGACGCCGTCGGGGGTGATCCGCCGCGACCTGTCCGGCCTGCTGCACAGCGGCGACCCGCGCTGGCTGTTCCCGACCCAGGCGCAGATCGAGGGCGCCAAGCCCGAGGACGTGCGCGCCCTGCTCGAAAAGCCCCTGGCCACGGGGCCGATCGAGGTGGTGATCGTCGGCGACATCAGCGTCGAGAAGGCCACCGACATCGTCGGCGCCACCCTCGGCGCCCTGCCGCCGCGCGCGCCCTCCCCGGTCGATCCGGCCGAGCGCGTGGTCAAGCTGCCGGCGCCCAGCCCCACCCCGGTGGAGCGGGTCCACACCGGCCGGGCCGACCAGGCCGTGGCCTTCCTGGCCTGGCCGACCAAGGACTTCTTCGCCGACCCGCAGGAGCAGCGGGCGCTGCGGCTGCTGCAGCTGGTGCTGGAGCGCCGGCTGGTCGACACGGTGCGCATCGCCCAGGGCTCGACCTATTCGCCCTCGGCCGACTGGGAGGCGTCGACCGTCTTCCCGGGCTATGGCTACATCTCGGCCAGCGTGGAGATCCCGCCGGAGAAGATCGCCGGCTTCTACGCCGACGTGGCCAAGATCGCCGCCGACCTGCGGAACGCGGACGTCACCGCCGACGAGCTGGAGCGGGCCAGGAAGCCGCGCATCGAGGCGATCATCAAGGCCCAGCAGACCAACGAGTACTGGCTGGGCCAGCTGGCCGGGGGCGAGGCCGACCCACGGCGCCTGGACGCCATCCGCTCGTCGATCTCCGGCCTGGAGCGGGTCACCGCCGCCGACATCCGCAAGGCGGCCCAGACCTATCTGACCGACGACCGGACCTGGAAGTTCGTGGTCAAGGCGAAGGACGCCAAATAGGCGCCCCTCGCCTTCCCGGCCTCTCCCCCTAGTGGGCCACCCCGCCGACGCCGCCGTCGATGGCCATGCCCATGGCGCTGGCCTGGGCGGAAGCCGAGGCCTGCACGGTCTGGGTCTCGGTGCGATAGGCGGTGTAGGTCTCGGTCCACATCATCTTGAGGATCTTGATACCGGCCCCGTAGCGGCGCAGCAGCGAGCGCTCGTTGCAGTCGCGGGCGGCCTTCTGGGCCCGGCACTCGATGCGCCCGCCGGCCACGTGATAGAGCGCGCTGTTCTTGTCGCAGGTGGTGGTCTGGCCCTGGGCGAAGTTCACCTGACCATTGTACTCGGCCAGGGTGTACTGCATCCGCGCGCCGGCCAGGCAGCGGTACAGCTCGCCCTCGTAGCTGTCGGCGATCTCCTTGTCGGGCGTCACCTGCGAGGCCGGGTGCGGGATCGCCTTGTCGTCGATGCACACCGCCTGGATGGCGACGAAGCGGAACCCCGACCGCGTCGCCTGATAGGGCACGTTCACCGACGCCGTCGCCGCGGCCGCGGCGGCCTCCTCGACAAGAAGGTTGGGGATGTAGCCGGTGTTGTAGTCGACGTAGAAGCTGGAGCCGCCGCCGCCGCCCACGAAGGCCGAGCCGTTCAGGGCGCCGCCGAGGCCGAAGGAGCTGGACCCGAAATTGCCGCTGACCGAGCCGCCGGTCCCGAGGCCATTGCCCGAGCCGCTGCCCGAACCCGAGCCGCTGCCCGAGCCTGAGCCCGAGCCGGCGCCATTGATGCCGTTCAGCAGGGAGCCGGTGATGGTGATGGTGGTGCCGCCGCCGAACGAGCCGCCGACATTGCCGCCAGCGCCGGCGTTGCCGCCGTTGGCGTTGCCGCCCGTGCCGGTCCCGCCGCCGCCGCCCTGACCAAAGCCGCCGCCGCCGCCCGTGCCCGTGCCGCCGGTGGCGCTGCCGCCGGTCCCGCCGGCGCCGCCCTGGGCGCTGATGTCGCCGCCGAAGTTGCTGGAGACGGTGATGGCGAAGTTGCCGTTCTGGTTGCCGCTGGCGCTGCCCGAACCCGAGCCGGAACCCGACCCGGAACCCGAGCCCGAGCCGGAGCCCGAACCGCTGCCCGAACCGCCATTGGCGGCGAAGGCGCCCATGGTGCGGCTCGCGGCCTGGGCGATAGCGAAGCCGGAGCCGAAGGTGCTCCCGCCGCCGCCGCCGCCGCCGCCGGTGGTGAAGGCCGGGCCGACGCCGCCGCTGGAGTAGAAGTCACCCATCACCACCGTCTCGGCCCGGGCCGTGGCCTGGGCCGCCGGCGCGCAGGTCTCCATCCCAAAGGCGGGATAGGGCGAGCAGGGCAGGGCCGGCACGGCCGCGACGCAATAGCTGGCGCAGGGCTGGGGATAGTAGGCCTGGGGATAGGCCGGCGCCGGCGGATAGTAGGCCGGAGCGGGGGGATAGTAGGCCTGGGCTTGGTAGGTCTGCTGGTACGCCTGCTGCTGGTAGGCGTCCTGGGCGTAGCCGTAGGACGGCTGGGGGTAGGCTTGCGGCGCATAGGCCTGCGGCGCGTAAGGCTGCGGGGCGTAGGCCTGGGCCGGGGCGTAAGCGGGTTCCGGGGGCGACAGGGTGTAGAGCTCCGACGCCGCGGAGAAGGAGCACTCGGGCCCGACGCAGGCGAGGGCTTGTGTCGCAAAAAGCGACGAAAGCATCAGGGCCGAAGCGCCAACAAGGTGGGATTTCATTCGCCACTCCCAAAATCGAACACAAGAGCCGCGATCCGCGGCGTTCGATGGGGGTGGTTTCAAGTGCGGGGCCAAACGCGGCCCCTGATGGTGAACGGGACGTTAGGCCAGTCGGTCAGAAAGCGCGCCTCACAGGCGAGTTTTCCCTCGGTGGCACGGGATTCCCCTCAGGCGGGAGGCGCCCCAAAATACTTGCAAGGGCCCCGCCAGGGCCGCCGGATCAGAAGTCGACGGCGATCCCTTTTCGCTCCCAGTCTCCATAACGTGTCGGTTCGGGACCGGTGGGGCCGCCGTCTTCGTGGGCCGTAGCCGCGGCCTCGGCGGCGGCTCTGCGGGCGGCCGCCTCCTCCAGCGCCCGGCGGGCGGCGGGGGAAAGGGGTTTGTCCGGGGCGGCGCCCAGGGCCTCCAGCTCGTCCTTGTCGCTCATGGGCCGCCTCCATTGTCGTGGAGCGCGCCGGACCGCGGACCCGCTCACACTTCGCCTGGCGCGCTCTAGCGTCTTGCTCTCGCGCCCGCCAGGGATGATCTAGGCCCGATGACCCCCGCCGCAAGCTCCGAACTCGCCCCTCGCCGCGCCGCCCTCGCCCTGATCGACGCCGGCCTCGATCATCGCGGCGGCTTCGACGAGGCCATGACCCGGCCGCCCTTCACCAACCTGGAGCCGCGCGAGCGGGCCTGGGCGCGGGGGCTGGCCGCCACCGCCTTCCGCCGCATGGGGACCATCGACCGGGCCCTGGCCGCCCGCATGGATCGCCCCCCGTCCCAGGCCGCGACAGCCATATTGAGACTGGGCGCCGCCCAGCTGTTCTATCGCGACACACCGGCTTTCGCCGCCGTCTCGACCAGCGTCGAGCTGGCCGAGGAAGACAAGCACGCCCGCCACTTCAAGGGCCTGATCAACGCCGTGCTGCGCAAGATGGCCCGCGAGGGCGTGCCCGACCTCGGCCCCGAAGCCGACCTGCCGCCCTGGCTGGCGGCCCGCTGGCGCGGCGCCTATGGGGAGGCCGCCGCCGCGGCCCTGGCCGCCCGCCTGGCCGAAGACCCCCCGACCGACCTCAGCCTGCGCGACCCCGCCGATGCGGCGAGCCTGGCCGCCGAGATCGAGGGGGAGGTCCTGCCCGGCGGCTCGGTGCGCAGCTGGCGGCGGGGCGACCTTCCGAGCTGGCCCCGGTTCGACGACGGGATCTGGTGGGTGCAGGACGCCGCCGCCGCCATCCCGGCCCGCCTCCTGGCGGTGCAGCCGGGCGAGACGGCGCTGGACCTGTGCGCCGCGCCCGGGGGTAAGACCCTGCAGTTGGCCGCCGCCGGGGCGACGGTGACGGCCCTCGACCGGTCCGCCGCGCGGATGCGGCGGGTGACCGAGAACCTGACCCGCACCGGGCTGTCTGCGCAGACCGTCGCGATCGACGCCGGCGCCTGGCGCGATCCGGGCGCCTTCGACGCGGTGCTGCTCGACGCCCCGTGCACCGCCACCGGCACCTTCCGCCGCCACCCCGATGTGCTGTGGGGCGCACGGGCGTCGGAAATCGGCAAGCTGGCGGCGGTCCAGGCCCGGCTGCTGGACATCGCGGCGGCGCGGACGCGCCCCGGCGGCCGGATGGTCTATTGCGTCTGCTCGCTGGAACCGGAGGAGGGCGAGGCCCAGGTCGAGGCCGTGCTGGCCCGGCGCAGCGACCTGAGGCTCGATCCCATCGCCCCCGGCGAGGGTGGAGCGCCGGCCGAAGCGGTGCGGCCGCAGGGCTGGCTACGCATCCTGCCCAGCCTGGTGGAGCCGCCCGGCGGCCTGGACGGCTTTTTCGTCGCCCGCTTCGTCCGCACCGCCGGCTAGGCGGCTTGCGCCGGACCGGCGGGCGGGGCTATCCCCAGGGCATGAGCACCCTTCGCCGCGGCACGATCATCGCGCCCTCCATCCTGGCCTCGGACTTCGCGCGGCTGGGCGAGGAAGTGAGGGCGCTGGAGACGGCGGGGGCCGACTGGGTCCACATCGACGTGATGGACGGCGGCTTCGTGCCCAACATCACCATCGGGCCGGACGTGGTGAAGGCCCTGCGCCCCCACACCACCCTGCCGTTCGACGTGCACCTGATGATCGCCCCGGCCGATCCGCACCTGGAGGCCTTCCGCGCCGCCGGGGCCGACTGGATCAGCGTCCATCCCGAATCCGGGCCGCACCTCAACCGCACCTGCAAGCGCATCCGCGAACTGGGGGCTCGGGCCGGGGTGGTGTTCAACCCCTCGACCCCGGTCGAATGCGTCGAGTGGATGATGGAGGACATCGACCTGGTGCTGGTCATGTCGGTCAACCCCGGCTTCGGCGGGCAGAGCTTCATGGACAGCCAGCTGCGCAAGGTGGAGCGGCTGCGGGCCATGATCGACACGGCGGGGCTGGACATCGTGCTGGAGGTCGACGGCGGCGTCACCGCCGCAAACGCGCAAGCCTGCCGCGACTCCGGCGCCACGGCCCTGGTGGCGGGCACGGCGGTGTTCCGGGGTGGAAAAGAACGATACGCCGACAACATCCGCGCCTTGCGGAGCGAACCGGCGTAAGCGGCGTCTTAACCCTGTGCCCCGGGGAATGACGCTCATGACTCGTCCCGTCCGCATGGACATCGCCGCGGTCCTCGCCGCCGTTCCGGGCCTCGCCTGGGCGAAGGCGGCCGTCGTGACGGCCGGCCGGCGCCTCGCCGAGGAATGGCGGGCCTCGGCCCCCTATCGCCTGACCCTCGAGGGTCCGAAGGCAGAGGGCTTCGCGGCCGGGCCGCGGGAGTTCCGCCCCACCGACGCCGAGGCCGGCCGATGGCTGCTGGCGGGTCGGTTCGTCCTGGCCGGGGCCACCATGGAGACCGGGGCCGGCGGCGACCCGTGGGATCGGCCCAGCCCGGCGCGCCTGTTCGCCGTGCGCCTGCACCGCTTCGCCTGGGCTTCGGACCTGCTGGGGACCGGGGAGACGGGCGCGCGGGAGCTGCTGCGCCTGTTCTTCGCCTGGCGGGCGGTGTTCGGCCGGGTCAGCCCCTTCGGCTGGGGCCCCGAAACCCTGGAGCGGCGGGTGTTCAACCTGGCCTGCGCCGCCCGGCGGCTCAGCGCCGTGGCGTCCGACGCCGAGGTCCAGGCCCTGGCTCAGTCCCTGGCCGCCCAGGCGCGTCACCTGCTGCGCATCGACACCGGCCCGGCCCGGGCGGCGGAGCGGTTCACGGCGGCGGCCGTCGCCGGGGCCGCCCTGTCGGGATCCGCCGGGGAAAAGCTGCTGGCGGCGGCCCTGCCGCGCCTGTCGAAGGCCCTGACGACGGCGGTGCTGCCCGACGGGGGGGTGAAGAACCGCTCCCCCGAGGCCGGGCTGGAGCTGCTGCTCGACCTGCTGACCCTCGACGACGCCCTGCTGCAGCGGGGCCGCGAGGCGCCGGTGGAGGTCGCCCGCGCCATCGACCGGCTGACGGGGGCCTTGCGCTTCTTCACCCTCGGCGACGGGCGGCTGCCGTCCTTCCACGGCGGCGAGGCGGGGGATCCGGGCCACATCGATGCGGCGCGGGCTCATGAGGAAAGCGACGCCAAGCCCTTCGGCTACGCCCCCCACGCCGGCTATCACCGCCTGGTCGGAAAGAGCCTGCAGGTCATCGTCGACGCGGCTGGCCCGCCGGAAGCGGCGTGGAGCGTCGCGGCCTGCGCGCACCCCTTGGCCCTCGAGGTCTCGGCCGGCCGCGACCGGTTGATCGTCAATCCCGGCTGGAGCCCGGACGCCGCGGCCCCGGCGGGCCTGCGCCTCACCGCCGGCGGCTCGACCGCCAGCCTGGGCCACGGTTCAGCCGGGCGCCCCCTGACCGGCTTCCTGGGCCGCGCCCTGGGCCCGCGGCTGGTCGAGGGGCCAGGGCGCGTCGAGGCGCGGCGTAACGAGAACGAGGGCGGGGTGTGGCTGGAGCTGGCCCACGACGGCTGGGCCCCTCGCTTCGGCCTGCTGCACGAGCGGCGGCTGTTCCTCGACGCCCGCACCGACGAATTGCGGGGCGAGGACCGTTTCGCCCCGGCCGCGCATGGGCCCAAGACGCCGCCGCCGGGGCCGGCCGTCTACGCCTGCCGCTTCCACCTGCACCCGGACGTCCAGGCCAGCCTGGCGCGGGATGAACGCAGCGTGCTGCTGCGCGGCCCGTCAGACCGCGGATGGTGGTTCCGCAACGACGCGGCCGAGGTGATCCTGGAGCCGTCGGTGTGGTTCGAGCACGGCCTGCCCCGGCGCAGCGTGCAGGTGGTGCTGCGCGGCCAGATCCCCGGCGAGGGGTCGGCAAGGGTGCGGTGGAAGCTGACGCCGGTGGAGCCGGACGCGTCGGCGAAGCGGTGACCACAATTTCCGCTCATCCCCGCGGAAGCGGGGACCCAGGTTTAGCCGTCGCACTCCCAGCAAAGAGCTGGGTCCCCGCTTCCGCGGGGATGAGCGGCTATCTAGCTAGTTCGCCAGGCCCTCGGTCTCCAGGGCGTAGCCCGCCGACCGCACCGTGCGGATGGGGTCGAACTCGTCGTCGCGGTTGAGCGCCTTGCGCAGGCGCCCGACATGGACATCGACCGTGCGGGTCTCGACATAGACGTCCGAGCCCCACACCGCGTCGAGCAGCTGTTCGCGGCTGAACACCCGGCCGGGGTGCTGCATGAAATAGTCGAGCAGGCGGAACTCGGTGGGGCCGAGGTGAACCTCGCGCTCGGCGCGCTTCACCCGGTGGGCGACGCGGTCGATGATGATGTCGCCGTGGCGGATGCGGTCCTCGGCGAGGCCCGGGCGCAGGCGGCGCAGCACGGCGCGCAGCCGGGCGGTCAGCTCGGTCATGGCGAAGGGCTTGACGAGGTAGTCGTCGGCCCCGGTGTCGAGGCCGCGCACCCGGTCGCTCTCTTCGCCGCGGGCGGTGAGCATGATGATCGGCAGGTTCCGGGTCTTGGCGCTGGCCCGCAGGCGGCGGCAGACCTCGATGCCGGAGACCTTGGGCAGCATCCAGTCGAGCACCACCACGTCAGGCAGGCGCTCGTCGACCTGGGTCAGGGCCTCCTCGCCGTCGCCGGCCAGGCCCACCCGATAGCCCTCTTTCTCGAGGTTGTACTGCAGCAGGGTGGCCAGGGCGTCTTCGTCCTCGACCACAAGGATATAGGGCGTCACGTTATTCCTCCGGCGGCGCCGACGGCAGGTCCGCGCTGGACCACTTCGGCCGCTCGCCCAGGATCTCCTCGCCGGTGACCTCGTAGTGGATGATCTCGGCGATGTTGGTGGCGTGGTCCCCGATGCGCTCGAGGTTCTTGCCGATGAACAGCAGGTGGGCGCAGGCGCCGATCGTGCGGGGGTCGCTCATCATGTAGGTGAGCAGCTCGCGGAACAGGCTGTTGTAGTGCTCGTCGACCTCGTCGTCGGAGGTCCACACGCCCATGGCGCGTTCGGCCTCGCCGGCGGTGTAGGCGTCCAAAGCTTCCTTCAGCCGCGAGACCACCAGCTTGCCCATCCGCTCGATCGAGCGGGTCAGGGGGATGATCGGCTCCGAGTCGGCGATGATCAGGGCGCGCTTGGCGATGTTCTTGGCCATGTCGCCGGTGCGCTCGAGGCTCCAGCTCATCTTCAGGGCGCCGACGGTGCGGCGCAGGTCCTGGGCCACGGGCTGGCGCAGGGCGATCAGGCGGATCGCCTTCTTTTCGATGTCGCGCTGCAGAGCGTCGAGACGGTCGTCCCGGCTGACCACGGCCTGGGCCAGGGCCACGTCCCGCTTGGCCACGGCCTCGACGCTGTCGGCGACCTGGGCCTCGGCCAGGCCGCCCAGCCGGGCGACCTCGGCCTTCAGTTGGGCGAGCTCTTCGCCGAAAAACTTCAACGTGTGTTCGCTCATGGGCGGACGAATCTCTGGAGCCGTGACGTTCACGGAACTCGGCAAGCCCCGGATATGCCGACGGATTGATGACAGGCGGTGACGTTTCTACGACAGTTTTGTCACAGCCGCGAGGGCGGCCTCCGGGGGCCGGGGCGCGGGCGGGGCTGACGCGGCGGGGGCCGGGGTCATGGGAAAGTAGGCGGTGAAGGCCGATCCGCGGCCGAGCGCGCTTTCCACGGTCAGGCCGCCCCTGTGCCGATTGACGATGTGCTTGACGATGGCGAGGCCCAGGCCCGTGCCGGAGCGCTCGCCGCTCTTCTGGCCCTCGACCCGATAGAAGCGCTCGGCCAGCCGGGGCAGGTGTTCGCGGTCGATGCCGGGGCCCGGGTCGATCACCGTCACGCGGGCGAAGCGGTCCCCGTCGCGCCGATCGGGGGTCAGCAGGGGCAGGCGGCCCCACCCGGCCGACTGGGGCCGCGGGCCGTGGGTGTCCATGCCGATTACCCGGTCGAGGCTCAGGCCGCCGACCACCTCGATACGGACCGATCCGCCGGGGGCGGAGTACTTCACCGCATTGTCGAGGAGGTTCTGCACCACCTGCAGGATCTGGTCCCGGTCGCCGGTGACCACGGCCTCGCCGCGGGGGGCCAGATCGAGGTCGAGGCGCACGCCCTTCTCCTTCACCAGCAGGCTGACCGCGTCGATGACGTCGAAGGTGGCGAGCGCCAGGTCGCAGTTGCCCGAGGGGGGAATGTGTTCATTGAGCTCGATCCGCGACAGGGAGAGCAGATCCTCGATCAACCGCTTCATCCGGTCCGCCTGGGCCGACATGATGCCGAGGAAGCGGTCGCGGGCCACGGCGTCGTCTTTGGCATGGCCGCGCAGGGTCTCGATGAAGCCGGCGATGGAGGCGAGCGGCGTGCGCAGCTCGTGGCTGGCGTTGGCCAGGAAGTCGGCGCGCATCCGTTCGTTACGCCGGGCGTCGGTCTCGTCACGCATCATCAGAAGGGCGAGACGGCGGGTGGGGTCCTCCAGGGGCCGGGTCCACACCCGCCAGAACCGATCCTGAGCCCCGCCGGTCTCGAAGGCGGTCGCGGTGTCGGTGCGGCCGAACAGGCTCTCGTCCACGGCCTCCAGCGTCTCGGGGCGGCGCAGGGCCGAGACCAGGAGGGCGCCCTCGCGGGGGATGCGCAGCAGGTCGCGGGCGGCGCCGTTGGCGAAGATCAGGCGGCGGGCGGCGAAGTCGTCGGGGTCGCCGGCCTCGACCAGCATCAGCGGATCGGGCAGGGCTTCCAGGGCCTCCATGGACGGGACCCTGCCCGGGGCGAAGGCCCTCGTCGCCGCCGGGTCGGCGACCGCCGCCGCGGCCGGCGCCGCGGGGCGTTGCATCGCCAGGGCGCCGCCCAGGGCCGCGGCGATGAGCGCGGCCGCGGCGGCGGCGAGCAGGCTCCCGCCCCCGGCCAGGGTGACGGCCAGGACCGCGACCGCCGGGACCACCGCCAGCGCGCCGGCCTGCAGCAACCGCACCGAAAGCGCGGCGCGAAGCGGAGGGGCCAGGGACGAAGGGGGCTGCGACAGGGGCATCAGGTCTCGTAGGGCGCGGATGAACATGGAAGGGTCCGCTGAATCCATGACCGTTTTTTATCGCCAAGGCGACGGCCATGCCGAGGGTGGCGTTAAACGATCCGATAGCGGGCCTGGAAGATCGCCGCGGAGACAGGGACCGCAGACCCGCTTGCCGAGGAACCTTAGCCGGGCTGGGGGGTTCGTGGTGAAGATCGACTCACGAGCCCCAGCAATGCTGATCCGCTTCCGTTACGCCCTTCCGGGCGACACCGCCCGCACCCGCGCCCGCGCCCTTGCGATGGCCGTGGGCGTGCTCGTGCTCGTGCTCGGCCTCAGCGCCTGCGAGGACCGCAGCATCCAGGCTGGAGTCAACGCCGCCCACCAGGACGCCGGGAACCGGGTGGACGAGGTCGCCGACCGGGCCGAAGTCCTGGCGGACAAGGCCCTGGACGAGACCAGGGAAGCCCTCGACGACGCCAAGCCCCGGGCCGCGGCCCTCGCCGACAAGGCCGGCGACCAGTTGGGCAAGCTGGCGGACGCCACAGGCGAAGCGGCCATCAAGGCTGGAGACAAGGTCGCCGACCTGGGCCGCGACGCCAAGCGTCGGGCGACCGAGCCGGCAGGGAACCGGTCCGCTACGGAATGATCGTCGGCGGCCGGCCCCAGGCTGTCCGCGCCCCTTCCGCCCCGAGAAACGAGTAGCCCGCATGTTCAGCTTCATGTTCGCCACCGGCATCGAGAACAGTTGTCCCACCATCAAGGGCGGGACCCAGCGGGTGGACGAGCTGGAGAAATGCGGCTTCTACAAATACTGGAAGACCGACTTCGACCTGGTCGAGGACCAGGGCATCCGATTCCTGCGCTTCGGGCCGGCGATCAACCTGACCTGGCTGGCCGAGGGCAAGTACGATTGGTCGTTCGCCGACGAGACCTTCGCCGACCTGCGGCGCCGCGACATCGTGCCGATCGTCGACCTGTGCCACTTCGGCGTGCCGGACTGGATCGGCAATTTCCAGAACCCTGATTTCCCGAGGCTTTTCGAGCGCTACGCCCGCGACTTCGCCGCGCGATTCCCCTGGGTGCAGCTCTATACGCCGGTCAATGAGATGTATATCTGCGCCACCTTCTCGGCCCGCTACGGCTGGTGGAACGAGCAGATGACCTCGGACCGCGGCTTTGTGAACGCGCTGAAGTACATCGTGAAGGCCAATGTCCTGGCCATGCAGGCGATCCTCGAGGTCCGCCCCGACGCCATCTTCATCCAGTCCGAGAGCTCGGAATATTTCCACGCCGAGAACCCCGGCGCGATCAAGCCGGCGGAGATCATGAACTCCGAACGCTTCCTGTCGCTCGACCTGAACTACGGCCGGCGGGTGGACTCCGAGATGTACGAGTTCCTCACCGACAACGGCATGACCCGGGAGGAGTATCACTTCTTCCTCGGCAACAAGCTGAAGCAGCACTGCATCCTGGGCAACGACTACTATGTCACCAACGAGCACCGGGTGGCGGAGGACGGGGCGACCTATCCGTCCGGCGAGATCTTCGGCTACTCCGAGATCACCCGGCAATACTACCATCGCTACCACCTGCCGGTGATGCACACCGAGACCAACCTCAAGGAAGGCCCCAACGGCGACGAGGCGGTGAACTGGCTGTGGAAGGAGTGGGCCAACGTCCTGCGCGTGCGCAACGACGGCATCCCGATCCTGGGCTTCACTTGGTACTCGCTGATCGACCAGGTCGACTGGGACACCGCGCTTCGGGAGGACAATGGCAACGTCAACCCGCTCGGCCTGTATGACCTCGACCGCAACATCCGGTCGGTGGGCAAGGCCTACAAGCAGCTGATCAAGGATTGGCGCGACGTGCTGCCGACCCAGAGCGTCTGCCTCGTGGTGCCGATCGCCACCCCGCACGCGCACGCCGAGCCCTGGGTGGAGGATTTCGACATGTTCGACCCTGACCGCGCCGCGCCCAGCGCCCAGCCCGCCATCGTCAACGAAAACGGCGGATGACCATGCGGTTCGAGGATCGGGTCGCGGTGGTCAGCGGCGCCGGCGGCGGCATCGGCCTGGCGATATGCCGCCGCCTGGCTTCGGAAGGCGCCCGCATCGTCATGGCCGACCGCAGCCCGGACAAGGCCGAGGCCCTGGTCCCCCAGCTGCGGGCGGCCGGGGCGCCCGAGGTGTGGGTGGCGACCTGCGACGTCGCCGACGAGGCCCAGGTCGAGGCCGCCTGCGAGGGGGCTGTCGATCGCTTCGGCCGTCTCGACGTGGTGGTCAACAACGCCGGCCTGATGACCTTCACCGCGATCGAGGACCTGACCGGCGAGGAATGGAGCCGGGTGCTGGGGGTCGACCTGATGGGGGCCTTCTATTTCACCAAACACGCCTTTCGCCGCATGAAGCCGGGCGGCGCCATCGTCAACGTCGCCTCGGTGCACGCGGTGATGACCTCGCCCCTGGCGGCGCCCTATGCGGCGGCCAAGGCGGCCATGCTGTCGCTGACCCGCACCGCTTCCATCGAGGGCAAGCCCAAGGGCATCCGCTCCAACGCGATCCTGCCCGGCGCGATCGACACCCCGATGCTGTGGGACAACCCCAACATCAAATCGGGGGCAGAGGTGATCGACCCGGCCGACGTGGGCAAGCCGGACGAGATCGCCGGGGCGGTGGCCTTCCTGGCCTCGGACGACGCATCCTTCGTCACCGGCGCCGCCCTGGCGGTGGACGGGGGCCGGCTCGCCAAGCTTTAGTCCGGCAAAGCCCCGGTATGAACGGTAAGAAGGCGGCATGACCGGACCTGTCCGTTTTGGAACCCTCGCCGACGGCCGCGCGGTCCAGGCCCTGCGCCTGGCCTGGCCGGGCGGGATAGAGGCGCAGATTCTCGACTACGGCGCGGTGGTGCGCTCGCTGCGGTTCGGCGGGATCGAGACCGTGCTGGGGTTCGAGACCGTCGAGGCCTATGTCGCCGACCGCGCCTACCAGGGCTGCGTGGTGGGACGCTTCGCCAACCGGATCGACCGGGGCCGCTTCGAGGTCGACGGGCGGGCTTTTCAGGTCGAGGCCAACGAAGGGCCCAACACCCTCCACGGCGGGCCCGTCGGCTTCGGGCGGCGCCTGTGGGCCCTGGAGCGCTGGGATGACCGCTCGGCCACCCTGTCCTACCGCTCGCCCGAGGGCGAGGAGGGCTTCCCGGGCACGGTGGACGCGCGGATCAAGTTCCGGCTGGCCGGGGCCACGGCCCTGGAGATCACCTGGCTGGCGCAGGCCAGCGCCCTCACGCCCGTGAACCTGACCCACCACCTCTATTTCAACCTGTCGGGCGATCCGTCGACCAGCGTGCTGGACCATGAGCTGCAGATCGCCGCCGATGCGATCACCCCGGTGCGGCCCGACCTCATTCCCACGGGAGACCTGATGGCGGTCGAGGGCACGCCCTTCGACCTGCGACGGGCGGCGCCCATCGGCGAGGCTGTGGCGCAGACCCACCCCCAACTGGCCATCGCCGGCGGTCTCGACCACAACTGGGTGCTGAACGGGCCAGCGCGGCTGGCCTGCCCCCGCACCGGCCTCGCCATGACCCTGACCACCGACCAGCCCGGCCTGCAGGTCTATTCGGGCCAGGGGCTGACGGCGCCTTTCGCGGCCCATGGCGGGATCGCATTGGAGCCTCAGGGCTTCCCCGACGCGGTGAACCAGCCCAGTTTCCCCGATGTGCTGCTGAGACCGGGACAGACCTATCGCCGCCACGCCGTCTACCGCTTCGCGGGAGGCGCGGTGTGAGCACCCGCATCATGACCTACAACGTCCACTCCTGCGTCGGGGTGGACAACCGGCTGGACGTGGGCCGCATCGCGGCGGTGATCGCCCAGTCCAAGCCCGACATCGTCTGCCTGCAGGAGCTGGACGTCGGGCGCATGCGCACCGGCGGGGTCGACCAGGCCCACGCCATCGCTTCCCGGCTGGGGATGGAGTTCCATTTCGGCCCGGCGGTGAAGGTGGCCGAGGAGCAGTACGGCGACGCCGTCCTCACCGCCCTGCCCATGCGCCTGGTCAAGATCGGCGCCCTGCCCACCCTGCCTCGCGTGCGGGGGCTGGAGCGGCGTGGGGCGGTGTGGACGGCGATCGAGATCGAGCCGGGCGTCGAGGTGCAGGTGGTCAATACGCACCTCGGCCTGGTGCCCCTGGAGCAGCGCCACCAGGCCGAGGCCCTGATGGGCAAGGAGTGGCTGGGCGGGGCGGGGACCGTCGATCCCCTGATCCTCATCGGCGACTTCAACGCCACCTCGCGCTACGCCTGCTACAAGACCCTGGCCGGGCCCCTGCGCGACGCCCAGCGGGTTCTGCAGCAGAACGGCAAACGCCCGCGCCCGACGCGCACCTTCCCCTCGCGCTTTCCCATGCTGCGCATCGACCACCTGTTCCTCAGCCCCCTTGTCGAGGTGCTGGACGTGCACGCCAACATCGGCCCCCTGGCGCGATCGGCCTCCGATCACCTGCCGCTGATCGCCGACTTCGAGGTGCGGGCTTCAGGCTGACGGCGGCCCGTTCGCGTCGGGTCCGGGGTAGGTGGCGGTGAGCGCCGCCTGCCTCAGGTCGGCCAGGAAGGCTTGGCGTTCGACCTCGATGGCGGCCTTGCGTCGCCACGGCCGCCAGGTGTCGGTCGGATCGGCCGGGTCGCCCAGGTGGTAGGTGGCGATCAGTTGGGCGAGGGGCCCGAGCGGCGTGGACCGCAGCGGACGCAGCCGGCGCGGCGTCGAGACGTCCAGCGCCTCGATGGCGGCGGCCAGCCCCCCTTCGCGTACGAAGGCCGCCTCGAACTGGTCGTCCGGGCAGCCGAGGTAGTGAGCGACCAGCCGGGCGCGGAAGCGGTGGATGGCGGCCTCATGCTGGGGCGACTGAGCCTCCACCGCCACGTCGCATTCGGTGTCGAATCCGGCCGAGCGGTTGTTGAGGTTGGTGGAGCCTGCGCGCAGCAGATGGTCATCGATGATGGCGACCTTGGAGTGGACCAGGATGCAGTTGGTCCCCTTGCGGGTGTAGGGGCAAAAGGCGTGGAAGCGGCCGTGGACATCGGCCTCCTCCAGGTGCTTGAGGAACTGCGACCGGGTGCGGTCCATGGTCAGGTGGTCGAACCAGCTGGGGGCCTGGGCGGTAGAGACGATCACCACCTCGGGCCCGTTCGGTTCGGCCAGCCGCGCGGCCAGGGCCTCGGCGTAGATGGGGGCGGTGATGTACTGGTTCTCGAGGTAGATCAGCGACTTGGCGGAGGCGATGGCGGCCAGGTGCAGCCGTTCGGACTCGCGGGCCTCGGGGTGGTGCTTCCAGTCCGGCTCGGTGCGGGCGATCCCGACATCGATGTCGGTAAGGTCGATCTTCACATGGCTCGGCCAATAGGAGCCGTCCTCGTCTCGGCTCTCCCTGGGCACGGGATCGACCATCTCGCCGTCGGCGCGGGCCCAGCGGGCGCGGACCAGGTCGCCCAGGGCGGCGGCGACGGGGCCTTCCAGAAGGGCCATCACCTCGTGGCGCGGCCCGTGCGGCTTTCCCCAGGGCATGGTGCGGCGGGCGTCGGTATCCCGGTGCTTGACGGTGTCCCAGCGGTCGACCGCGATGTCGCCGCCGCCGCAGAAGGCTATCTCGTCATCGACCACCAGCACCTTTTGGTGGTGGCAGGCCCCCATGGGGATCGAGGCGTCGAGCCGGAACGTCACGGGGGTGTTGTGGAAGGCCATCTGGGCCCGGTGGGGGAAGAAGTGCTGCGAGGCGGCGATGGGCAGGGCCGACTTCCAGCACAGGATCCGCACGTCGAGTTCGGGCCGATCGCAGGCGAGGCGCTTGAGAAAGTCGCCAATCCGATCGCTCTTCAGCCCGCCGCCGGTGGAGTCGGGTTCGAGCTGGGTCAAGGGGTCGAAGGCCCAGCCGAGGATATGGATCGAGCGGCGGGCCTTCAGCATCACCGACTTGGCGGCGGAGAAATAGGTGGCGTTGTCGAGCAGGAAGGCTGCGCGATCGGCCCGCTCGGTACGCCAGCAGGTCAAATCAGGCTGCAGCAGCAAGGCCGCGTCTCTCCACCAAAGTCGGGAACCCGGCGAAGCGCGGGCGGTCGGGCGGCCAATGCGCGGATCGGCCCGCAGGTTCCCTATCAGGGGGCAAAACGCGGGCAAGCTAAAGTTCTACGACGGGCGAACCGAACGGCGCCTGACGAGTTAGAACTTGCGGTGGGGCTTTATCGGGGCGGGGGCCGAAGGGATCGTCATGTCGGGACACCATGCCTTGATCGTCGAGGACGAACTGTTGGTCGCCCTCGGCCTGCAATCCATGTTGAGCGAACTGGGGTTCGTCAGCTTCGCCTTCGCCGGCACCGCCCGGCAGGCCCTGGAGCAGGCCCGGCTGCAGACCCCGGACCTGATGACCGTGGATGTGGGCCTCCTCGACGGAGACGGTTTCGAGGCCGTTGACGCCATCGAGGCGGCCTGCGGCCCGGTCGTGGCCATCTATGTGACCGGCGACAGCGCCGCCTCCAGCCGCCGGCCCGGGGCGGTGGTGCTCGAAAAGCCTGTCGCCGTCCATACGCTCGCCGCCGCCCTGTCGCGCGCGCGCGCGCAAACCGAACGCGTGCAAGCCGCCCGCGCCGTCCCTGGCCGAGACGGCGCGAGCGTCATCGAACTGTGATGCAGCGACGCTAAGGCCTGCCCTGAGGGGTCCTTGCGGACCCCTCCCAAGGAGACCTGGGGCATGCTGAAGACATTCGCGGCCGGATTGGGCGCGGCCGGATTGGCCATTGTCCTGCTCGCCGCAGCCCCTGCCGCCTCGGCCGCCGACCTGTCCGGCGCCGGCGCCACCTTCCCCGCTCCCGTCTACGCCAAGTGGGCCGAGGCCTATAAGAAGCAGACCGGCATCGGCCTGAACTACCAGGCCATCGGCTCCGGCGGCGGCGTGCGGCAGATCAAGGCCCGCACCGTCGATTTCGGCGCGTCCGACATGCCGCTCTCGGCCGCCGAACTGGCGGCCGCCGGCCTGCTGCAGTTTCCGATGGTGATCGGCGGCGTGGTGCCGGTGGTCAACGTCCCCGGCGTCTCTCCGGGCCAGCTCAAGATCACCGGCCCCGTGCTCGCCGACATTTTCCTCGGCGCCATCAAGAAGTGGAACGACCCGCGCATCGCGGCCGTCAATCCGGGCCTGAAGCTGCCCAACCTGCCGATCACGGTCGTCCACCGTTCGGACGGCTCGGGCACTACCTTCGTCTTCACCCGCTACCTGTCGATGAAGAGCCCGGCCTGGAAGGCCAAGGTCGGCGGCAACGACGCGGTGCAGTGGCCCACGGGCCTGGGGGGCAAGGGCAACGACGGCGTCGGCGCCTTCGTCAAACAGACCTTCGGCTCGATCGGCTATGTCGAATACGCCTTCGCCAAGCAGAACCGCCTGACCCACGTCGCCATGCCCAGCGCCAAGGGTCAGTACGTTCAGCCGGCCGCAGCCAACTTCGCCGCCGCCGCGGCGGGCGCCAACTGGGCCAAGGCCCCGGGCTTTGCGGTGATGCTGCTGGACCAGCCTGCGCCGACCGCCTGGCCGATCAGCGCGGCGACCTTCATTCTCGTGCACAAGAATCCCGCCAAGCCCAAATCCGCGGCCGAGGTGCTGAAGTTCTTCGACTGGGCCTACGCCAAGGGCGACCCTCTGGCGCAGCAGTTGGACTATGTGCCGCTGCCCGCTGCGGTTAAGACGACGATGCGGACGGCCTGGGCCGCGAACGTCAAGGCGGGCGGCAAGGCGATCTACACCGCCAAGTGACCCGCGCAGAGTGGTCCGTGGCCCCTGTTAATGTGAAGACCCGTCGGTTCGCGAAAGATTCATGACAGCCATCGCAGCCCCTGATCCCGGCCTAAGAGGCGCACCCCGCGGGGCCCGGTTCGACCCGGTCTTCCGCGGCCTGTGTTTCGGCGCGGCGACCATGCTGCTGTGCACCCTTGCCGGCGTGCTGGTCTCCCTGACGATCGGCGGCTGGCCGGCCTTCGCCAAGTTCGGCTTCGGCTTCTTCACCTCGGCGCGCTGGAACCCGGTGACCGACGTCTACGGGGCCGCCGGCGCGATCGTCGGCACCCTGACCACCGCCTTCCTCGCCCTGGCCGTGGCCCTGCCGATCGCCTTTGGAGTGGCGGTGTTCCTCACCGAGTTCTGCCCCAAGATCCTGCGCCGCCCGATCGGCATCGCGGTGGAGCTGCTCGCCGGCATCCCCTCCATCGTCTACGGCATGTGGGGCCTGTTCGTGTTCGCCCCCTTCTTCGCCAAATATGTGCAGCTGCCGCTGATCCTGGGCGCACCCCCCGGCTCGATCTGGGAGACCCTGGTCGCCGGGGTGCCGAACGGCGCCAACATCCTGACCGCCTCGCTGATCCTGGCGATCATGATCCTGCCCTACATGGCGGCCGTCTTCCGCGAGCTGCTTCTGACGGTGCCGGCCCAGGTGCGGGAAGCCGCCTACGGCATCGGCTGCACCCCCATGGAGGTGGTCGGCGCGGTCAGCTTTCC
>DAICXL010000042.1:2935-20732 GCA_027312185.1 Caulobacterales bacterium | reverse complement strand
CCCCATCGTCATCCTCGGGCGGAGCGTAGCGAAGACCCGAGGACCTAGCGGCACGGACGGGGAAGCTGGGTCGTGCGGCGGCAAGGGCGGGGCTGCTGGGTCCTCGGGTCTACGGCCTGCGGCCTTCGCCCGAGGATGACGGGATTGGGTGCTTGACGCCGGGCGTTGGGAACTCGACGCTTGGCCCATGCACCACGCCGTCGCCGCAGCGCTCCGGGGCGCGCTTGACCTGGTCCTGCCGCCGCAGGCCCTGGACGGCGGGGCGCGGCCGCAGAGCGTGGGCCTTTCGGGCGGGGCCTGGGGGCGGATCCAGTTCCTGGAGGACCCGGTCTGCGACGGCTGCGGCCTGCCGTTCGAATACGGCCTGGGGGAGGGGGCGCGCTGCACCCTGTGCGAGGCGCGCCCCGCCGCCTTCGCCCGGGCGCGGGCGGCGTGCCTGTACGACGACAACTCCCGCGACCTGATCCTGCAACTGAAGCACGCCGACCGGCCGGAGCTCGCCGTCCTGTTCGCGGCATGGCTGTCGCGGGCGGCCGCCCCGCTGATCGCCGACGCCGAGCTGATCACGCCCGTGCCGCTGCATCCGCTGCGCCTGCTCTCCCGCCGCTACAACCAGGCCGCCGAGATCGCCCGGCCGCTCGCCCGCCGCGCCGGCCTGCCTCACGCTCCCGGCCTGCTGCGCCGCAAGCGCGCCACCGCCAGCCAGGCCGGCAAGTCGGGGCGGGGGCGGCGGATGAACCTGCGCGGCGCGATCGAGGTCGCGCCGGGCCAGGCGGCCAGGGTGGTCGGCAAGCGGGTGCTGCTGATCGACGACGTCTTGACCACGGGCGCCACCGCGGAGGCCTGCGCGCGCGCTTTGCTGGGCGCCGGGGCGTCGGCGGTGGACGTGGCGACGGTCGCGAGGGTGCGCGCCGCCGCGGACCTCACTATATGAAGCGATCCCTTTTCAGCTTCGGGTTCTGATTGATGGCTTCCGTCGAGATCTACACCAGACCGTTCTGCGGCTACTGCGCCCGCGCCCTTGGCCTGCTCACCAGCAAGGGCGTCGACTTCAAGGAGATCGACGACGCGTCCCAGGATGTGAACAAGAAGCGCGACATGGTGCAGCGGTCGAACGGCCGCTCGACCTTCCCGCAGATCTTCATCGACGGGCGCCACATCGGCGGCTGCGACGACCTCTTGGCCCTGGATCGCTCCGGCGAACTCGACAAGCTGCTGGCCGCATGACGACGCTGCGCGCCGCCGTCGTCCAGCTGCGCACCCCGGCCCGCCTCGCCGATGCGCTCGCGCACGCCGAGCCGCTGGTGCGCGAAGCGGCGGCCGGCGGCGCGCAGCTGATCGTCACGCCCGAGGCCACCAACATCATCCAGAAGGACAAGGCCAAGCTGGCGGAGCAGATCACGTCCGTGGCCGACGATCCGGTGGTGCAGGGCCTGTCCCGCCTGGCCGGCGAGCTGAGGGTGCGGCTGCTGATCGGCTCGGCCCTGGTGCGCCGCGAGGATGGGGCGGGCTTCGCCAACCGCTCGATCCTGGTCGGCCCCGACGGGGCCATCCAGGCCACCTACGACAAGATCCACATGTTCGACGTCGACCTGCCCAATGGCGAGCGCTACCGCGAGTCGGCGGTCTATATCCCGGGCGAGACGGCGGTGGCGGCGGAAACGCCGTTCGGGCCGATGGGCCTGACCGTCTGCTACGACATGCGCTTTCCCGCCCTCTACCGGGCCCTGGCCGAGAAGGGCGCGACGGTGATCGCCGTGCCCGCCGCCTTCACCCGTCCCACCGGCGAGGCGCACTGGGAGACCCTGCTGCGCGCCCGGGCCATCGAGACCGGCGCCTTCATCCTGGCGGCGGCGCAGGGGGGGATGCACGAGGACGGCCGCGGCACCTGGGGCCGCTCGCTGATCATCGGCCCGTGGGGCGAGATCCTCGCCCGCGCCGACGACGACGCGCCCGGCGTCTTCCTCGCCGATCTCGACCTGGAGGCGGTGACCAAGGCGCGCGCCGCCATCCCTTCGCTCCTCAACGCCCGCGCGTTCGCCGCGCCATGATCCGGTACGCGCTTCTCTGCGATCAGGACCATGCGTTCGAGGCCTGGTTCGACAGCTCCGATTCCTATGACAGCCAGACGGAACGCGGCCTGGTGGAATGCCCCTTCTGCGCCTCGCACGCGGTGAGGAAGCAGATCATGGCCCCGGCCGTCGCCGGCACCAAGCGCACCGCCGCCGCCATCCCCGACGCGGCGCGGACCATGATGCTGGAGCAGATCGAAAAGGCGCGCCGCCACGTCGAGCAGAACTTCGACTACGTCGGCGATCGCTTCGCACAGGAGGCCCGCGACATCCACGAGGGCGACAGCGAGGCCCGCCACATCTACGGCGAGGCGACGGCGCCGCAGGTGCGGGCCCTCGTGGAGGACGGCATCCCCGTCGCGGCCCTGCCGCCGGCGATCACGCCGCGGCGGAAGGACCGGGAGAACTGATCTCAACCCTCCCCCCTTGCGGGGGAGGGAGGGGCCCGTCGCGTCAGCGATGGGAGGGAGAGGGGTCTCGCGACGATGGCCGGTGAGGGCGGCGCGACCCCTCACCCTCCCAGCCTGCGGCTGGGCCCCTCCCTCTCCCACAAGGGGAGAGGGCAATTCACCCCCACGGCCTTTGGCGGAACCACTTGGTGATGACGTACTTGGTCCCCGCCCGCACCTTCATGCCGGCGTGCAGGGTCCAGCCGTTGACGAAGCCGTTGGCGTCGAGGTTGTTCCAGGCCAGCAGCTTGCCGGTCTCCGGCTTGATGACCCGGTCGATGCGCTTGAAGCGGGTGGCGCCGCCGTCTTCCGGTTCGTTGAGGAAGATCATCACCGTCCAGGTGCGCTGGCCGGCGACGGCGCAGAACTGGGCGAAGTCGGCGCCGTTCGGCTCGAAATAGTCGGTGTGCAGCTTGAACTCCTGGCCGACGGCGTAGCGCTGACCCTGGGTCGGCTCGCCGTGGCGCGGATCGAGGCCGGTCAGGGCGCAGATCTGCGCCTCCACCCCCGCCACCACGGGATCGGCGCTGTCGAGGTCGCAGGTCTCGCTGGTGCGGAAACCGGGGATTCCATAGTCGTCGGCGATGGTCGACGGCCTCCGCTTGGCGTCGATGCGATCGACCAGCTGGGCGCAGACCTCCGGCGTCAGGAACGCCTTGCGGAAATAGAGCTCGATGGTCTTGGCGGGGATGCGATGCACCCCCGGCTGAGCGGCGAGGACGGCGGTCATGAGGCGGTTAGCGGGCCGGCATGGTGAAGGTCGTCGGGACGTTGGTCCCTTCCATCAGCCGCTTGTCGAGGGCGGCGCGCTGCGGCCCGAAGAAGATCTGCCAGCGCGAGCCCTCCAGGCTGGTGGCGCTGCGGATCGCCTTGGAGTCGACGAAGATGAAACGGCCCTGGTAGGCGCCGGCGACCGTTCCCCCAGCCTGGAGGAAGAGGCGCTCCAGGTGGGCGGCGCAGGTCTCGAGGTTGGCGACGTTCTTGGCCAGCTCGACGTAGCGGGGGTTCTCCTCGCCGCCGATCATGCGAAAGCAGATTCCCCGATCGTCCGGGGCGGCGGTCGAGCGCAGGGCGCCGGAGAACACCATGCCGGCGCCGACGACGATGGCGACGCCGAACACGGCGCTGATCCATACGCCGGGCGTGATCTTGCGCTTAGCCATCGGCGGGCGTCCTCAAGACGGTCATCATATAGTTCACGTCCGTGTCGGCGCTGAGCGACCAGCGGTCGGCCAGGGGATTGTAGGAGACCCCGAACGGTCCTTCGACCGTCACCGGCTCGCCGGCCAGGAAACCCCGGACCTCATCAGGCCTGAGAAACTTGTTCCAATCGTGGGTGCCGCGGGGCAGCCAGCCGAGAATGTACTCGGCGCCGATCTTGGCCAGGGCCAGGGCCTTGAAGGTGCGGTTGAGGGTGGCGACGATCATCAGGCCGCCGGGCGCGACCAGGGCGGCGGTGTCGCGCAGGAACCGGCCGGGATCGGCGGTGTGCTCCACCACCTCCATGTTCAGCACCACGTCGAAGGGCCCCGCGCCCTCGGCCAGCAGCTGTTCGGCGGTGGCGCAGCGGTAGGCGATGTCGAGCCCGGCCTCTTCGGCATGGACGCTGGCGGTGCCGATGTTGCGCTTGGAGGCGTCGACGGCGGTGACGGCGAAGCCCAGCCGCCGCATCGGCTCGGACAGCAGACCCCCGCCGCAGCCGATATCGAGAAGGGTCAGCCCTTCGAACGGCGTGCGCGCCGCCGGATCGCGGCCGAAGCGGTCGATCGCCTCCTCGCGGATGAAGGACAGGCGCACCGGGTTGAAGCGGTGCAGGGGGGCGAACTTGCCGTGCGGGTCCCACCATTCGGCGGCGATGGCGGAGAAGCGGGCGACGTCTTGCGCGTCGACGCTGGGCCCTTCGGCGTGCGGGCTGTCCTGGCGGGCGGCGGCGTCCATGACCCCAGTCTTAGCCGAGAAGACGGGCCGCTCCCAACCCGAAGGGTGACGAAAGCCAAATCCATCGCTAGAAGCGGCGCCTCTTCGAAGAAAAAGGTCGAGACAGGCGTATGGCCTCGCGGCTGGTGATGAAATTTGGCGGCACCTCGGTGGCCGACATCGAGCGGATCCAGCGCGTCGGGCGCCTGGTGGCCGCGGAAGTGCGCGCGGGACATTCCGTGGCGGTGGTGGTTTCGGCCATGTCGGGCAAGACCAACGAGCTGGTCGCCTGGACCGACGCGGCCGGCCAGGCCGCGCAAGGGCTGCCGTCCTCCGACGACGAATATGACGTGGTGGTCGCCTCGGGCGAGCAGGTGACGGCCGGCCTGCTGGCCATCGTCCTGCGCAACATGGGCGTTCCCGCCCGGTCGTGGCTGGGCTGGCAGATCCCGATCCTCTCGGACGGCGCCCACGGCCGGGCGCGGATCGAGGATATCCCGGGCGAGGCGCTGGGCGCTGCGATGGATAGCGGTCAGGTGGCGGTGATCGCCGGCTTCCAGGGGGTCACCCCCGAGGGCCGCATCACCACCCTGGGCCGCGGCGGCTCGGACACCAGCGCGGTGGCCATCGCCGCGGCGGTGCGGGCCATCCGCTGCGACATCTACACCGACGTGGACGGGGTCTACACCACCGACCCGCGCATCGAGGACAAGGCCCGCCGCATCCCGCGCATCTCCTACGAGGAGATGCTGGAGATGGCGTCGCTCGGCGCCAAGGTCCTGCAGACCCGTTCGGTCGAGCTGGCCATGGCCCAGCGCGTGCCGGTGCGGGTGCTTTCGAGTTTTGTCGAGCCGGGGGAGGCGTCCGCCGACACCGGCACCATCGTCTGCGACGAGGAGGAGATCGTGGAGAAGCGGATCGTGAGCGGGGTCGCCTACAGCCGCGACGAAGCCAAGATCACCCTGCTGGGCCTGCCCGACAATCCCGGCGTGTCGTCGGCGATCTTCTCGCGCCTGGCCGACGCCAATGTGAACGTGGACATGATCGTCCAGTCGCGCTCCCGCGACGCCAAGATCGCCAACATGGACTTCACCGTCGGCAAGCGCGACGCCGGCCGGGCGGTCGAGATCATGCGCGGCGCCCAGGGCGAGATCGGCTTCGAGGACGTGGTGGTCGACGACAATGTGTCGAAGGTCTCGGTGATCGGCGTCGGCATGCGCAGCCACGTCGGCGTGGCCAAGACCATGTTCGGCGCGCTGGCCGAGAAGGGCGTCAACATCCAGGCCATCTCGACCTCGGAGATCAAGATCAGCGTCCTGATCGACGCGGCCTATACCGAACTGGCCGTGCGCACCCTGCACGCGGCCTACGGGCTGGACCAGGCGTAGGAAATAGACTCCGCTCATCCCGGCGGAAGCCGGGACCCAGTTCTTTGCGGGGAGCGCGGCGGTTAAAACCTGGGTCCCGGCTTCCGCCGGGATGAGCGGTTTTGGGAGCCATGATGTCGCCTGAAGCCACCGCGCCCCTCGCCCAGTCCCTGAAGCCCTGCGGTCCGGTGACCGACACGGCGGCGGCGGAGCGGGCGCGGGAGGTTCTGGGCGAGACGGCCGGCGCGGCCTGGCCGGCGCTGGCGCCGGTGTTCGCGGCCTCGCCCTATCTGTCGGGCCTGGCCCGGCGCGACCCGCCGCGGCTGGCCCGCATCCTGGCCCGGCCGGCGGGCCCCCAGCTGGACGACATCCTGGCCGCCACCCGGCTGGTCGCGGACGAGCCCGACACGGACGCCGCCGCCAAGCGCCTGCGCCGGCTCAAGGCCGAGCTGCACCTGCTGACGGCCCTGGCTGACCTCGGCGGCGTGTGGGGCCTCGACCAGGTGACCGGGGCGCTGAGCCGCTTCGCCGACGAGAGCCTCAAGAGCGCCCTGGCGGTGGCCGCGGCGGGCGAGGCGGCCAAGGGCCGGCTGGTCCCGCCCACGAACCAAGCGGCCGGTCCGGTCCCGGGCTACTTCTTCCTGGCGCTCGGCAAGCACGGGGCCTTCGAGCTCAACTATTCCTCCGACATCGACATCACCGTCTTCTACGAGCCCGAGGCCATGCCCGTGGCCGAGGGCGTGGAGCCGCAGGCCCTGGCGCTGAAGATCACCCAGGCGGTGGCGTCCCTGCTGCAGGACCGCACCGCCGACGGCTATGTCTTCCGGGTCGACCTGCGGCTGCGCCCGGACCCGTCCTCGACCCCGGCCGCCGTGCCGGTGGAGGCGGCGCTCGACTACTACGAGAGCGTCGGCCAGAACTGGGAGCGGGCGGCGATGATCAAGGCCCGGGTCGCGGCCGGCGACATGGCCCGGGGCCAGGCCTTCCTGGACGAGCTGCTGCCCTTCGTGTGGCGGCGGAACCTCGATTTCGCGGCCATCGCCGACATCCATTCGATCAAGCGCCAGATCCACGTCCACAAGGTCGACGAGCGGCTGGCGGCCAAGGGCGCCAACCTGAAGCTGGGCCACGGCGGCATCCGCGAGATCGAGTTCTTCGTCCAGACCCAGCAGCTTATCCTGGGCGGCCGCGACCCCGCCCTGCGCAGCCCGCGCACCCTGGACGCCCTGGCCGACCTCGCCCGCGCCGGCCATGTCGGCGAGGCCGCCGCCAAGATGCTGGCCGAGGCCTACGACACCCTGCGCGGCCTGGAGCACCGGGCCCAGATGATCGCCGACGACCAGACCCACATCCTGCCCGAGGCCGACGAGCCGCGGCGGCGGATCGCGGCCCTGGCCGGCTACACCTCGCTCGCAAGGTTCGACACCGACGTCGGCAAGCTGCTGAAGCGGGTGAACGCCCGCTATGGCGAGCTGTTCGCCGAGGACGAGGCCCTGTCGTCCTCCTTCGGCAGCCTGGTCTTCACGGGCGTCGAGGACGACCCGGAGACCCTGGCCACCCTGGCCCGCATGGGCTTCTCCAATCCGCCCCGCGTCTCGGCGACGATCCGCGCCTGGCATCACGGGCGCATCCCGGCCACCCGAACGGCCCGGGGGCGCGAGCTGTTCACGCGCCTGGCGCCGCGCCTGCTGGAGGCGGCCCACGCCACCGGGGCGCCGGACGCGGCCTTCGACCGCTTCGCCGACTTCTTCGGCGGCCTGGCCTCCGGGGTGCAGATCCAGTCGCTGTTCCTGGCCCAGCCCAAGCTGTTCGAACTGGTGGTCTCGGTCCTGGCCCTTGCCCCGCGCCTGGCCTCGACCCTGGCCCGGCGCCCCGCAGCCTTGGACAGCATGCTGGACGCGGGCTTCTTCTCGCCCCTCGACCCGGCCGAGACGGCGGAGGCGGTCGCCGAGGCGGTGGGGGAGGCGTGCGAAGACGGTTTCGAGGCGGCGATGGACGCCGCCCGCCGCATCCACCGGGAGCAGGCCTTCCGCGTCGGAGTGCAGGTGCTGTCGGGGACCGCCGACGCGGAGGGCGCAGGGGCCGCCTTCGCGGCCCTGGCCGACGCCTGCCTGGGCGCGCTGGCCCCCGCCGCCCTGGTCGAGGCCACGCGCCTGGGCGGGGCCTTCCCGGGCGAGGTGGCGGTGGTGGCCCTGGGCAAAGCCGGGTCGCGGGAGATGACGGCCCGCTCGGACCTCGACCTGATGACGGTCTACGCGCCGGCCGGGCCGGACGCGGTGTCGGAAACCAAGGGGTGGGGGGCCGAGACCTTCTACGCCCGCTTCACCCAGAGGCTCGTCGCCGCCCTGTCGGCGCCGACGGGGGAGGGCGACCTCTACGAGGTCGACCTGCAGCTGCGCCCCTCCGGCACGGCGGGGCCGGTGGCGGTGAGCATGGCCGCCCTGGAGCGCTACTACGCCGAGGAGGCCGAGACATGGGAGCTGCTGGCCCTCACCCGCGCCCGGGTGGCCTGGGCGACCTCGCCGGCCTTCGCGGCCAAGGTCGAGGCGGCGATCGAGACGGCCCTGCGCCGACCGCGCGATCCGGCCGAGGCGGCCAGGGACGTGCGCGAGATGCGCCAGCTGATGGCCAAGGAGCGGCCGCCCTCCGGGTTCTGGGACATCAAGCTGATCAAGGGCGGCCTGGTCGACATCGAGTTCGCGGCCCAGCACCTGCAGATCGTGCATGCCGCGGGCGGCGGTCCGCTCAGGGTCCATACCGCCGAGGCGCTGGAGGCCCTGACCACGGCGGGCCTGGCCGATCCGAAGCTGGCCGGCGACCTGGTCGCGGCCTGGCGGCTGCAGCAGGACCTGTCGCAGGTGCTGAAGGTGGCGCTGTCCGACGACGCCGACCCGGCGGCCGAGCCGCGCCGGCTGCAGGCCATCCTGGCCCGCGCCGGCGGCGCCAAGGACATGGCCGGGCTGAAGGCGAAGCTGACCCGGGCGAGGGAGAAGGCTCACGCGGCCTTCGACGCCATCACGGACGGCGGCGACGGAGTTCGAGGGGGCCGCCGTTGAATGGGTCGAGAGGGGCGTCACAGCCTTCTGGGAGACCACCAAATGAACAGGACCATACTGATCGCCGGCCTCGTCGCGGTCGTCACCGCCGGCGCCGCCCTGGCGCAGGCCCCGCCCGCCCCGCCGGCTCCGGCCGGCCAGGACAAGGGCCCCGGCTTCCACGGCGGGCGCGGCTTCCATGGGGGCCAGGGCGGCCCCGGCGGTCGCCGCTTCATGCGCCAGCCGCCCACGGCCGAACAGGTCCAGCAGCGCAACGCCGCCCTGGTGACCCGCATGGACGCCAACCGGGACGGACGGGTGACGTTCGAGGAGTTCCGCACCGATGCGGAGCGCCAGCGTCTGGAGCGTCAGCGCCGGATGTTCGAGCGCTTCTCCGGGGAGAAAGACTCGTTCACCCTGGACCAGCTCAATGCGCGCTCGCTGGAGCGGCTGAATGATCGCAAGGATCGCCAGGAGCGTGGGGGCCGGCGCGGTCCCGGTCGCGGCCCTGGCGGACAGACCCCGCCTGCGCCTCCGGCGGCGCGGTAGACGGCAAGGCTAGGCCGAAAGGCGCGGGCGATGAGGAACGAGGACGGCGTTGGCGGGCGGGTCGAGGCAAGGCGCGGGGGAAGACCCGGACCAGGACCTGGTCGCCCGCGTCGGCCGCGGCGAGCCCGCGGCCGTGCAGGCCCTCGTCGCCCGCAAACTGCCGCGGATGCTGGCGCTCGCCCGGCGCATGCTGGGCGACGCCGGCGAAGCGGAGGACGTGGCCCAGGAGGTCTTCGTCCGCGCCTGGAAACAGGCGCCCAAGTGGACGCCGGGGGCCGGCAAGTTCGATACCTGGATGCACCGGGTGGCCCTGAACCTTTGCTACGACCGGCTGAGGCGGCGGCGCGAGCAGCCGATGGCCGAGCCGCCCGAGCAGGTCGATCCGTCGACCGGGGCCGAACAGGGCCTGCAGGACGCCGACGTGTCGAAACGGGTGGAGGCGGCGGTCGCCGCCCTGCCCGAGCGGCAGAGGGAAGCGGTGGTGCTCTGCCACTACCAGGATCTGACCAATATCGAGGCCGCCGCGCTCATGGGGGTGAGCGTCGAGGCCCTGGAGAGCCTGCTGTCGCGCGGTCGACGCGCCTTGCGGGCCGCCCTGACCGACATGGCGCCGGCCAGAAGCTAGGATAAGGAGGGCGAGATGGATATCGAACGCTACCGCAGCCTTGCCGAGGCCTACGGCGCCGACATGAGCCGCTGGCCGCAAGATCAGCGCGATCCGGCGCTCGCCCTGCACGCGCGCGAGCCCGAGGCGGCGGGCCGGATCCTGGCCGAGGCCGCCTTCCTGGACGAAGCCCTGGACGCCTGGCGTCCGCCGACGGTCAGCCATGCTCTGCGCGAACGGGTGCTGGCCGGCGCCCCGCGGCCTCGCGCCGCGTTGGGCGGACGCTCGTTGGGCGGACGCTTCGGCCTGTGGCTCTCCGGAGCGGGGCTGGCCGCCGCCTGCGCCGCCGGGATCGTCGTCGGCATGGCCGGCTCGTCCGCGGCGATCTCGGACGTCCGCGCCGACGAAATGCTCGCCGCCGCCGCTTCGGAGGATGCCTCCACGGCGCTGGCGCCCTTCACGGTCTCGGACCGGCTGACCCTGCGGAGGGAGGCATGACCCCGCGCTGGAAGATCGCCATCGCCGTCTCCCTGGTGCTGAACCTGTTCCTGATCGGGAGCCTGGTGGGCGTGATCATCGTCGGGCTGAAGATGGCCGACGAACGCGCCGAGGTGCGCCGCGGACGCGGACACGATATCGGCGCGGCCCTGCAGGCCCTGCCCGACGAGCGGCGCCGGGCGTTCCGCGAGGTGATGCGGGCGAGGGCGCTCAGCGCGGCCCCCGACTTCCGGGCCGCCGGAGAAGCCCGCCGCGAAGCGACGCAGCTGATGGCGGCCCAGACCTATGACGCCGCCGCGGTTTCCGCCGCCCTGGCGCGCGCGCGCGCCGCCGAGGCCCGGGCCCGCGCCCGCATCGACGCGACCCTGGCGACGCGCCTGTCGGAGTTCTCCGCCGAAGAGCGCAAGCTGTTCGCCCAGGTGATGATGCGCGGCCCCGGCGGCCGTGGCCGTCGCGATCGCGGCCCTGGCGATCACCGTCCGGACGGCCCGCCGCCGCCGCTTCCGCCGCCGGAGCCGCCGGAAGCCCCGCCGCCGCCGGAAGCCCCGGCGCCGCCTCTCAAATAGCCGTCATCCTCCGGGCGCGGCGCAGCCGTGATCCGGGGGACCCAAGCGAGGTCTGCGCCAGCTGCGCAGTTCTGCCATTCAGGCGCCGTTGCTTGGGTCCCCCGGATCGCGCTTACGCGCGACCGGAGGATGACGGGTTTTGTTTAGTTCAGGCGGCCGCCGGATTGCGGCGGTCGGCGCCGGGCTCGATGACGGTGCGGCGCTTCACCGGGATGGTGAAGGCGGCCACGGAGCCGCAGCCCAGGCCTTCGCTCGACAGCTCGAAACGGCCGTGGTGCATCTCGATCAGGGACTTGGTCAGGGCCAGGCCCAGGCCGGACCCTTGCGTGGTCTTGGAGTGCTGGCTCTCGATCTGCTCGAAGGGCCGCGCCAGCCGCGCCAGGTCTTCCTTGGTGACGCCGATGCCGGTGTCGACCACCTCGACCCGCACCCGGTCGGATTCGGGGTGGCCCCGGTCGCCGATCAGTTCGGCGCGCACCGTCACCCGGCCGCCCCGCGGGGTGAACTTCAGCGCGTTGGACAGCAGGTTGAGCAGCACCTGCTTGACCGCCCGGTAGTCGGCCTCGACCTCCGGCAGCCCCGGGGCGAGGTCCAGGTGTACGGTCAGGCCGGCGGTCTCGGCCCGGTTGCGCATCAGCCGCACGACGTCCTCGGTCACGTCCTCGATGTCGACCCGCTCGAAACGCAGGTGCAGCTTGCCGGCCTCGATCTTGGCCATGTCGAGGATGTCGTTGATCAGGGCGAGCAGGTGCTGGCCGGAGGAGAGGATGTCCTGGGCGTACTCCTTGTAGCGGGGGTCGCCGAGCTTGCCGTACATCTCGGTGGTCATCATCTCCGAGAAGCCGTTGATGGCGTTCAGAGGGGTGCGCAGCTCGTGGCTCATATTGGCCAGGAACTCGCTCTTGGCCCGGTTGGCGTCCTCGGCCCGGATCTTCTCCATCTCGTACTTGTGGGCGAGCTCGGCCAGCTGGCCGCGGCTCTCCTCCAGCCGGTCGACGGCGCCCTGCAGCGCCTCCTCGTTGGCCCGGCGCTGGGCCTCCTGGCGCTTGACGGCGGTGATGTCGGCGGCGGTGATGACGAGGCCGCCCTCGGCGGTGCGGCGCTCTGAGATCTGCACCCAGCGGCCGTCGATCAACTCGGCCTCGCGGACTCCTTGCTGGCCCCCGGCCGCCGGCTGGGCGGCCTTGATCGAGAGGTCGGCGACCGAGCGCACCATGTCGTGGGACACGCCGGGCTTCAGCAGCCGCGGCTCGAGATTGAAGAACTCCCGGTAGGCGTTGTTGCACATCAGGAGGCGCCCGCGCCGGTCCCACAGCACGAAGGCCTCGGACACGCTGTCGATGGCGTCGCGCAGGCGGGTTTCGGCCGCCTGGGCCCGGTCCTGGGCCATGCGCTCCTCGGTGACGTCCAGCGCCACCCCCAGGATCGAGGCGTAGCCGTCCTCGTCGGGCTCGCCCACCGCCTGGCCACGGGCGTCGATCCAGGCCGCGCCGTGCGGCCCAGGCACCCGGAAAGAGACGTCGAAGGCGCCGAAGCTGCCGGCCCCGCGCAGGGCCTGGCGGACCCGTTCGCGGTGCTCGGGGGTGATGCGGGCGATGACTTCCTCGCCGCGGACGGCGCCGGCGCCGCCCCAGCCCAGCATGGCGCCGGTGACGTCGGACATGACCACCACGTCCTCGCGCAGCCGCCACTCCCAGATGCCGCAGCGGGCGCCTTCGACGGCGAGGCGGAACTTGCGCTCGGTGTCGGCCATGGCCTTCTGGGCCTCGCCCGTCTTGCGGGCCTGACGCAGGACGACGAGGGTCAGCATGATGCCGATGGCCAGCGGCGCCAGCAGGGAGAACAGGTCGCCGGCCAGGGTGGTGCGCGCCGCCCCGACCACCACCTCGTCGGAGACGGCGGCGGCGGCGATCAGGCCGGCGTCGGGGGCGGAGGCCGTCGCGACCCGGGCGGCGCGGCCCCCCGGAAAGGCGCCCTCCCGGGCCCCGCCGTCACGGGCGACGGCGAGGGCCTGGGCCGGCGTCAGGCCCAGGGCTGCGGACAGGGTGAGGGCCTCGGCCTCTATGCCGCCGCCGCGGCGGGCCAGCACGGCGCCCTCAGAGTTGGTCAGGACCACGGCGTCGGCCGCGGGCCGCGTGGTCAGGCGGCCGAAGTCGACGGCGGCGATGACATACATCGGCCGGCCGCGGGACGGTTGCACCTGGGCGGCCATGTAGGCGGTCCCCGCGCCGGCCTGGGCCCCGGCCGGGCCCAGCCAGATCGACTTGCCCGAGGCCCTGGCGGCGGCCGCCGCTTCGACCCAGGCCAGATCCCTGGCGCTGGCGGTGGAGGCCAGCACGCCCTGTTCGCCCACCACCGCCGCGGCGCGGGCGCCGGGGGCGGCCATGCGCAGGGTGGTCTCAGCCGCCTCGAGGGGCTGGCCGGGGTTGCGCTGCAGGCGCTGGGCCGCGGCGACGATGCTCAGGCGCAGGCGCACGGCGTCCGTCTCGGCCCGGGCGACCAGCAGCTGGGCCTCGCTCTGCAGTTCACGGGCGGAGCGCTGCTCGGGGCCGCTGCGGTCGATGCGGCGGACCGACAGGGCGGTATAGATCGCCAGGAGCAGAAGCGACGAGAGGATGAGGATGCGGGCGGCGACGGGGAAGGCGGCGCTCGGCGGCGCCTCCGCCTCGAAGCCGTCGCTTCGGCGTCTCGCGCCGGCTCGCCGGTTTACGCGGCTGGCCAAGCGAGCCCCTCCCGATTCGTCCAAAGGCGAACGTACTCGGCCCGCCTGGGCCGTGTCATCCTGCCTTTGCCGCGGCCGCCCCCGAATCCGCCTGGTTCATCCTGTCGCGGCGCTTTTCCGGGCCGGTGAAGTCGGTGTCGTGGCGTCGGCGATCGGGGCCGAAGTAGCTGTTGGTGCGGACGAAGGAGCGGGGGCGCTCGATCACCTCGACGATCTTGCGGTAGATTTCGATGGCGGTGACGGGCTTGGCGCAGAATTCGGTCACGCCGGCGTCCCGCGCGGCCACGACACGGTGGTGTTCGGTATAGGCCGTCAGCATGATGATCGGCAGATAGGGGTTGGGGCTGTCGGTGGCCGTGCGCATCAGCTTCACGAACTCGACGCCGTCCATGAACCCGAGGTTGTAGTCGAGGAAGACGAGATCGATGGCGTACTGGCGCACCAGAGAGAACGCCTCGGCGACGTCTTTGGCCTCATAGACGTGGACCACGCCGAAGTTCTTCAGGATCGTCTTGACGATCTGCACCATGTTGGCGTTGTCGTCGACGACCAGGAAGGCCAACTTGCCGAGGGGGGACGTCAAGGCATGCGTCTCCGCCCTCGCACGGCGCAAAGGGCTTCACACGCTTAGATTGCCGGTTTTATCCTTTACCGATAGTTGACAACATATCGTCAGTTCAGGGCCTTTTCGGCTAACTCCAGGACATTCTTGGAGATATTCGGAGCGGCGGCGATCCGCGACAATTCGTCCCGCATGAGTTCGCCCAGGTTTTCACTGTATCGGCGCCAGCCGCCCAGGGGCTCCAGCAGTCTTGCGGCGATCATGGGGTTGAAGCTGTCGATCAGCAGGATCTGGTCGGCGAGGAACCGATAACCGGCCCCGCTGGGGTCGTGGAAGCGGGAGGGGTTGCCGCTGGCGAAGCTGGCCACCAGGGCGCGCAGCCGGTTGGGATTCCTGGACTCGAAGGCCGGATGGGTGGTCAGGGCCGCCACCTTGGCCAGGGCGTCCGGCGCCGGCGATCGGGCCTGCAGGGCGAACCATTTGTCGACGACCAGGGGCTCGTCCTTCCAGCGCTCGTAGAAGGCGGACAGGGCCTCCTCGAAGGCCGCGGCGCCGTCGGGGGTGACGCTCATCTGCATCAGGGCGTTCAGGCCGCCGATGGAGTCGGTCATGTTGGTCGCCGCCTCGGCATGGCCGACGGCGCGGGCGAGGTGGACGGCGGTCGGCTCGGCGGCCAGGAGATCGAGGACGGCGTTGCGCAGGGCCCTGCGGCCCGCGCCCGCCGCGTCGGGCGTGAACTCGCCCGGGTCCTGCATCGCCCCGTGCAGGCGCACCAGCACTTCGGACAGGTGCACGGCGATGCGGGTGCGCAGGGCCTCGCGCGCCTCGTGCAAGGCGGCGGGGTCGGCCAGGCCGCCTCGTTCGGCCATTCCTCCCCTTTCAGATTGGGCCAGCGCCAGGTCCGATTCGCTGGGCAGGGCCAACAACAGGGCCTGAAAGGCGGGCTCGGCGGACTGGTCGGACAGGGCCCGGCCGATGGCGTCGGCGTAGCGCTCCTCATTGACTTCGTCAGGCGCGCCGGCGGCGCGGGCGAGGATCAGCTCGCGCGCGAGATCCTGGCCGGCTTCCCAGCGGTTGAACGGATCGGGGTCTGCCGCCAGCCGGACATAGGCGTCCTTGGCCGGCGCATCGACGACCAGGCGAACCGGGGCCGAGAAGCCGCGCAGCAGCGAGACCACCGGCTCCTGCGTCACTCCGCCGAGGCGGACTTCGGCCTGGGCCTTGTCCAGCACGACCAGGGCCTCGGTCACGGGGGCGCCGCTCGCCGGGTCGTGGAAGGCCATGACCTCGCCGTCACGGTCGAGCAGGCCCAGGCGCACCGGAATGGGCAGGGGCGCGTCGGCGGGGGTGCGGCCGGCCTGGGCCAGCGACAGGACCAGGATCTGGGCGGCCTCGTCGTAGGTGGACTCGACGGTGAGGACCGGGGTGCCGGGCTGCTGGTACCAGGCGAAGAAGCGCGAAAGGTCCTGGCCCGAGGCGGCCTCGAAGGCGCCGACGAAATCCTCGACCGTCGCCGCCGTGCCGTCGCAGCGCTCGAAGTAGAGGTCCATGCCGGCCCGGAAAGCCTGGGGCCCCAGCAGGGTGTGCAGCATGCGGATGATCTCCGCGCCCTTCTCGTAGACCGTGGCGGTGTAGAAGTTGTCGATCTTGACGTAGCTGGACGGGCGCACCGGGTGGGCCAGCGGGCCGGCATCCTCCGGGAACTGACGGGTGCGCAGGGCGCGGACATCCTTGATCCGCACAACGGACTCGCCGCGCTCCTGGGCCGAGAAGCTCTGGTCGCGGAAGACGGTCAGGCCTTCCTTCAGGCACAGCTGGAACCAGTCGCGGCAGGTGATGCGGTTGCCGGTCCAGTTGTGGAAGTACTCGTGGGCGACGACGCTCTCGATGCGCTCGTAGTCCATGTCGGTGGCCGTGGCCGGGTCGGCCAGCAGCAGGCTGGAGTTGAAGACGTTGAGGCCCTTGTTCTCCATCGCCCCGAAATTGAAGTCGCGCACGGCGACGATCATGAACAGGTCGAGGTCGTACTCGCGGCCGAAGGCGGTCTCGTCGAACGTCATCGACCGCTTCAGCGCGTCCATGGCGTAGACCGCCCGCTCGCTCTGGCCGGGATCGACGTAGATGCGCAGGTCGATGGTGCGGCCGGTCATGGTGACGAAGCTGCCCTTCAGTTCGTCGAGTTCGCCGGCGACCAGGGCGAACAGGTAGCAGGGCTTGGGGAAGGGATCGCGCCACACGGCGTAATGACGCCCGCCCTCCAGCGGGCCTTCTTCGACCCTGTTGCCGTTGGCGAGCAGGCGGTGGAAGGCGCGGTCGGCCTCGATACGGACGGTGTAGCGGGCCAGCACGTCCGGCCGGTCGGGGAACCAGGTGATCTTGCGGAAGCCCTCGGCCTCGCACTGGGTGCAGAAGCGGCCCCCCGACATGTAGAGGCCTTCCAGCGCCGTGTTGCCGGCGGGGTCGATCGCGACCTCGGTCTCCAACACGAAGGCGTCCGGGACCTGGGCGACGATCAGGTGCTCGTCGGTGATCTCGAACTCGCCCGGCTGCAGGATGCGGCCGTCGATGGCCATGCTCACCGGCTTCAGCCGCACCCCGTCCAGCTTCAGCGGCAGGTCGTGCGCGCCATTGCGCCTGAGCGTGAGCTTCGAGCGGACGCGCGTAGCGTCGGGATCGAGGACGAAGGTCAGGTCCACCTCATCGACCAGGAACGGCGGCGGGGCGTAATCCTGGAGGCGGATCGGAACGGGCTGATCGGTACGCATGGTCGCGATGTAGCGACCGGGGCCACTTCGCGAAAGGGCGCCGGCTCTCTTTCCAAGGTTCTCCGCCATAACTATTATGGAAATCGCGTCGTGGGAGTGACTGTGCCGTGGCAATCAGCGTGGATCTTGGCGCTCAGCTAGAGCAGTTCGTCGAAGGCCTGCTGTCCAGCGGGCGTTACAACTCCAAAAGCGAAGTTCTGCGCGAAGGGGTTCGTCTGGTCCAAGAGCGGGAGGCCAAGCTCGCGGTGCTGGACTTGGCCATAGCCCGCGGCATGGCGGACGCCGAGGTGGGCCGGACGACGCCAGTCGGGCCGGCGTTTGATCAGCTGGAAGAGCGGCTGCGTGGCCGCCTGGGGGCTAAGGCCCCTTGATCGTCGTCCTAACGGAGGCGGCGCTGGAGGATCTGCAGACGATTGCCGATCACATCGCTATCGACGCGCCGGGAAGGGCCTTGAGCTATTTCCGCGAGCTTCGACAGGCCTGCGAGGGGCTCGCCGACCACCCCAGGCGATTTCCGCTGGTCGCCCGATACAGCCACCGGGGAATAAGGCGACGCCCCCACGGCGACTACCTGATCTTCTACTGGATCATCGCGGAGCGCGTGGAGGTGCTGCACATCCTGCACGGTGCGCGCGACTACGAGGCGGTGTTGTTTCCGTGAGGGCGGGGCGACCCTAAGCCGCTTCGACCA
>DAICXL010000042.1:0-2765 GCA_027312185.1 Caulobacterales bacterium | reverse complement strand
TTGTGGGGGTCGCGGTCGTATTCCGCTCCAGGCGTGCGCCAGCCGCCCCAGTCGGAGGGGTCGGTGACCACCACGGGGAAGGTGCCGGGGAAGGGGTGGTGGCTGCAGTTCTCGGGGGCCTGCCACTTGTTGCGGGCGCGCATCAGCCGCCATTCGCCGGCGGTTTCGTCGGCGGGGGCCTCCTCGGCGTCCTCGGCCCTCAGCTCGTGGGCGAGGAATTCGCGGCCCAGACCGACATCGTAGGTGATGCGCACGGGCTCGTCGAAGCCCTTGGCCCAGACCGGCTGGATCTTGTCGATCGTCGCCCAGGCGCCGACCGACTCCACCCAGACTTTCTGATGTTTGTGGAACTGAGCCTTGGCCACCGAACCATCCCGCTGCGACGTAAACCGCAGGCAGGATGCGGGAAAATCATTGCCGCAGCGTCAACCCGCGTCCGATCACCGCCGCCCGACCAGCCGCAGGGGGGCGACGGGCGCCGCGCCTTCGCCGCTCAGCGCGCCGTAGAAGCTGGCCAGCCGCTCGAAGGTGCAGCCCCAGCCGTGACGGGAGACGGCCCGCGCCCGGGCGGCGGCGCCGATGGCGCCCAGATCGCGGGCGAACAGGGCCTCGATGGCCTCGGCCAGATCGGCGGCGGTCGGGCGCGGGGCGAGCTGGCCCACCTCCTCGTCCACCAGTTCGCACACCCCCCCGGCCTCGACCCCAACCACGGGCAGGCCGCAGGCCATGGCCTCCAGCACCACGAGGCCGAACGGCTCCTGGTGGTTGGCGTGGACGAAGGCGTCGCAGCTGGCGATCAGGCGCGCCACCTCGAAGGGGTCGGGCCGATAGCCGAGGAAGGTGGCGCCCGGCTGCGGCTGGCAGCCGGTCCCGGCGCCGATGAGCAGCAGGTGATAGTCGGGCCCAAGCCGGGCGACGGCGTCGAGCATGACGTCGATGTTCTTCTCGCGCGCCGGGCGGCCGGCGAAGACCAGCAGCCGGGTGGAGGCGGGCAAGCCGAGCTCGGCGCGCAGGGCGGCCGGATCGGCGCGCTCGGGCGTGAAGGTCGTGGTGTCGACGCCCAGGGGCTGGATGTGCACGCCGAAGACGCCCGCGTCGTCGAGGCGCTCGGCGATGTGGCGGCTGGGGGCCACCACCCGGTCGAAGCGGCGGACCAGCTGGGCCCACCGGCGGCGCACGCCCGGCTCTGCCCACGCCCCCATATGCAGGCCGGCCAGGGCGGCCGGGTCGGAATGGCAGAAGGCGACGGCCGGCACGCCGAGGCGTTCGCGGGCGTCCAGGGCCGCATGGCCGGGGCCATAGGGGTCGCCGGCCTCGATCACGTCGGGGCGCAGGGCGACGAGGTGATCGGCCCAGCGGCGGGGGGAAGCGGGGCACCGGTAGCCGTCGCCGAACGGCATGCGGACCGCGGCCACAGTGACCATGCCCATCTCCGGTCGGGCGTTCTCGGCCCCTGGGACCACCAGGGTGTGGCGGACGCCCCTGCGGTGCTCGGCGAACCAGGCGCGCTTGGCCAGCAGGTAGCGTTTGACCCCGCCGCTCTTGGGGGCGAACAGCATGGTGGTGTCGACGAGGCGCGCCCCGTGGCCGCCGCCCGACCAGGCGGGGTCGGTCCAGGCGCTGGATGCACCGGCCGGAGCGCTCGGAACAGACTCCTCCGGCTGGGTCCGCCAGTGCAAAACCAAAATCGCGCCCCCACACACACCTTGACCGCAAGCCGGCCAGACTACCAACGCACGACTTAGCCTTGTGTTCGTCAAGGCTTAGACTGGATGGTCTGTAAGCTTGGCCACGACGTCAAGCGTTGAAGGATTTCGTTAACCCATGCGCATCGTGCTCGCTGGCGCTGGAATAGGCGGCCTGACGGCGGCGATCGCCCTCGCCGGCCGCGCCGAGGTGGTGGTGCTGGAGCAGGCCGCGGCGCTGAGCGAGGTCGGGGCCGGCCTCCAGCTCGGCCCCAATGCGACGCGGGTGCTGCAGCGGCTGGGGCTGGGCGAGGGCCTGGACGCCATCGGCTTCGAGCCCGAGGCCATCGTCGTCCGCGACGCCGCCTCGGGCGCCCAGATGCTGCGCCAGCCCCTGGGCGACGCCGCCAGGGCGCGGTGGGGCGCGCCCTATCTGCATGTGCATCGCTCGGACCTGCAGCGGCTTTTGCGCGGCAGGGCGATGCAGACGGCCGAGCTTCGCCTGGGGGCGCGGGTCGAGGGGCTGGAGCAGGACGCAGGCAGGGTGTCCTTGCGCCTGGCCGGCGGCGAGACGGTGAAGGCCGACGCGGTGATCGGCTGCGACGGCCTGCGCTCGGTGGTGCGGGCCGCCCTGTTCGGCGCGGGCCGGCCGCGCTTCACCGGCATGAGCGCGTGGCGGGGCACGGTGGCCGCCGACCAACTGCCCGCGGGGCTGGTCCCCCCCGTGGCCGCCATCTGGACGGGCAGGGGGCGGCACTTCGTCCACTACTATGTTCGCGGCGGCGCCCTGGTGAACTTCGTCGGCGTGGTCGAGGGCGCGGACTGGACCGCAGAATCCTGGACCGAACAGGGCGACAAGGCCGACCTCGCCCGCGACTTCGCCGGTTGGCCGGCGCCCGTCGCGGCCCTGATCGCGGCGGTCCCGGAGGCCTGGCGCTGGGCCCTGTTCGACCGGCCGCCGCTGGCCGCCTGGTCCCGGGGGCGGGTCAGCCTGCTGGGCGACGCGGCCCACCCCATGCTGCCGTCCTTCGCGCAGGGCGCCTCCCAGGCCATCGAGGACGGGGAGGCGGTCGCCCGCCA
>DAICXL010000041.1:0-21064 GCA_027312185.1 Caulobacterales bacterium | reverse complement strand
CCAGCCCGTGCTGGAAATCACCAACCTGATCGAAATCACCCGCGCCTACGAGCGCGTCGCCCGGATGATGGAGCAGTCGGGGGATCTCTCCACCCGCGCCATCGACCGCCTGGGCCGGATCAACTGAGGACCTGAGCCATGAGAGCTTTGCGCATCGCGTCCACCGGCATGGCCGCCCAGCAGATGAACGTGGAGGTGATCTCCAACAACATCGCCAACATGAACACCATCGGCTTCAAGAAGCAGCGGGCCGAGTTCCAGGACCTGCTGTACCAGAACGTCGAGCGGATGGGGGTCCAGTCGTCCTCCACCGGCACGGTGGTGCCGACCGGGGTGCAGATCGGCTCCGGCGTGAAGACCGGGTCGGTCTATCGTATCACCCAGCAGGGCGCCCTGACCCAGACCGGCAACAAGCTGGACCTGGCCATCGACGGCAAGGGCTTCTTCTCGGTGCTGCTGCCTTCGGGCGAGACCGCCTATACCCGGGCCGGCAACTTCTCGGTGTCGCAGCAGGGCCAGCTGGTCACCGCCGACGGCTATGTGGTCCAGCCCGCCATCACCCTGCCGCAGGGCGTGACCGACGTGTCCGTCTCGGCCGACGGCCAGGTCAGCGCCACCCTGGCCGGCCAGACCGCGCCCCAGCTGGTTGGCGCGATCCAGCTCGTCACCTTCTACAACGAGGCCGGGCTGGAAGCGATCGGCGACAACCTGCTGCTGGAGAGCGGGGCCTCGGGCCCGGCCAACCAGGGCGCTCCGGGCGCCAACGGCTTCGGCAAGCTGCAGCAGGGCTACACCGAGGCGTCGAACGTCGACGCGGTGACCGAGGTCACCGCCCTGATCGTGGCCCAGCGGGCCTATGAGATGAATTCGAAGGTGGTGACGGCGGCCGACCAGATGCTGTCCACCGCCTCGCAGATCAAGTCCTGACCATGATCCGTACAGCCCTCGCCGTCCTCGCAGCCCTCGCCCTCGCGGCTCCCGCCCTGGCCGGAACCCCGGTCGCCCTGCGCGCCGCCCCGACCGCGACGGGTGCGGCCGTCACCCTGGCCGACGTGTTCGACGGCGCGAGCGGGGCGGCCGGCAAGGTGGCGGTGGCCCTCGCCCCCGCCCCCGGCATGAACGCCGTGCTCGACGCCGGACGGGTCCAGCTCGCCGCCCACAAGGCCGGACTCGACTGGGCCAACGACCTGGGCGTGCGCCGCATCGTCGTCGCCTCCGGAACCAGCCCGGCCGGCGGCCAGGCCGGCTCCGGACCTCGGACCGCCGGGCGCCGGGCCCAGGTGCTGGCCTACGCCCGCAACCTCAACGCGGGCGAGATCCTCCAGGCCTCCGATCTGCGGTGGAGCGACGAGGTCGTCGCCGGCGCCGGCGCGCCCGGCAATCCTGACGCGATCATCGGCCAGGCGGCCCGCCGCCCCCTGCGCGAAGGCGCCGCGGTACAGACCGCCGACCTCGCCCAGCCGATGGTGATCCACCGCGACGAGACCATCTCGGTCGCCTACGAGGCCGGCGGCATCACCCTGGTGCTCCAGGGCAAGGCGCTGAAGGACGCCGCCGTCGGCGAGTCCGTCCAGGTGCTCAACCAACAGTCCAAGAAGATCATCGAGGCGGTCGCCGCCGGTCCGGGCAAGGCCGTGGTCGGCCCCCGCGCCGACCGCCTCAAGGCCGCTCCCTTCTCCACCGCTTCCCTGCGCTAGAGGTTCCCATGTCGCTCCGCCTCGCCCCCCTCGCCTCCCTGTCCTGCCTCGCCCTCGCCCTGGGCGCCTGTTCGACCGTCTCAGAAGCGGTCCACGGCCCGCAGCTCAGCGCGGTCGGCTATCCCGCCCAGATGATGCCGATGCAGCAGGAGATCACCCAGCCGAGGGGGCCTCAGTCGGCCAACACCCTGTGGCGCACCGGCGCCCGGGCCTTCTTCAAGGACCAGCGGGCCAACAAGGTCGGCGACATCCTCACCGTCAGTATCGACATCCGCGACAACGCCAGCATCTCGAACGACACCTCGACCAGCCGGGAGACCTCGGTCGACGGCGGCGTCAGCAAGTTCTTCGGCCTGGAGTCCACCCTGGCGAAGATTCTTCCGGGGGCCCCCGACACCGGCCACCTGGTCACCAGCGGCTCGAACAGCAGCCTGGCCGGCTCGGGCTCGGTCAACCGGGCGGAAGCCGTGTCCCTGACCATCGCGGCGGTGGTCAGCGCGGTCCTGCCCAACGGCAACCTGGTGATCCAAGGCCGCCAGGAGGTCCGCATCAACCAGGAACTGCGCGAGCTGACCATCGCCGGCCTGGTGCGGCCGGAGGACATCACCGCGGCCAACACCATCCGCCACACCCAGATCGCCGAAGCGCGAGTGTCCTACGGCGGGCGCGGCGCCCTCAGCCGCGTGCAGAAGGTCCCGGCCGGCCAGGCCCTGCTCGAGACGTTCACCCCTTTCTGATCGGGGCTTGATCGGCGTCAAGGGAACCGGAGCCGCGTACGGCAACTTTATTCCTCAGGGCATGTCGCCCCGGGGGACGCCGCAATGCTCCGCAAACTGGCTCTGACGGGACTTCTGGCCGCCACCGCTTCCCTGGCGGCCTGTTCGCAGGACGGGCGGCAAGGGGACTACGCCACCACCCTGCCCGCGGGCTTCGGCCTGTTCTACCTGGACGAGGGCCCCTCGGCGAAGCTCGCTTACGGCCAGGCCAATTCCGACAACGTCGGCCTGATGCTCCAGTGCGCCAAGGGCTCGCGCATGGTCGAGGTCTCCGACTCCGTGCGGTCCTCCCCCGCCCCGACCCTCGTCCTGACCTCGGGCGGCAAGACCGCGGCCTTGAAGGCCGAGGTCCACGCCGGCGAAGGCCCCTCCATCGTCACCGCCCAGACGTCCTCAAGCTCGCCGGTGCTGGCCGGCTTCCGCCAGTCAGGCAAGATGGAGGTCTCCTACGCCGGTCTGCGTTACGGCGTGGCGGCCAAGCCCGACGAGAAGGCCGGCGTCGAGCGGTTCTTCAGCGCCTGCGAACGCCGGACCTGAAGCCTAGTCGGCCCATTCGGCGAGGGTCTCGGCGCCCGCCGCGTCCTCGAAGCGGACCTTGTCCAGCTTGACCCCGATCAGGCACGTCGGGCGCATATCGACATCGGCGCTGAAGCAACGCACCGCCTGATCCTCGACCAGGGCGGCGATCCGGCCCGTGAGGATCAACCGATAGGTCGCCGGCGCCGCGGCGACTTCCTCTTCCGAGAGCTTCTTGACCACCCGATAGGGCCTGGAGCCCCGCTGCCCGACGCGTGAGGCCCCGACGGCGAATACCTGCACCAGGCCCAGGCTAGGCGGCGTCGGCTGAACCTTGCCCTCGGCCTCCGCGGGAATGGGGACGGCGGGGCACGCCTCGCCGGTGATCCAGGGGCGGGGCACCCAGAACCCTTCGACGGCTTCCGGTTCGGCGCCGCCAAGGATGGTGTCCAGCCACGGCGCTTCGGCCCAGTCCTGAGGCGCGGCGGCCAGGGTGAGGGTGCGACGCTTGGCGTCGACCGTCGCCCGCGCGGGATCGGTGTCGGCGGCGACGCCGAGCCCGCGGCAGCTGAACGGGATCACGATCTGGAAACGCCGTCCGGCCATCAGCCGGCGCTCGTCCGGGACGGGACGGCCCTCAGCGAAGGCGGCGGCCGCTTCCGCCGCCGCGGCGATCAGGTCGCCGCGCTTCAGGGCGGGGGGCGCCGGGGGCGGGGCCGGCGGGGCGGGCGGGGCCTCCACCACCGGGGCGGGCGCGGGGAGCGGGGGCGACGGCGCGGGCTGGGGCTTGGGCGCCCGCAGCTGCACCACGACCACCAGCACCAGCACAGCGGCCGCGGCGCCCAGTGAAAGAATGATGCGGGTCCGACGGGGCTCGTCCATACGGGTAGGCATATCAGATCGGCCGCCCGCTTGGAGATGCGTGCGACAAACGACTCTGTGATCGGGCGCCAGTTGACCGGCGCCGCGCCGCCTGTCCCATGGTTCGATGAGTTTCGATCAGGCCTTTTCCCTCTTCGTCCTGGCAGCCGTGGTCGCGGCGCTGATCTGGGGCAAGGTCCGTTCCGACGTCGTGGCCCTGACCGGGGCCGCCACCCTGCTGGCGTCCGGGGTGATCCGCCCCGTCGAGGTCCAGGCGGCCTTCGCCAGCCCGGCCCTGATCGCGCTCGCCTCGCTCTTCGTGATCGCCTACGCCATGGAGCTGTCGGGCCTGCTCGACGCCATGATCGCCCGCGCCGTCGCCCTGTGCCAGCGGGCGGGCGCCGCCGGCGTCTGGATCGTCATCGCCCTATGCGGCGTGGCCTCGGCCTTCCTCAACAACACCCCGATCGTGGTCCTGGCCGCGCCGGTGGTGCGCGACGCCTCGCGCTCCATCGGCCTGTCGCCGAAGCGTTTTCTGATCCCCCTGTCTTACGTGACCATCCTGGGCGGCAGCTGCACCCTGATCGGCACCTCCACCAACCTGCTGGTCAACGACATGGCCCGCACGGCTGGACAGCCGACCTTCGGGATCTTCGAGATCACAGCACCTGCCCTGGCTGTAGCGCTCGCGGGAGGGATCTATCTCTTCTTGTTTGGCGGCCGGCTGCTCGGGGCCCGCAACGGCAAGGAAAGCGAAGAATCGGGGCTCTCGACCGTCCAGGCCCTGGAAGGCGTTCCCGACCAGGCCGACGGCGGCGCGGGCGATCCGCGCCTGTTCGCCACCGCCCGGCCGTTCCAGCCGCGCAAGGCGGCGGCGTCGCTTCTGGTGTTCGTGGCGGTGGTGGTGGTCGCCGCCCTCGGCTGGGCGCCGATCGCCGCCTCGGCCCTCACCGGGGCGGTGGTCCTGATCCTCCTCGGCGTCATCAGCCCCGACGAGGCCTACAAGGGCCTGCGGCCAGAGATCCTGCTGCTCATCGCCGGGATGGTGGTGATCGGCCTGTCGCTCGAGATCAGCGGCCTGGCCGCGGCGGCGACCGACGGGCTGGTCAACGGGGTGCGCGGGCTGGGGCCCATGCTGGCCCTCGTCCTGTTCTACGGCGTGGCCCTGCTCCTGACCGAGATCCTGTCCAATGCGGCCGTGGCGGTGCTGCTCGCGCCCGTGGCCGTAGCCCTGGCCGAGAGCCTGACGGTCAGTCCCCGCCCGTTCCTGGTCGGGCTGATGCTGGCGGCCAGCGCCGCCTTCGCCACCCCGTTCGGCTACCAGACCAATGTGCTGGTCTTCCAGATGGGCGGCTACCGCTATACCGACTTCGTCCGCATCGGCCTGCCGCTGAACCTGCTCACCTGGGCGGTGGCGGTGGCGACGATCCCGATGTTCTTCCCGTTCTGAGGTCGTCGTGCCCCGCGTCATCGCCTGTGTAGACAGTTCGGCCTACGCCCTTGGCGTCTGCGATCAGGCCGCCTGGTTCGCCGGGCGCATCGATGGCGACATCACCGTTCTGAACGTGCGTGAGGAGGGCGTGGACGCCCGCGCCGGCGCCGTGGCGACGAGCGGGGCCCTGGACAGGCTGGCCGACGAGGGCGCCGTCGCCCAGGCGGTCCGGATGGAGGGGGATTTCGCGAGCGGCCTGGCCGGCCTGGCGCCGGACCTGATCGTCATGGGCAAGCGCGGCGAGACGAGCGAGGCCAAACGCCGGTTGCTCGGCTCCAATGTCGAGGCGGTGATCCGGGCCAGCGCCGCCCCGGTCTGCCTCGCCGCACGCCGGTTCCTGCCCATACTGCGGGTGCTGGTCCTGCTCGACGCCAACATGCAGCACCGGCGGGCCGTGGAGTTCGTGGCCTCCCATCCCGGCCTGCGCGGCCTCGACACCGACCTGATCGTCGCCGCCGCGCCCGGGGAACCGGCCGCCGAGAAACTGGCATGGGCGCGCGGCGAGCTGACGGCGGACAGCGCCGAGGTCTTCGCCGTGGAGGCGGAGGGGCTCGACGAGGCGGTCTCGCTCTACCGCGCCTCGCGCAGCGCCGACCTGATCGTGGTCTCGCGGCCCGTCCTGCTTCCGAGCCTGCGGCAGCGCAGCCGCCGGATCGACGAGAACGGCATGTGGGGCTTCAGGACGCCGGTCCTGGTCTGCTGAGGGCGGTGGGAACGAAATCGGCGCGCGCCGGGCAGGCTTGAGTTTGCGACCCGGGGCCCTCATCTTGAGCGCATGGCCAAGCCGAAACCCGGTCAAGACCTCGCTGAAGACGCTCCGGCCTTTGTCGGTGCGGCCGAAGAGCATGACCGGAAGGCGCCGCTTGAGGCTCGGCCTGTTCAGGGCGAGGTGGATATCTCGGCGATGACACGCGATGTCATGGCGAGATTCCCGAAGATCATTGCCAAGCTCGGCGAGTGAGCCGCGTTGGTTCACGGTTGACGATCTGATCGCAACCAACTTGGCCGTCGTTGCGGCGACCCAGGAACCCTACGCCCTCCGCGACCCCCAACTTCTGGAGAGCGCGTCCGCCGTGCCGGCGAACAGCTGGCATTACGGCGGCGAGCGGGACATCGTCGCCTTAGCGGCCGTGCTTCTCTTCGCCGTCGCGCGCAATCATCCGTTCCTGCAGGGCAACAAGCGCACCGGGTTTGCCGCGGCCATCAACTTCCTGGCGCTCAACGGATGGGCGGTGACCGCTTCGTTCGACGCCGTCCACTTCGCAGAACTGATCGTCGACGTGCTTGAAGGCGCCGCTGAACCGGAAGCTTTCGCGGCCGCGCTGCGACCCTATGTCGAATCCGTGACGGCCGACTAGGCCCGCAGGTTCGCCTTCGTCCCGCCGACGCCCAGGGCCGAGAGGGCGGACTTCACGATGCCGTCGGCGTCGAGGCCGGCCTCGGCGTACATGACCTCGGGCTTGTCCTGGTCCTGGAAGATGTCGGGCAGGACCAGGGTGCGGATCTTTACGCCGCGGTCCAGGGCGCCGCGGGCCGCCAGCATCTGCAGCACGAAGGCGCCGAAGCCGCCCATGGCGCCTTCCTCGACGGTGATCAGGGCCTCGTGCTCACGGGCCAGGCGCAGGATCAGGTCCTCGTCGAGCGGCTTGGCGAAACGCGCATCGGCGAGCGTGGTGGAGAAGCCGAGCGCCGCGAGCCTGTCGGCGGCCTTGGCGGCGTCGGCGAAGCGGGCGCCGAAAGACAGTAGCGCCACGGCCTTGAGGCATTCCGGCAGGCGCGAGCCGAAGGACAGGATGGCCACCGCCGCACCTTCGCGCACCACCCGGCCGCGGCCGATCTCGAACGGTTCGGCCAGCGCCGGGATCACGGCCCCCGTGCCCTCGCCGCGCGGGTAGCGGAAGGCCGAGGGGCGGTCATCGATCTCGGTGGCGGTGGCGATCATGCCGGCCAGCTCGGCCTCGTCGGCCGCCGCCATCAGCACCATCCCCGGCAGGGCGCCGAGATAGCCGACGTCGAACGAACCCGCGTGGGTCGGCCCGTCGGCGCCGACCAGGCCGGCCCGGTCGACGGCGAAGCGCACCGGCAGCGACTGGATCGCCACGTCGTGGACCACCTGGTCGTAGCCGCGCTGCAGGAAGGTGGAATAGATCGCCGCGAACGGCCGCATGCCGGCGGCGGCGAGGCCGGCGGCGAAGGTGACCGCGTGCTGCTCGGCGATGCCGCAGTCGAACATCCGATCCGGGAACCGCTGGGCGAAGAGGTCCAGGCCCGTGCCCGAGGGCATGGCGGCGGTGACCGCGACGATCCGCGGGTCGGCGTCGGCCCGCTTGATCAGCTCCTGGGCGAAAACCTTGGTGTAGGACGGCGGGCCCGCCTTGCCCTTGGCTTGCTCGCCGGTGATCACGTCGAACTTGGCCACCCCGTGGTACTTGTCGGGGGCCGCCTCGGCCGGGGCGTAGCCCTTGCCCTTGTGGGTCACCACATGGACCAGCACGGGGCGGTCCTTGATCTCGCGCACGTTCTTCAGGATCGGGACCATGTGGTCCAGGTTGTGACCGTCGATCGGGCCGACGTAGTAGAAGCCCAGCTCTTCGAACAGTGTGCCGCCGGTGGCCATGCCGCGGGTGTATTCCTCCGCCTTGCGGGCGGCTTCCTTGAACGGGCGCGGCAGGTGGTCGGCGACCGACTTGCCGAGCTTGCGCAGGGACTGGTAGGCGCCGCCGGAGACCAGCCGGGCCAGATAGGCGCTCATGCCGCCGACCGGCGGGGCGATCGACATGTCGTTGTCGTTCAGCACCACCACCAGCTGCTTGGTGGTTTCGGCGGCGTTGTTCATCGCCTCATAGGCCATGCCGGCGCTGATCGAGCCGTCGCCGATCACCGCCACGACGGCCTGGTCCTCGCCTTTCGCGTCGCGGGCGGCGCAGAAGCCGAGGGCGGCCGAGATCGAGGTGGCGGCGTGGGCCGCGCCGAAGGGGTCGTATTCGCTCTCGGCCCGCTTGGTGAAGCCGGACAGGCCGCCGCCCTGGCGCAGGGTGCGGATGCGGTCGCGGCGGCCGGTGAGGATCTTGTGCGGATAGGCCTGGTGGCCGACGTCCCAGATCAGGATGTCCTTGGGCGTCTCGAAAACGTGGTGGAGGGCGACGGTCAGCTCGACCACGCCAAGGCCCGCGCCAAGGTGGCCGCCGGTGGTGGAGACCGCGTCGATGGTCTCGGCGCGCAGCTCGTCGGCCAGTTCGCGCAGCTCGGCGATGGAGAACCCGCGAAGGTCCGCCGGGGCCAAGACCTTGTCGAGGATGGGCGTGGACTGGGACATCGGACGAAGAACTTCCCGGACGACGGCGTCTTTAGGGCGGGGCCGGAAGAATCCGGGCCGGTTTCAGGCGCGGCGGTCTAGCACGAAATCGACGCTAGCCCGGAGATAAGTGGCGCCTGCGCCGAAAAAGTCGAGGTGGGTCTTGCACTGGTCCGAGAGCATCTTCACCCGCTCCTTGGCCGCATCGACGCCCAGGAGGGTGACGTAGTTGGCCTTGCCGCGGTCGGCGTCCTTGCCGACGGCCTTGCCGAGCACGTCGGCCTCGCCCTCGGCGTCCAGCAGGTCGTCGACGATCTGGTAGGCCAGGCCGAGATCCTGGGCGAAGCCCATCAGGGCGTGCCGCTCGCCGTCGCCGGCGTGGGCGACGATCAGGGGAATCTCGAACGAAAAGGCGATCAGGGCGCCGGTCTTCATCCGCTGCATGCGGGCGACGGCCCCGAGATCCTCGGCGCCGATGCCGAGGAGGTCGATCATCTGGCCGCCGGCCATGCCCCGGGCGCCCGAGGCCAGGGCCAGCTTGCGCACCAGCTCGCAGCGGACCTGCGGGTCGTCGTGGGTGTCGGGATGGGCCATGATCTCGAACGCCGCCGTCTGCAGGGCGTCGCCGGCCAGCAGGGCCGTGGCCTCGTCATAGGCCTTGTGCACGGTGGGCCGGCCGCGGCGCACGTCGTCGTCGTCCATGCACGGCAGGTCGTCGTGGACCAGGCTGTAGGCGTGGATGCATTCCAGGGCGCAGGCGCCGCGCAGGACCGGACGCTCGTCCAGGTCGAACATCCGCGCCGTCTCCAGGGCGAAATAGGGCCGCAGCCGCTTGCCGGGACCCAGGGCGGCGTAGCGCATCGCCTCGGTCAGGCGGCTTTCCGGGCCCTCGCCGCGGGGCAGCAGGGCGTCGAGCGCCACCGTCACCAGGTCGGCCGCCTCCGCCATTCGCCGGGCCAGGGCTGCGTCCGCAGCGGCGGCCGCGCCCTCGTCCATGATCACGTGAACTCCGCCGGCTCGGTCCGCTCCGCGGCGCCGTCGCGCCCGACCACGATCTTCTCCACCTTCAGGCGGGCGGCCTCCAGCCGGGCCTCGCAGTGCGACTTCAGCAGGGCGCCGCGCTCATAGAGGGCGATGGACTCCTCCAGCGGCGCCTGCCCGGACTCGAGCTGAGCGACGATCTTCTCCAGCTCGGAGAGCGCCGCCTCGAAAGAGAGGGTCGCGATGTCGGAGGACGTGGAGTTGGGAGCGTCGGCCATGTCGCAACCTAGCGACGGAGACCGACCGCCTCAACCGTCATCAGCGCTTGAACAGCTTGGTCGACCAGTAGCGGTGGCCGCGGCCCTCGACCTGGCGCCAGCCCAGGGACTTGAGCTGCAGGGCGACCAGGAAGTTGAAGAAGCCGTGGGCGACCGCGATCACGTTGCGGCCCGCCTGCGCCTCGTCGATCAGGCGCTGGGCCAGGTCGCGCGCCCGGGCCACCGCGCCGCTGCGGTTCTCCTGGCCGGCGTCGTGGTAGTCGAAAAACCACCAGCAGAAGCGCGAGATGAAACCCCAGACCTTGGGGTTGAAGCGCAGGAAATCCGGCAGGGGCGGCGCCGGCAGCGGGGCCTCGATCATGCGGACGTCGGGATCGAAGGCCTTGCCCTGGACCAGGGCGTGGGCGGTCTCGATGGCGCGGCGGCGACTGGAGACCATGACCGTGTCGGCCTTGCCGGCCATCTCGACCAGGGCCGGCGGGGGGACCTGGTCGGCGAGCAGGCCGCCCGCCTCATAGCGGTCCCACCAGGCGCGGTATTCGGCGGCGTTGAGCCTGATCTTCCGCGACAGGGCGGGCTCGCCGTGACGGGCGAGCAGAATCCACCCCGGCGCCGCCGAAGAGGATGTCGTGTCTGGGGCGGTTGGGTCGGACATGCGCTGGGGGAGGGCCTCGTCGGCCGCGGAACTTCCCCTACCCTCCTGCCAAGGCCTGGACGTGCGCCGCGGCCGAACGGCCCAGCGCCTCCAGGTCGTAGCCGCCCTCCAGGGAAGAGACAACCCGGCCCTTGGCCGTATCGCCGGCGGCCTCGACCACCGCGCGGGTGGCCCAGGCGAAGTCCTCGGCCTCCAGGCTCTGGTGGGCCATGGGGTCGCGGCGATGGGCGTCGAAGCCGGCGGAGATGATCACCAGGTCGGGCCCGAAGCCCGACAGGGCCGGGATCAGCCGGGTCTCGAACAGCTTGCGCCACAGCTCACGCGGGGCGTGCGGCGGCGCCGTGGCGTTGACGATGTTGCCGACGCCGGTCTCGTGCTCCGCCCCGGTGCCGGGATAGAGCGGCGACTGGTGGATCGAGGCCATGAACAGGTCGGGGTCGGCCTCGAACACCGCCTGGGTGCCGTTGCCGTGGTGGACGTCGAAATCGACCACCGCCACCCGCGCCAAGCCCGCCGCCTGGGCGGCGCGGGCGGCGATGGCGACGTTGGACAGGAAGCAGAAGCCCATCGCCCGGTCCGGCTCGGCGTGGTGGCCCGGGGGCCGCACGGCGCAGAAGCTGCGGGTGATCTCGCCCCGGGCCGTCGCCTCCACCGCCTCGACGCAGGCGCCGGCCGCGCGCAGGGCCGCCTCCCAGGTGCCGGGCGAGATCCAGGTGTCGGAATCGATCGGGGCCGAGCCGGTCGACGGGGCCAGGGTCGCCAGCCGGTCGAGGAAGGCGGCCGGGTGCACCCGCTCCAGCTCGGCGCGGGTCGCCATCCGCGCCTCGCGGCGGTCGAGGTCCAGCCCGGCGTCGGCCAGGGCGTCGAGCACGGCCGGCAGGCGCATCGGCCGTTCGGGATGACCGTCGCCGGGGCGGTGCTCGATCATCGAGGCATGGGTGTAGAGCGCTACAGTCATGGGTTGCAGTTCTAGCGCGGGAACCGCAGCCGTCGCTACGCCTTGATCGTCGTCGCCCGCAGCGGCAGTCGAGCGGTGAGCAGGACGCCCCGCCCGCCGGCGCCCGGCGCCCAGCCGATGGAACCGCCCAGGGTCTCGACGCGGCCCTTCATGTTGCCCAGGCCGTTTCCGCCCGAGACCCGGTCCGGGTCGAAGCCCACCCCGTCGTCCTCGACCAGCAGGGCGACGGTGTCGTCAACCTGCCGGGCCGAGACGTACAGCCGTCCGGCATGGGCGTGCTTGAGCACATTGCTCACCGACTCGCGGATCACCGAGCGCAGGGTGTGGACGACGGCCGGCGTGGGGTCGAGCCCCTGGCCCTCGTCCAGGGCCCAGTCAAGCACGATGCCGCGAGCCTGCAGCCGCTCGGCCGTTTCGTAGCGCAGGTCGGCCAGCACCTCGTCGAGGGACGAGCCCAGCCGGGCGGCGTCGTTGATCATGCCGCCGAGGTCGGCGAGGGTCTCGCGGATCAGCCGGTCCTTCCGGTCCTCCCCGTCGGAATGCAGGGCGCGCAGGAGCTGGGCGCCGATGTTGTCGTGCATGTCGCGGGCGATCCGCTTGCGCTCGACGGCGACCCCGTCCTCGTAGGCGCGGCGGCTGTGCAGGACGTGGCGCAGCATCCCGGCCAACTCGCCGGCCAGGGCCACGTCACGCCGGCCGAACAGGCGCCGCCCCCCGTCGGCGTATTCGAGCCGCAGCCCCGGGAGTTCGTCGACGGGGGCGACCAGCAGGGCCAGGCCGTCGTCCTCGATCCGCGGAGCGGCGACCCGCAGCTCGGTCCTCATGTTGAGCGGATCGAAAGTGGCCTGGAACAGGGCCAGCCAGCGCCCCGCCTGTTCCTCGCCGCGCTCGGCCAGGGCCACGCCGACCACGCGCTCGAACAGGGCCCGGTCGTTCTCGCGCGAGCGCATCAGGAAGCGGCCCCACACCCAGGCGCGCATGGGCAGCCAAAGCAGGCCGCAGATCAGCAGCGCCAGGCTGATGGAAATCCCGGACGACAGCTGCAGCCCGGCCAGGAACAGCATGTCGAGCAGGACCAGGGCCACCACGCTGCCGGTCCACAGCATGGTGCGCAGCCACCATTCGCCGAGGTCGAACAGGCGAAAGCGCAGGATGCCGAAGGCCAGGCCCCCATAGACCAGGAGGAACAGCAGGAAGGCGTAGCCCTGCAGCGGCGAGGTATCGATCCCCACCATCTGCGGGGCCAGGATCAGCGAGCAGAACAGGCCCGCGCCCACCACCCACGACAACAGGAACCATTGCAGGGCGGCCCGGGCGATGGGGTCCTTGGCCGTGTGGCGCCACTGCACGGCGGAGAGGACGAAGGTGGCCAGGAGCATGACCATGACCAGAAGGCGCCGGGCCATGGTCATGGACTCGAAGACATAGGCCTCCTGGGCCACGAACCAGAGGATGGAGGCGCCGACGACGGCGCAGCCGACCCAGCGGGGGGCGATCTTGCGCGGGTAGTAGAGCAGCATCGAGGCCAGGCAGGCGGCGAACAGACTGCCGCCGAGGAAGTTCAGGTCGTCCAGCACCCGGAACGGGAGCGACGGCAGGCCGAGCTCGCGGGTGGTGTAGACCCCGGCGAAGGGGGCGAACATCAGGGTCGAAAAGCCGCTGAGCAACAGGTAGCGGGCGCTGATGTCGCCGGGGCGGAACGCCCAGATGCAGGCCGATATCAGCCAGGCGAACACCCCCACCGCCAGCTGCACCCAGTAGGATGTCCCCAGGGAGACGAGGGGCCGGTGCGGCCGGGGGCTGACGCTCCAGCCCATGCCCTTGGCGTCGGTGAACACCACGGTCGGGGCGGCCTGGATCTGGGCCAGCCGGCCCTGGCGGGCGAGGAAGACGTCGTGGTTGCGATAGGTGCCGAGGCTGCCGTCGGGCTCGGTGACGAAATCGTCGGCGACGAAGTCGATCGTGTCGCGCCCGTCGGAGACGCGGGTCAGCACCGTGCCGACCGGGATCGCGGCGGCGGGCCCGCGGGCCTGGCGCACCACAGCCCCGTTGGCCTCGGCGCTGTAGCTGAGAGTCAGGCCCAGCCAGGGCTGGACGGCTGCATACCAGGTGCAGGCCGCGGCCAGGCCGAGGCCCAGCAGCAGGGCCAGGGCCAGTCGATGGAGCGGCGCGATAGGACGGTCTTTCAAGCGCCTGCTTCCACTGGATTAAAGGGCTTGCGGGCTCTACCGGTCCCCTGGAGACTGCATAGCCCGCAGCCTTCCGTGACGGAACAACGCGGCGCCACTCCCTGAACAGGGAGGATCGTCCAAGTGTGGAGGTCAGCCTGACGGCCGCGTCGAACTTGCCGCTTGGCCTCGTAGTCGAAGACGAGCCGGAGGTCCGCCGCTGGATGGCCGACGTCATGCGTGAGGCCCTGCCCGGGGCGCAGGTGACGACGGTCGCCGACCTCGCGGGGGCTCGGGCCTGGCTGGCGGAGATTTCGCCCGCGGACCGCGATCGCCTGCACCTGGCGCTGATCGACCTCGTCCTGCCCGACGGCAGCGGCATCGACTTGATCCGCCAGATGCGCACCGAGGCGCCGCGGACCCTGGCGGTGGTGATCACCGCCTTCGACGACGACGCCAATCTGCTGGAGGCCATGGCGGCCGGGGCCGAAGGCTTCCTGCTCAAGCGCCACGACACCGAAACCCTGGTGCGGTGCCTGCGGCGTATCGACGACGGGGAGCCGCCGCTCACCCCGTCCATCGCCCGGCGCCTCCTGGCCCACTTCCAGCATCGGCAGGCTCCGGCGCCGCCCGAGAAGGAGGCCGAAGCCAATCTGACGCCGCGCGAGCTGGAGGTGCTGCAGTTGCTGGCCCGCGGCTCGCGGGTGGCCGAGGCGGCGACGCGGCTGGGCCTGACCGAGCAGACCGTGGCCACCTATGTGAAGATCATCTACCGCAAGCTCGGCATCACTTCCCGGGCCGAGGCCGCCCTGGAGGCTTCGCGCCGCGGCCTGGTTTGAGCCGTTCACCAAGTTCGTTCACGGGGTCGCAAGCGCACAGGCGGTAGTTTTTCCGCATGGAACTGTCGATCTCTCACGCCCAAGGCCTGGCGCCCGCCGCGCGGACGCATCGCGCCGCGCCCCTGTTTCGGCTCTACGGCGGCGGCCTGGACGCCCTGGCCGCCCCCGTCGGCGGCCGGCTGATCATCACGCCGAACCTCGACCACCTGCGGCTGCTGTCGCTGTCCAAGGCCCTGCGCCGGGCCTATCGCCGGGCGGACGTGCTGCTCAACGACAGCCGCTTCCTCGATCGAGCCTTCTATCGCGGCCAGGCCTTCTGCCTGACCGGCGCCGACCTCGCGCCGGAGTTATTGGCGCGCCTGCCCGCCGCCGCCCGGGTGTTCGTGATCGGCTACACCCCCGAGGTCGAGGCCAAGCTGCTGCAGACCTACCCCGCCTTGGGCTTCGATTTCCTGGAGCCGTCGATGGGCTATATCCGCCGCCCGTCGGAGCGCCGCGCCATCGCGGCCCGCGTCCTGACCGCCCGGCCGGACCTGGTGCTGATCTGCACCGGCGCGCCGCAGAGCGAGCTCCTGGCCGCCCAGCTCAAGCGGGCGGGCTGCGTCGCCGACATGCTGAGCTGCGGTTCGGGCCTGCTGTTCCTGGCCGGCGCCAGCAAGCGGGCGCCGAAGTGGACCCAGAAGCTGGGCGGCGAATGGCTGTGGCGCTTCCTCAACGAGCCGCGCACGCGCAAGCGCTACGCCGCCGACGCCCTGTTCCTGGCGAAGAACGCGGGGGCGTTTTTGAGTTTGCGGAAGAATGGCGGCGGCGATTTCGGCGGCTATCGCCTCAGCTGCGGATAGGTCCCCCCGCCCCGGACGGCTTCGCCGAGTCGCCCTCCCCTCCGGGGGGAGGGGAAGATTCCCGCATCCACGCCGCCACCGCCCAGGCGTGGCTGTCGTGACGCAGGGCTTTCAGGGCTTCGAGCGGGCCCCACCATTCCAGGGTGTGGTCGTCCTCGATCTTGAGAGCGGCGTCCTCGCCTTCGATGGCGGCGCGGTAGATGGCCGAAAGGTTGTTCACCGGCTGGCCGTCGGACTTGCGGAAGTACTGGTCGGCGCGGGTGATCAGCCCCGCCGCGCGGACCACCAGCCCCGTCTCCTCGCCGAACTCGCGGGCCATGGCCTGGGCCTCGTCCTCGCCATCCTCGATGGCGCCGCCGGGCAGGTCGCGCCAGGTCCCGTCGGCCGTCTCGACCTTGACCAGGGCGATGCGGCCGTCCCTCTCGGCGATCCCGAAGGCCGCCGGGCGGTCGGTATAGGTCAGGCCTGGCTGGAGCCGGCCGAACTGGAGATCACTGCCTGCCATAGATGGTCTCGAACGGCGCCTTTCCGGTCTCTTCCACGACCCGGGCGGCCGTCGGGGGATAGCCGACCGTGAAGTCGGGGCTGGCCCGCCAGGCGTCCACCACCATGTCGCGAAGCTGGGTCGCGCCGGACGCCAACCGCTCGACCACGAAGGCGGTTCCCCGCGGGTCGCCATTGGTGAAGCCGCCCTGCCCCCACAGCTCGTAGAGCGGCACGAGCCTGCCGGAGGCCTCGCCGAGGAAGCGGGCGGTGGAGACCTGCACCGTGCAGCCGCAGGGCGAATAGGGTTTCATCGCGGCGCGCACGGCCGCGTCGGTGGCGTTGGCCGCGACGAAGGCGCCCTCGAACGGGCCGTGGATGCGGTCCTTGGTGTAGTTGTTCGGGTTGGGGTGATCGCCCCAGCCGTTGTAGTGCATGGTCACGTGCAGGGGCTGGCTGCCGTCGCCGACGAAGTGCGACCAGTAGCCCAGGTCGCGGATGATCAGGGCTTCGCGCAGCTTGCGATCCTGGGCGAACCAGCGCCGCTCGGCGCGGGTCTTGCCGGTCTTCTCGCCGACGCGGGCGGCGCGCCAGTAGGCGAAGTCCTTGGCCAGCTGCTGCCAGCCCTCGACGATGGTGTAGGGGAGCCAGCCGGCGTCCCAGCTGTTGGTCCCCGCCGCCTGCAGAGCCTTTTCATAGTCCTCACGGTCGCGCGGCAGGGCGGCCAGGGCCGGTCCGTTCAGCACCTTGCCGGCGTCGTCGACGTCGACGAAGTGGGCCGGGTCGAGGTCGGCGTCATGGGGCTGGCCGGCGCCCTTGGAGCGGTCGGCCTCGCGGGACAGCTCGGTCAGGCTCCAGGCGGCCTCCTTGGTGCGCAGGAAGGCCGGCAGCTCCTCCGGGAAGGCCTCGACGGCGAGGCGCGCGACCATGCGGTGGCCGGTCTCCTCCCAGGCGCTAGCGGGGGTGGCGACGGCCAGGGCGAGGGCGGAGGCGGCGAAGAGGGCGAGGCGCATGAGGCCAGTTACCTAACATGCTTGGCGCGGGTGTGACTGTCGTGCGTGCTTCGAGACGCGCAAGCTACGCTCGCGCTCCTCAGCATGACGAGCCTTTGTGCAAGCCTTTTCCGAGGCGGATCGACAGATTTTCTGCACTGCGGTCGCCGTCTGTGGCACAAGCCGCCCCCGGCGAGCAAGCCGAGCTATCGAGGCCGCCATGCCCTTCCCGACGATGAATCCCGCGCTGCAGCGCGCCCTGACCGAGCAGGGTTACGCCGAGCCGACGGCGGTGCAGGCCGCCGTGCTCGAGGCCGGCGGCGGCGACCGCGACATGCTGGTGTCGGCCCAGACCGGTTCCGGCAAGACCGTGGCCTATGGCCTGGCCGCCGCGGAGAGCCTGATGGGCGACCGGGCGAATTTCGGCCCCGCCGGCCCGCCCCTGGCCCTGATCATCGCCCCCACCCGAGAGCTGGCCATGCAGGTCGAGCGCGAACTGACCTGGCTCTACGCCCACACCGGCGCGCGGGTCGTGTCCTGCGTCGGCGGCATGGACCCGCGCCGCGAGCAGCGGGCGCTCGCCGCCGGCTGCCACGTGGTGGTCGGCACGCCGGGGCGCCTGAAGGACCACCTGGAGCGCGGCAACCTCGACGTCTCGGCGCTCAGCGTCGTGGTGCTCGACGAGGCCGACGAGATGCTGGACCTGGGCTTTCGCGAAGACCTGGAGTTCATCCTCGACGCCGCCCCGGGCGAGCGCCGCACCCTGCTGTTCTCGGCCACCATCGCCCGCGAGATCGCCCAGCTCGCCAAGAAATTCCAGAAGAACGCCGTGCGCATCGACACCGTCGACCGCAGCGAGCCGCACGGGGACATCGAGTACCGCGCCATCCGGGCCGCGCCGAACGACATCGAGCACGCGGTGGTCAACCTGCTGCGTTATTTCGAGAGCCCCGGGGTGCTGGTGTTCTGCTCCACCCGCGAGGCGGTCAAGCGCCTGCACAGCAGCCTGATCGAGCGCGGCTTCGCGGCCGTGGCCCTGTCCGGCGAGCTGAGCCAGTCCGAGCGCACCCATGCGCTGCAGTCCCTGCGCGACGGCCGCAGCCGCGTCTGCGTCGCCACCGACGTGGCGGCCCGCGGCCTCGACCTGCCCGACCTGGGCCTCGTCATCCACGCCGACTTGCCGAGCGCCCCTGCCGGGCTGCTGCACCGCTCCGGCCGAACCGGCCGGGCCGGCAAGAAGGGCGTCTCCGTCGTGCTGGTGCGCTTCACCCAGCGCCGCAAGGCCGAGATGCTGTTCCGCGGCGCCGGGGTCGAGCCGAGCTGGGGCGCCGCCCCCACCGCCGAGGAAATCCGGGTCCGCGACCAGGAGCGGTTCCTGGCCGACCCGATCTTCACCGAAGAGCCCAGTGAGGAAGAAGCGGCCCTGGTCGCCAAGCTGCTGTCCAGCCAGTCGGCCGAGAAGGTCGCGACCGCCCTGGTCCGCCTGCACCGCAAGGGATTGCCCTCGGCCGAGGAGCTGTTCGACGTGCCGTTCCGCGAGGCCTCCTCCGACCGGGGCGAGCGCGGCGAGCGCGTACCCAAGTCCGACCGCCAGGACTATGTGCGCGGCACCGAGGGCGCGAGCTGGTTCCGACTGACCATCGGCCGCAACAAGAACGCCGACCCCAAGTGGCTGATCCCGCTGATCTGCCGCCTGGGCCACGTGACCAAGAAGGACATCGGCGCGATCAAGATCTTCGAACGCGAGACCAAGTTCGAGATCATCGCCGAGTCGGCCGAGCGCTTCGCCGCCCAGGTCCAGGACGCGGTGGAAAAGGACGCCCGCATCGAGCCCGCCGGCGGCCCGCCCAGCGGGGATGCCCCGCCGCGCAAGAGCTTCGGCAAGCCGCACGGCGGTCCGGGCGGCGACGGTCCGCCGCGCAAGGCCTATGGCAAGCCGGGCTTCGAGCCCGCCCTGGAAGGCGCCGCGCCGCGAAAGGCCTACGGCAAGCCGTCCGGACCTCCGGGGGACGGCCCTCCGCGCAAGCCCTATGGCAAGCCGGGCGGTCCAGGCGGCAAGTTCAACAAGTTCGCCAAGGACAAGGATCGCGGCGAATCCCAGGGCCGCAAGGCCCCCCCGCCCGCCAGCGGCGACGGCCCGCCTAAGCGGCTGCCGAAGCGGGACTAGGATTTTCCGCTCATCCCCGCGGAAGCGGGGACCCAGGTCTAGCCATCGCACTCGGGCCAAAAAACTGGGTCCCCGCTTTCGCGGGGATGAGCGGTTGATAAGTGGTCCCTACCCCGGCCCGCCGGCCAGGATGGCGGCGACCCCCGTCAGGGCCTCGCGCAGCACCGCCTGCCGCGCCGGGCCGCCCAGCGATATCCGCATCCCGTTTCGCCCGAGCAGCCCCACGGCGAAGCTGTCGGCGGTGACCAGGGACAGGCCCCGGTCGCGGGCGGCCTCGCGCAGGCGCCGACCGTCCCAGGCGCCGGGCAGGTCCAGCCAGACGTGCAGGCTCTCGGCGTCGCCCCGGGCCGCCGGCAGCAGCTCCCGGGCGATGGCGCGGCGGGCCACGGCCTCGGCGCGGACGCCGGCCAGCACCGCCTCGGCGACGCCCTCGCGGATCCAACGGGTCGCCACGGCCGTCATCAGCGGCGCCGGCATCAGGGCGACGGCGCGCAACGCCCGCTCGGCGCGCCGGGCCATGTCCGCGTCCGGGGCGACCAGGAAGGCGGTGCGCAGGCCGGGGGTCAGGGCCTTGGCCAGGGTGGCGACGTGCCAGGCCTGATTGGGGGCGAAACGGGCGATGGCCGGAAGGGGCTGGGCCGGCAGGCGGCCGTAGGCGTCGTCCTCGATCAGGGGCGCGCCCGCCCTCGAGACCACGGCCGCGATCTCGCGGCGGCGGGCCTCGCCCATGGTGTAGGCGGCCGGGTTCTGCTGGGTCGGGATGCAATAGACCGCTGAGGGGTCTCGCTCGGCGCAGAGGCGGGCGAGGGCGTCGGGGACCATCCCCTCCCCGTCCACCGGACAGGCGACGAGTTCGACCCCGAGGTGGCCCGCCAGCGCGATCAGGCCGGGATAGGTCAGGGGCTCGGTCACCACCGCGCCGCCGCGCGGGACCAGCAGGGTGACCAGGGCGGCCAGGGCCGCCTGGGCCCCGGCGCAGACCAGCACCCGGTCCGGATCGACCACACCGAGGCAGGGCGCCAGCCACTGCGCGCCGGCCGCCCTCTGCCCCAGGGAGCCCGCCCCCGGGTGATAGGCCATCAGGGCGGCGACGTCGGTCTTGGCCAGGATCGCCCCGCCGGTCTCGCCGAGCAGGGCGGCGAGGCTGAGCCCCTGGGGCGGCGGGGGCAGGTTCATGCCGAGGTCGACCAGCCCCGCCTCGTCGTCGGCGGCGCGGCCGCGCACGAAGGTGCCGCGGCCGACCGTTCCCTCCACCAGGCCCCGTTCGCGGGCGGCGGTGTAGGCGCGGGTGACGGTGGTGAAATCGACGCCCAGCTTCGCGGCGACCGTGCGCTGCGGCGGCAGGCGGTCGCCGGGGTGCAGCTCACCCTCGCGGATCGCGGTCTCGAGCGCCTTGAGGATGGCGAGATAGACCGGACCGGAACGATCGACCCGGGTCAGCCATTCGTCCACTTGCCAACTCCCGGGGCAATCCATACATTATGACAACAATGTATGGATTAATCTCGGCATTGTAGGCAAGGGGCTTTTGTCATGGCCGACGCGGAATTCAGCTCACCCTCCTCCCTGGTCTGCGGGGTGAAGCAGTGCTGCCCGCGCTGCGGGGAGGGGAAGATGTTCTCGGGCTTCCTGACCATCGCCCCGGAATGCGACCGCTGCGGCCTGAGCTTCGCCTTCGCCGACCCGGCCGACGGCCCGGCCTTCTTCGTGATGACCGGGGTGGGCGTGGCCGTGATCGCGGCCTGGACCGCCTGGGTCATCGCCGCCCAGCCGCCAATGTGGGCCCAGTTCGCGGCGGTGTTTCCCGCCCTGATCGTCGGCTGCCTGGCGACCCTGAGGCCAGTGAAGGCCTGGCTGGTCGCCGAGCAGTACCACCACAAGGCCGAGGAGGCCCGCTGGGCCAGCCTGGGCGCGCATGGATCGGGATACGGGCCGCGGGGCCGGCCGAAGGACTAGGGCGGCGACGCTCGCTCAGGCCTTGGCCGGAGCCGGCGCTTCGACGCCGGCCGGCTCGGGCGGCCCGATGTCGCCCGACCGCGCAGCCGGCGACGCCCGGGTCAGGGT
>DAICXL010000040.1:13468-21371 GCA_027312185.1 Caulobacterales bacterium | reverse complement strand
GGCGGCGGAAGTCGCGCAGCGACTGCTTGGGCAACTGGTCGAGGCGATAGCCGTCGAACCAGATCTCTCCCGACGTCGGCTCGGTCAGCCGCAGGATCGAGCGGCCCAGGGTGGACTTGCCGCAGCCGCTTTCGCCGACCACGGACAGAGTCTCGCCCCGCTCCAGGGTCAGGCTGACCCCGTCCACCGCGCGCACGCAGGTCCCGGCGCCCGGCTTAAGCCGCCCGCCGACGGGGAAGTGCTTCTTCAGGTCGTAGATCTCGAGGAGGGAGCTCATGCGGTGGCCGCCAGTTCGAGCTTGTGACAGGCCACCTGGTGGCCGGGGGCGAAGGCGGCGATAGCCGGCGCGCTCTCGGCGCAGCACTGGCCCGCGAAACCGCAGCGGGGGGCGAAGCCGCAGCCCGGCGGCCGGTCGGCCAGGCCCGGCACCGAGCCCGGGATCTCGACCAGCCGGCCACGCTCGCAGCCGCCGAGGGACGAGCCCAGCCGGGGCGCGGCGCCGATCATGCCGCGGGTGTAGGGGTGCTTGGGATTGGCGAAGATCTCGCGGCAGCTCGCTTCCTCGACCTTGCGGCCGGCGTACATCACCACCACCCGGTCGGCGAGTTCGGCGACGACGCCGAGGTCGTGGGTGATGAGGATCACCGCCGCGTTCAGCCGGTCCTTCAGCGAACGGAGCAGGTCGAGGATCTGGGCCTGGATGGTGACGTCGAGCGCTGTGGTCGGCTCGTCGGCGATCAGCAGGGCCGGGTCGCAGGCCAGCGCCATGGCGATCATCACCCGCTGGCGCATGCCGCCCGACAGCTTGTGGGGGAACTCGGTCAGCCGCCGCTCCGGCGCCGGGATGCCGACGAGGGTGAGCAGCTCCAGCGCCCGGTCGCGGGCCTGGTGGGGAGACACCTTCTGATGCAGGCGGATGGTCTCGGCGAGCTGGCTGCCTATGGTCATCACCGGGTTCAGCGAGGACATCGGCTCCTGGAAGATCATGCTGATGCGCGCGCCGCGCACCTTGCGCATCTCGCGCTCGGACAGGGCCATCAGGTCCTGGCCCTCGAACATCACCTTGCCGGAATAGCGGGCCGGGGGGGAGCGCAGCAGCCGCATGATCGACATGGCGGTGACCGACTTGCCTGAGCCGCTTTCGCCGACGATGGCCAGGGTCTCGCCGGCGTGGACGTCGAAGGAGACCCCGTCGACGGCGGTCAGCAGGCCCTTGCGCGAGTCGAAGGTGGTCTTGAGGTTCTGGACCTGCAGCAGGGGTGCGTTCACTTGCCGCCTCCGCTCTTGGGGTCGAGGGCCCGGCGCAGGCCGTCGCCCAGGAGGTTCACGCCCAGCACCGTGGCGGACAGGAAGACGGCGGGCAGGAAGATCAGCTCCGGCTTGATCTGCCACAGGGCCTTGCCGTCGGACATGATGTTGCCCCACGAGGGGATCGAGGGCGGCGTGCCGGCGCCGATGAACGACAGGGCCGCCTCGATCAGCATGGCCGCGGCCCAGCAGAAGGTGGCCTGGACCGCGATCGGCCCGGTCAGGCCCGGCAGCAGGTGGCGGAACATGATCTGGATGCTGGTCGAGCCGGAGGCGATCGCGGCCTCGACATAGGGCAGTTCGCGCAGGGACAGGACCACGCCGCGGACCATGCGCGCCACGCGGGGGGTCTCGACCACCGTCACCGCCAGGATGACGTTCTGCACCGAGGCGCCGGCCACGGCCATCAGGGCGATGGCCAGCAGGATGGCGGGGATCGACATCAGCCCGTCCATGATCCGCATCATCAGGCCGTCGAGCATGCGGAACGAGGCGCTGATGAGGCCGACCAGGGTTCCGGCGATGCACGACAGCAGGGCGGCGAAGAAGCCGACGGTCAGCGACACCCGGCCGCCGTAGAGGACGCGGGAATAGAGGTCCCGGCCGAGCTGGTCGGTGCCGAAGATGTGCTCGGACGAGGGGCCGGCCAGGCGGTCGGAAATGGACAGGGCGCGGGGATCGATCGTGCCGAGCACGGGCGCGAGCACCGAGATCAGCAGCATCAGGGTCAGCAGGCCCGCGCCGGCGGCGGCGCCGGGGTGGTCGCGCAGGAAGCCGATGGGCCTCGACAGGTCGAGGCGCCGGGGCCGGACGGGGAGGGGAACGGCGGGGATCGCGGTCAATAGCGTATCCTCGGGTCGAGCACGGTGTAGGCGAGGTCGACCGCCAGGTTCACCATGACATAGGCGGCAGAAGACAGCAGGACGACGCCCTGGATGACCGGGTAGTCCCGGTGCGAGATGGCGTCGACGGTCAGGCGGCCGACCCCAGGCAAGGCGAACACGTTCTCGATGATCACCGCCCCGCCGATCAGGGTGGCGATGCCGCTGCCGATGACGGTGATGACCGGGATCGAGGCGTTCTTCAGGGCGTGACGGAACAGGATGTAGGTCGGCCCCAGCCCCTTGGCGGTGGCGGTGCGGATGTAGTCCTGGTTCAGCACCTCCAGCATGGAGGTGCGCGTCACCGCCGCGATGATGGCGGTGTAGATGATGCTGAGCGAGATCGCCGGCAGGGTCAGGCTGCGCAGGAAGGGCAGGATCCCGTCCGACATGGGCCGGAAGCCCTGCACCGGCAGCCAGTGCAGCTTGGACGCGAAGACGAAGGCCAGGGCGTAGCCGGCCACGAACACCGGGATCGAGAAGCCGACCACGGTGACGGCGGTCAGGGCCCGGTCCGCCACCCCGCCCGGCCGGGAGGCGGCGGCGACGCCGAAGGGGATGCCGCAGGCGATCGAGAGCAGGACGGCGAAGACCACCAGCGACAGGGTCGGCTCCAGCCTCTGGCCGATCATGTAGGTCACCGGCTGGCGGGTGAAGATCGACGATCCCAGGTCGCCCTGCAGGATATTCCCCACCCAGCCGACGAAGCGGATGTAGGGCGGCTTGTCGAGGCCGAGGGAGGCGCGGACCTGTTCGACCTCTGCCGGGGTGGCCTGTTCGCCGGCCAGGACCAGGGCCGGGTCGCCCGGGGTGAAATAGAGCAGGCTGAAGATCACGACCGCCACGACCCCGACGACGGGGATGGCCATGAGGATCCGCCGGAGGGTGTAGCTGAGCATCAGGCCGACTTCCCTACGGACCAGTAGGCCGCCACCGGCATGGGGTTCAGGCCGGTGATGTTGCTGCGATAGGCGGACAGGAGGTCTGTGGAGCCCAGGGGCAGGTAGGGCAGGGTCTTGAAGGCCTGGACCTGGACCTCGGTGGCCAGGCGCTTCTGCTCGGCCGGGTCGACGGCCTCGGCCCACTTGTCCTTCAGGCCTTCGATCACCGGGTCGTTGGCCCAGCCGGGGAAGCCCTTCTCGCCGCCGCCGCGCAGCATCGGATTGACCGCCGGGTTGAGGATGTCGGCGCCGGTCCAGCCGGTGATGAAGCAACTCCAGCCGCCCTTGTCGGTTCCTTCCCGGTTGACCCGGCGCTGGGTCATGGTCGCGCCGTCGACGACGACGTACTCGACGTTGAAGCCCATCTTGCGGAAGAGGTCTTCGACCACCTGGCTCATGTTGCCGGCGGCGCCTTCCTGCACCCCCAGCATGACCAGCTTCTCGCCCTTGTAGCCGGAGGCCTTGAGGGCGGCCTTGGCCTTCTCCAGGTCTTGCGTCTTGAGCACCTCGGACCCGGCCTCGGTCGCGTAGGGGGTGTTCAGGGCGTAGAATCCATAGGCCGGCTTGGTCAGGCTCTGGTCCGGGGTGGCCGCCTTCAGCACCTCGGTCTGGTCCACGGCCATGGCCACGGCCTGACGCACCGCCGGGTTGTTGAATGGCGCGTGCAGGTGGTTGAACTGCAGCATGTAGTAGATGCCGGAGGTGTTGCGGCTGCCGACCCGGATGTTGGGATCGGCTTTCATGGTCGCGATCAGGTCCGGCGGCGGGATGTCCCAGTAGTCCTTCTCGCCGCTGATCAGGGCGGCCATGGCGGTGGAGGCGTCGGTGATCATCGACCACTCGATGCGGTCCATCACCGGAGCCCGGCTGCCGGCGATGCCGTTGGCCGGCAAGGGGCTCGGGATGTAGCCGTCGAACTTGGCCCAGGCGGCGCTGGAGCCGGAGACCCACTCGTCCATCAGGAACCGGTAGGGGCCGCTGCCGATGGCCTCCTTCACCTGTTCGCTGGGCGGGGTCATGGCCATCCGCTCGGGCATGATGAAGCATTCGGACGCGCCGGACTTGCCGATCGCGTCGGGCAGAAGCGGGAAGGGCTTCTTCAGCTTGATGCGGAACTTGCGGTCGTCGATGACCTCGAAGTCGTCGACGAAGCGCATCATCAGCTGGCCGTAGCCGTCTCTGGCGCCCCAGCGGCGGATCGAGGGGACGCAGTCCTGCGAGCGGACCGGCTCGCCGTCGTGGAACTTCAGGCCTTCGCGCAGGGAAAAGACATAGGCCCGGCCGTCGTTCTCGATCTCGAAGCCCTCGGCCATCTGCGGCTGGGGCTTGTAGTTCAGGTCGACGGCCAGCAGCTGGTCGAAGGTGAGGAAGCCGTAGTCCTTGGTGCCGGCGGCAGTGGTCCAGATCGGGTCGAGGCTGGCGAGGTTCTGGGTGTGGATCATCCGCAGCACCTTGGCGTCGCCCGCCTTGGCCGTGTCGCCGGAGCCGCCGCAAGCGGCGAGGGCCAGGGGGCTCAGGGCCACGGGGCCGAAGGCCAGGGCCTGAAGGATTTCCCGCCGGTTCATACGCTGCACTCCGCTACGGCCTTGAGGCTCGCCCGGCGGGCCCTGAGGGAAAACATTTTTTCCTCCGGATGCGCATCGTCCCGGGTCAGAGTCATATTCTTGGGCGCCCCTTGCTGTGCTGCGGCGATATTGGCCTTCAGGCGAACAGGTTGATCCGGACCCGCTGGTCGAAGCGGCCGGCGTGCCGGGCCGCCATCTCCTCGAACCGCCGCTGCACTTCCGGATCGCGCACGTCGGCTTCGGTGTAGCCGTTGAAGCGCATGTTGCTGATCGCCTGGTCGGCGTAGGCCTGCCAGTCGGCGAACTCCCGCGCCTCGGAATAGAACAGCACGGTCTCCTCGCCGAAGGCCGGGGCGGCGTAGGTCCGAAGCGCCTCCAGGGCGCCCCGGCGAACCGCGGTCTCGTCGTGATAGGGCTCCATCACATACTGGCCCGGGCCTTCGGCCAGGGGCTCGGCCACGCACAGCTTGCCGCCCGGCTTCAGCAGCCGGCGCGCCTCGCGCAGGCCCGGCCCCTGCTTGTCGGACGGAACGTGGTGCAGGGAGAAGACGAACAGCACCGCGTCGGCCATGCCGTCGGGCTCGGGCAGGGCCTCGGCCCCCCCATGGCGGATCTCGTAGGAGCCCTTGCCCAGCGCCGTGCGCGGGACCGGCGCCATGAAGGGGTCGTAGCCGGTAACGTGGGCGCCGTGCTCGGCCAGGGCCTTGGCCACCGCACCTTCGCCGCAGCCGATGTCGATGACGGTCTTGCCCTCCACGGGGCCGAGGGCGGCCAGGAGCGCGGCGATCTTACCGACGTCTCCCAAATCGACGGGTTCGGCGGACACGGATTTCCTCCAAGGCAACGATCTTTCAGGAGGGTATTTGGTCGCAGAGAGCGCCTTCGGGGGAACGCCTGACGTACCGGCCTGGGCGATAGAGGTATCGATTGCACCGGATTTGTGCGCCTGCTGATCACGGCGGGCGCGTTCGCGGCATTTGTTCGCCGTCGCCCGCCGCCCGGCCCGCCGGGCCTGCCCCGTCGCCGCGATGAGTCTATATCGGGACGACATTATAATTCGCGCGAGGAAACGCCGTGACCGACGTGCTCGAACTCCACGCCAGCCAGGTCGCCTATTGGAACAATGAGGGCGGGGCGCGCTGGATCGCCAGCCAGAAGCGCCGCGGCGCCATGCTGGGGGACTTCGCGCAGGCGGCGCTCGACAAGGCCCAGGTCCAGCCCGGCGAGAGCGTCATCGACATCGGCTGCGGCTGCGGCGAGACCAGCGTGATGCTCGCCGAGGCCGTCGGCCCGGCCGGAAAGGTGCTGGCGGCCGACGTCTCCGAGCCGATCCTGGCCGTGGCCGACGAGGCCCTGGCGCCCTATCCGGGCGCCGAGGCGGTGGTCGCCGACGCCTCGACCTATCCCTTCGCGCCCGCGTCGGCCGACCTGCTGTTCTCGCGCTTCGGGGTGATGTTCTTCGGCGACCCGGCCGCGGCCTTCGCCAACCTGCGCAAGGCGATCAAGCCCACGGGGCGGCTGGTGTTCGCCTGCTGGCGCACGCCCAAGGAGAACCAGTGGATGAGCGGGCCGCTCGAGGCGGTGTTCCGCCATGTCGAGCGCCCGGCGCCGCCCCTGCCCGACGACCCCGGCCCCTTCTCCTTCCACAACCCCGAGCGGGTCACCCGTATCCTGACCGAGGCGGGCTTCAACGCCCCGACCTTCGAGCCCTATGACACGGTGATCGACATCGCCGTCGGCGGCGGGGTCGACGGCGCCGTGGGCACGGCCCTGGAGTTCGGGCCCGCCTCCCGCATGCTGGCCGAACAGCCCGAGGACATCCGGCAGCTCGCCGAGGCGTCCCTGCGGGACTATTTCGCCACCCAGATGAAGGACGGCAAGGTCGAGCTCGCCGCCGCCGTCTGGATCGTCCACGCTACGCCCAAGGCCTGACCGACCATGCTGCACAAGCCCTCGCCGAGCCTTGAGGACGACGCCCTGGACCAGCTGTTCCGGGAGGCGCGGACCTACAACGCCTGGACCGGCGACCCTGTACCGGAAGATCTCCCGCGCCAGCTCTATGCGCTGATGAAGTGGGGCCCGACCTCGGCCAATGTCTCGCCGGCCCGGTTCGTCTTCGTCTCGACGCCTGATGGCAAGGCGCGGCTGTCGCCGCACATGTCCAAGGGCAACCACGACAAGACCATGGCCGCGCCGGTCACGGTGATCGTGGCCTACGACCTGGAGTTCGCCGAGAAGCTGCCCGTGCTGCTGCCGCACGCGCCTTCGGCCAAGTACTGGTTCGCCGACCCGGTGGTGAAGCAGGAGACCGCGCTGCGGAACTCCAGCCTGCAGGGGGCCTATATGATCCTGGCCGCCCGGTCGCTTGGTCTCGACTGCGGCCCCATGTCCGGATTCGACAACGCCGGCGTTGATGCCGAGTTCTTCGCCAATACAACTATCAAGTCCAACTTCCTGATCAACATCGGATACGGCTCGGAAACTGACCTTTTTCCGCGCAGCCCCCGCCTCGATTTTGACGAGGCCTGCCAGGTCGTCTGAGTCCCGAGGGACTTCTGCCCCCAATGCTTGTTTACCGGCCGCGTTGACGCCGAAGCGAGCATTCGTGCGCGCATATCCGTCTGGACACGGTCTGCGCCGGCCCATGTCTAGACAATCGGCCGATCGGGTCGGCAACATAAAGTCACAAATAGAAAACAAGAGCCGCGGCGAAATAGACTCGCGGTAATGGGAAGACGTCTGCCGGGCCCAACATTTTGACGATGGGGCTAAAAACATGCGCGGGGATTATGGTTTCAGTCGCTTGATGGTGTCGACGGCTCTGGCTTCCATCCTGATGGCGGGGGGCGCTGCGGCCCAGTCCGCCGGGGAAGACGTTCTGGGGGAGATCGTCGTCACCGCCACCAAACAGGCGGATACGGTCAACAAGGTGCCGCTGAGCATCACGGCGGTCACGCAAAGCAGTATCGACCAACAGGGGATCAAGAACATCCAGGACCTGGCGCGCACCGTGCCGGCCCTGCAGATCACCCCCGGCAACGCCGCCAACGGCGCCAACATCGCGATCCGCGGCGTGGCCTCCACCGTCGGCGCGGCCACCACCGGCATCTATATCGACGATACGCCGATTCAGGTGCGCGCGCTGGGCTATTCGGGCGGCAATGTCTATCCGGTGATTTTCGATCTTGAGCGCATCGAAGTGCTTCGC
>DAICXL010000040.1:0-13458 GCA_027312185.1 Caulobacterales bacterium | reverse complement strand
GGCGCACCACCCTGGGCGCCTTCTCCGGTTCGGGCGTCGTCTTCCCGCAGTTGTTCGACCTCGAGCGGGTCGAGGTCCTGCGCGGCCCGCAGGGCACCTTGTACGGCGGCAGCGCCCAGGGCGGCGCGGTCCGCTTCATCACCCCGGCCCCCAGCCTGGTCAGCTATTCGGCCTATGCCCGTGGCGAGATCTCGTCGACCAAGGACGGGGCCATGAACCACGAGGTCGGCTTCGCCCTGGGCGGCCCGATCGTCCCCGACAAGCTGGCCTTCCGGGCCAGCGTCATCCTGAAGCGCGACAGCGGCTATATCGACCACGTCGACCAGTACACCGGCAAGACGATCGGCGAGAACACCAACGGCGACGACCGCAGCGCCTATCGCGCCGTGCTGCTGTTCCAGCCCACGACCAAGCTGAGCCTCACCGCCGCAGCCTATTCCTCGCGCGAGCATCACAAGGACGCCGACAACTTCTGGGCCAACGTCCCGCAGTTCACCGTGCCGACCCGGAGTTACACCGCCACGGGAGCGGTGGCGCCGGCCGGCACGGTCCCCAACTTCACCCTGCCCGCCCACACCTATGGACCGTACAATGTTTTCGGGCCCTACAAGACCGGCCAGAACTGCAACATCGGCGAGAACTTCAAGGACGTCATCGCCCCCTGCTACGGCGGCAACCCGCGCACCAGCGGCCTGACCATCCTGAACCTGTCCGCCGACTACGACATGGACTTCGCCCTGGCCCACTTCACCTCGGCCTATATTGCTGACCGCAACAAGGGCAGTATGGACTCGAGTATCGGCGAGCTGGCCGGCTATCAAGCCGGCGTCCCGTTCGTCGTCTACACCTTCCCGCAGTTCTACGGCGCCCCGGTCTACAAGAACGAGCGCAACGGCATCTCCGAAGAGGTGCGATTCTCTTCCAAGGGCGGCGGCCCCCTGAGTTGGGTCGTCGGGGCCTTCTATTCCTACCAGCGCACCCGTTCGCGCAGCCACGACTACACCAACGAGAAGGACGTGGCGCCCTTCATGCGCGGCGTGCCCGACTATGTGCTGTACGGCGCGCCCGTCGCGGCCAACGGCGACATCACCGACCGCGACCAGAAGCTGAAGGAGGTCGAACTCGCGGGCTTCGGGGAGGCCAGCTACTTCATCACCGACAAGCTGAAGCTGACCGCCGGCGGCCGCTACGCCAAGACCCGCTTCAGCTATCGCACCCTGCTGAAGGGGTCGTTCTTCGGCTACGAGATTCCGACCATCGCCAACGGCGGCGACAGCTCGGGCATCCAGTCGGAAAGCTCGTTCTCGCCGAAGTTCGGCGCCCAGTACAACCTCAGCGACAACGACAACGTCTATGTCACCGCCGCCAAGGGCTTCCGCATGGGCGGGGTCAACACCGGGCCGTTCGCGTTCAAGTGCGCCTCGACCTTCACGGCGCTCGGCATCTCGGACACCCCCCGCGAGTTCCAGTCGGACACCCTGTGGAGCTACGAGGGCGGCGCGAAGATGCGGGTCTTCGGCGGCCGGGCCCAGATCAACGCCAGCCTGTTCTATATCGAGTGGAAGAACGTGCAGGTGAACTACAGCCTGCCGGCGCCCTGCGGCTTCTCCTACACCTCCAACGCCGGCGGCGCGGTGTCGAAGGGCGGCGACATCCAGGCCCAGTTCAAGCTGTTCGGGGGCCTGTCGGCCTCGGTGCAGGCGGCCTATACCGACGCCTACTACACCGACGCGGTGGTGGGCCCGGCGCCGACCAATGCCGTGTTCATCAACAAGGGCGACACCCTGCCCGTGCCCAAGGTCAATGTGAACCTCGGCCTGCGCTACGACTTCAACGTCACCGACGACCTGTCCGGCTATGTCCGCGCCGACTACCAGCACGCCGGCGCCTACAAGCGCGGCTTCGGCCCGGGCAGCTCGACCTACAACATCGACACCTACAACGCGGAGTCCACGGACTACGTGACCTTCCGCGGGGCGATGATGACGGGCCCCTACGAGTTCTCGATCTTCGCCTATAACCTGTTCAACTCGCAGGACATCCTGGCCAGGACCGGCGGCCGGTCCTGCGGCAACGCCGCCTGCACCATCGTCCGGTCCAACAACCCGGTGTTCAACCAGATCACCTTCCGGCCGCGCACCATGGGCATCACCGTCACCTACAGGCGCTGAGGCCCGTCTATCGGGGGTGACGGCCGCCCCCGCATCGTTCCCGGCGAAGGCCCGCGTCATTTTTGGCGCGGGCCTTCTGCTGTCTGGCGAATCGCGCGGCGGGACGGCGCCGCCGGCCGCCTTTTGGCGGGGGCGTCAAAATCCCGCTCGCCGCCTTCGCCGGAAAAATCTCCTTAAATATTTGAAAAATAATATGAAAGTCCGTCGCGGCCCCGTCTTGGCGCCTGCGGCTTAGGCGCCGCTTCTGGAGGCGCCGATTTTTGCACTTGCGAAATCAGATCAGTTATTGAGCGCGCCCTCCGCTCATCTTTTGATCACCTCAGATTTCTTGATCTTGACCTTAGTTTTGCTTATATTGGCGGCAGAAGAGGCCGCCAAGCGCCTCGCCCCACATCGCCAATCAGGAGTCCGTACTCATGCGTAAGATCATCGTCGCGGCCCTCGCCGCCAGCTTCCTCGGCGGCGTCGGCGCCGCAAGCGCCGCCACGGGGGCCGACGCCCCGGCCGTCCGCCGCCTGTCGATCGCCAAGGTCGACTTCAGCAATCCCGAAGCGGTGAAGGCCCTGCACCAGCGGCTGCATCGCGCCGCCCGGGAAGCCTGCAACAGCGGCTACCTCATCGCCACCCAGCTGATCGACGCCGACCGCGTCTGCACCGAACAGACCCTGGCCGACGCCGTGGCCCAGGCCGACCGCCCCATGCTGACCGCCATGCACCAGCAGCGCCAGCAGACCATGACGGCCCGCGGCTACTAGTCCGCAGCCGCCGTGACCTTGCCGGCCCGCGTCGTTCAGTCGTCGCGGGCCGGAATCGTTTTGAGGTAGCGCACGAAGGCGTCGCGCGGGGTGAAGGTGTCGTAGAGGCGCCGGGCCGCGGCGTTGTCCTCCTGCGTCATCCAGTAGACCCGGCCCCAGCCCTCGTCGCCGGCCCGGTCGATCAGGGTCTGGATAAGGGCGCGGCCGAGGCCCTTGCCCCGCAGATCCTCGCGCACGAAGAGATCCTCCAGGTAGCAGGCCGGGCGGACGCTCCAGGTGTAGGGGTGGATCACATAGGTGGCGAAGCCGGCCGCCACGCCGGCCACCTCGGCCACGAGGGCGCGCACGGGAGAGGCCGGGTCGAGGATCATCGCCCAGGTGTTGGCCGTCACCGCCTCGGGCGGGTCGGCCTTGTAGAAGCGGCAGTAGTCGCCCCACAGCCCGCGCCAGGCGGCCTCGTCGGCGGCGGTGATGTCGCGGATGGTCATTTAGCACCGCCCCCTACCGTCATCCTCCGGCCGCTGTAGCGGCGATCCGGGGGACCCAAGCGAGATTTCAGCTTACCACCTGCGTCCGCCGCAAGCTCTGGCGTCGCTTGGGTCCCCGGATCGCCTGCGGCGACCGGAGGATGACGGCTTGAATCGGCGCACGTCGCGCCCAGGCAAGGAAAAGTCGTTCTGCGCGCCTTGCCGGTTCGCGCCTGGGCTAGCTTGATCGCGACATGAAGTATTCGATCTTCAGCCTGGCGGCCAACGCCCTCACCGGCCACAAGAAGTGGACCCCGGCCTGGCGCGACGCCGCGCCCAAGGCGTCCTATGACGCCATCATCGTCGGCGGCGGCGGTCATGGCCTGGCCACGGCCTACTACCTGGCCAAGGAGCATGGCCTGACCAACATCGCCGTGGTGGAGAAGGGCTGGATCGGCTCCGGCAACGCCGGGCGCAACACGACCATCATCCGCTCCAACTATATGCTGCAGGGCAACATCCCGTTCTATGAATGGTCGATGAAGCTGTGGGAGGGCCTGGAGCAGGACCTCAACTACAACGCCATGGTCAGCCAGCGCGGGGTGATGAACCTCTATCACACCGACGCCCAGCGCGACGGCTACGCCCGGCGCGGCAACGCCATGCGCATGAACGGGGTCGACGCCGAGCTGCTGGACAAGGAGGGCGTGCGCAAGATCGCCCCGTTCCTCAACTTCGACGACGCCCGCTTCCCGATCCAGGGCGGCATCATCCAGCGCCGCGGCGGCACCGCCCGCCACGATGCGGTGGTGTGGGGCTACGCCCGCGCCGCCTCCGACCGCGGCGTCGACATCATCCAGAACTGCGAAGTCACCGGCTTCCTGCGCGAGGGCGGCGCCATCGTCGGGGTGCAGACCAGTCGCGGCGAGATCCGGGCCAAGAAGGTCGGGCTGGCGGTGGCGGGCAACACCTCGCGCCTCAGCCAGATGGCGGGGCTGCGCCTGCCTATCGAGAGCCATGTGCTGCAGGCGTTCGTGTCGGAGGCGATCAAGCCCCTGATCCCCGGCGTCATCACCTTCGGCGCCGGCCACTTCTACATCAGCCAGTCCGACAAGGGCGGGCTGGTCTTCGGCGGCGACCTCGACGGCTACAATTCCTACGCCCAGCGCGGCAACCTGCCGACGGTGGAGGACGTCGCCGAGGGCGGCATGGCCCTGATGCCGATGATCGGCCGGGTGCGGTTGCTGCGCCACTGGGGCGGGATCATGGACATGTCGCAGGACGGCTCGCCGATCATCGACAAGACCCCGATCGACGGCCTCTACCTCAACGCCGGCTGGTGCTACGGCGGCTTCAAGGCCACGCCCGCTTCGGGCTGGTGCTTCGCCCACCAGATCGCCCGCGACGAGCCGCACAAGGTGGCCGCCGCCTATCGCCTCGACCGTTTCGCCACTGGCCATCTCATCGACGAGAAGGGCCAGGGGGCGCAGCCGAACCTGCACTGAGGAGAAGAGCGGTGCGGATTCCCTGTCCCTTCTGCGGCGAACGCGACCTGCACGAGTTCACCCCGCGCGGTGAAGTCACCGGCGCGCGCCCCGATCCCAGCGCCGCGGATGCCGAGGCGCAGTTCTTCACTTACGTCTATCTGCGCGACAACCCGGCCGGGCCGAACCGCGAGCACTGGTACCACGGCTCCGCGTGCCGCCGCTGGCTGGTGGTCGACCGCGACACCCGCACGCATGAGATCATCGCCGTGGCCTTCGCCGATCCGAGTATTGGGGGCGCAGCATGAGCCGTCTGGCCACCGGCGGCCGTGTCGATCGCGGCGCGCCCGTCCGCTTCACCTTCGACGGCAAGGCCTATACCGGCTTCAAGGGCGACACCCTGGCCGCGGCCCTGCTCGCCAACGACGTCACCCTGGTCGGGCGCTCGTTCAAGTACCACCGGCCGCGGGGCATCCTCACCGCCGGCCCGGAGGAGCCCAACGCCCTGGTCGAGCTGCGCACCGGCGCGCGGCGCGAGCCCAACACCCGCGCCACCACCATCGAGCTCTACGACGGGCTGGAGGCGGCCAGCCAGAACCACATCGGGTCGCTGAAGTTCGACCTGATGTCGGTCAACTCCCTGTTCAGCCCGCTGTTCGTCGGCGGCTTCTACTACAAGACCTTCATGTGGCCGGCGGCCCTGTGGGAAAAGCTGTACGAGCCGGTGATCCGCCGTGCGGCGGGCCTCGGCCGCGCCGCCGGGGTCCCTGATCCGGACACCTACGACAAGGCCCACGCCTTCTGCGACGTGCTGGTGATCGGCGCGGGGCCGGCGGGCCTGGCCGCAGCAAAGGCCGCAGCAAAGTCCGGCGCCCGGGTGATCCTGGCCGAGGACGACTTCGAGCTGGGCGGCCGCCTGCTGTCCGAACGCCAGACCATCGACGGCGCCCCCGCGGCCGACTGGATCCGCGCCACCGAGGCCGAGCTGGCCGCCTGCGGCGTGCGCGTCATGCTGCGCACCCAGATCTTCGGAGCCTATGACGGCGGTGTCTTCGGCGCGGTCGAGCGGGTGTCCGACCACCTCGCCGCGCCGGGGCCGCACCAGCCGCGCCAGCGGATGTGGAAGATCGTCGCCAAACGCACCGTGCTGTGCGCCGGGGCGGTCGAGCGGCAGTTGGTGTTCGGCGGCAACGACACCCCGGGCGTCATGCTGGCCGGAGCCGTGCGCACCTACCTGAACCGTTACGGCGTCGCGCCGGGCAAGCGGGCGGCGGTGTTCACCGCCGGGGACGACGGCTGGAAGACCGCCATCGACCTCGCGGCGGCCGGCGTGACCCTGGTCGCGGTGGTCGATCCGCGGACGGATGTGCCCGCCGAACTGGTGGCGGCGGCGCAGGCGGCCGGGGCCCGGGTGATGCTGGGCGCGGTGGTGTCCGACGCCCGCGGCGGCCAGGCCCTGAAGCGCATCGACGTGACCCGCGCCGATGGCGAGATGACCGCGTTCGCCGTGGACCTGCTGGCCGTTTCCGGCGGCTGGAACCCGCAGGTGGCGCTCGCCACCCACCTGGGGGGCAAGCCGACCTGGTCGGACGAGATCCATTCCTTCCTGCCCGGCAAGCCGCCCCCCGGCATGAGCGTCGCGGGCGCCGCGGCCGGCGCCTTCGCCCTCGCGGACTGCCTCGCCTATGGCTCGCTCGCCGGAACCGAAGCGGCGGTCGGGCTGGGCTTCAAGGCCGCGCCTTTCAGCACCCTGGTCGCCTGCCCCGACACCTGGGCCTCGGCGCCCCTGTGGAAGGTGAAGTCGGCCCGCACCAAGGCCTTCGTCGACCAGCAGCATGACGTCACCGACAAGGACGTCATCCTGGCCGCCCAGGAAGGCTACAAGTCGGTCGAGCACCTCAAGCGCTACACCACGCTTGGGATGGCCACCGACCAGGGCAAGACCTCCAACCTCAACGGCCATGCGCTGATGGCCGAGATCACCGGCCGCTCGATGACCGAGACCGGCACCACCATGTCGCGCCCGCCGCACCTGCCGGTGGCCATGGGCGTGCTGGCCGGTTCGCACCGCGGCGAGCACTTCCGCCCCATGCGCAAGGTCGCCGGCCACCAGTGGGCCGCGGACAACGGCGCGGTCTTCGTCGACGCCGGCCAGTGGAAGCGGCCGCAGTGGTTCAACGCTCCTGGCGAGACCGACTGGCTGGTCTCGGTGGTGCGCGAGGTCAAGGCGACCCGCACCGCCGTCGGCGTCTGCGACGTCTCGACCCTGGGCAAGATCGACGTGCAGGGGCCGGACGCGGCGGCCTTCCTCGACCGCCTCTACATCAACGGCTTCGCCAAGGTCGCGGTTGGCAAGTGCCGCTACGGGCTGATGCTGCGCGAGGACGGCCTGGCCTATGACGACGGCACCGCCGCGCGCCTGGCCGAGGACCACTTCCTGGTCTCCACCACCACCGCCAATGCGGCGCGGGTGATGCAGAACATGGAATACGCCCGCCAGGTCCTGTGGCCCGAACTCGACGTGCAGATCGTCTCGGTCACCGAGCAGTGGTCGCAGTACGCGGTGGCCGGGCCGAAGTCGCGCGAACTGCTCGAGCGCCTGTTCGGCGGCGCGGTCGACGTCTCCGATGCGGCCCTGCCCTATATGGGCGTGACCGAAGGGACCTTCGCCGGCTCGCCGTTCCGCCTGTTCCGCCTCTCGTTCTCGGGCGAACTGGCCTATGAGCTGGCGGTCCCAGCCCGCTTCGGCGATGCGGCGCTGAAGGCGATCATGGCGGCGGGACAGGGCCTGGGCGTCACGCCCTATGGCACCGAGGCGCTGGGCGTCATGCGCATCGAGAAGGGCCACGTCGGCGGCGCCGAGCTGAACGGCACGACCACCGCCACCGACCTCGGCCTCGGCCGCATGCAGTCCAAGACCAAGGACTATATCGGCAAGGTGCTGTCGGCCCGCCCCGGCCTGACTGATCCCGAGCGGCCGGCCTTCGTCGGCTTCAAGCCCGTCGCCCCGGGGGTGCGCCTGCGCGCCGGCGCCCACTTCGTCGCCCTGGGCGCCGACGGGGTGGCGGCCAATGACGAGGGCTACATGACCTCGGTCGCCTATTCGCCCACCCTCGGCTGCTGGATCGGCCTTGGGCTGCTCAAGCGCGGCCCGGCCCGCATCGGCGAGCGGGTGCGCGCCTATGATCCCCTGCGCGGGGAGGACATCGAGGTCGAGGTCTGCGCGCCTGTGTTTGTCGATCCGGAAGGAGCCCGCCTCCATGGCTGAGACCTGGCAAGCGACGTCCGCCTTCGCCGGCGTGGCGGCTCCCGCCCACCTCGCGGGCGCCGGCCTGACCGCGACCGTGCTCGACAACCTCGGTCTCGCCAGCGTCCAGGCCCGCAAGGGCGCGGGCGTGGCCCTCGCCGCCAAGGTGCAGGCGGCCTACGGGCTCGACCTGCCGCAGCATCCGCAGCGGGTCGCCGCCGGCGAGGTCGCCTTCGTGGGCACGGGTCCCGGCGCCTGGATGGCGGTCAGCGAGGCCGGCCCCCTGGGCTGGGCCGACAGGCTGGCGGCGGACCTGTCCGGCCTGGCCTCGGTCAACGACCAGTCCGACGGCTATGCGGCCCTGCGGCTGGAGGGCCCGGCCGTGCTCGACGTCCTGGCCAAGGGCGTCTTCCTCGACCTGCATGACAGCGTGTTCCCGCCCGGCTCGGCCGCCGGGGTGGTCATCGCCCATATCGGCGCCATCCTGTGGCGGCGCGAGGCGCAGGTGTTCGAGGTGCTGGTGTTCCGCTCCTACGCCGCCAGCTTCTGGCAGTGGGTCGAGGAAAGCGCCGCCGAGTACGGGCTGGCCGTCGCGCGATAAGGACGAGGCTTTCGGACCCGCGGCCCTCACGCGGTAACGGAAGTTTCCTTCGAGTAGTGGACGTATTCGCGGGCGCGCCCGCGCCGGTCCAGATTGGTCCAGGTCGACAGCCCGACCACCTGGATCGACAGGGCCTGCAGCAGGTCGCGGATGCCGTCCAGCACGTCCTCCGGCGACTGGGCCCCCAGGCGCTCGCCGCCGAAGCGGTCGTTCCAGAAGCTGACCGCATGCTCGAGACGCCCGATCCGGTCGCCCAGCTCGACGAACAGGCGCGAACCCTGGACCAGGAACGAGGTGAAGGCGTCGGGCTGCTGCTTCTCGGTCAGGGCGGCGAAGGCCCGGTCGTAGAGGCGCAGGCGCCGGCCGACCTCGCGCCAGGTGGCGACGAGGTTCTGCTCGAGCAACGGCTTGGCCTTGAGCACGAAGGTCAGCTCGCCGCGCCGGTAGCGCAGAGCGTCGATCGAGCGGATCGATTTCAGGGTCGTCTTCAGCATCGTCGCCAGGGCGTTGCTGCGCCAGCGGTAGTAGAGGAAGGCCTTCCAGGCGAACATCGCCTCGGAGAAGTCGGTCTCGCTCATCCGGAAGGTGAACCGCAGGGGTTCGAGCTCAGGGCTGCGGTGGTCGGACAGCAGCAGCTGCGACAGGCGCCGGGCGCGCTTGTCGTTGGCCTTCATCTCGCCGAAGCACGACAGGATCAGGGCCTCGATCTCGCCGGAGACGAAGCCCAGCATCGCGGCCCGGTCGCCCCGGGAGAAGCGGAAGTAGCAGCGAGCGACCCCGATGCCCTTCTGGTTCAGGATCTCGCTGACCAGGAACGGGTCCAGGGTCGGCAGCTTGTCCATGGCCAGCAGCACGGCCATGTCGCGGCTGAGCGGCAGGTCGGTGTAGTCGAGGTGCCGGGTCAGGGCGCCGATGAAGTCCTTTTGCGACACGAACAGGGCCTGGCCGCCGAGGCCGAGGTCCTTCTGGTCGAAGGGGAAGATGATCTTGGTGGTGTTGGTCCGAGGCGTGGTCAGCCGGTGCGCCTCGCTCCAGTGCAGGTTGTGCTTGACCACGATCGACCGGTTCAGCACCGGGTGCATGAAGAGCGGACGCTCGGCGTAGTCAGGGTCCTTCGGGCTCTCTCCAGCCAGGGCATGGAGGTCCATCACCCGGGCGGATGAGCCGGTGGCGGCGAGCCGCCTCAGGCTGTTCACCCCGGCGGCGGACTTGAGCACTTGCATGGGCGCGTACCCCCACCCCGATGGGCGAGCTCGCTCACCGATACGCCTGAAGGTTTGCCGCCGCCTTTAGAAACACCCCTTACGCGGCGGCAACCATGTTGGCTTCGCGGCGGTCAGCGCGCCGCGCGCAGGAACCGCAGCACGGGGGCCGAGGCCGTGTCGTCGGCGCTGCCGAACGACAGGATTTCCGACATGTGGCTGTGGCCGGGGATGATCACGGTCTCAGGCGCCTTGCCGGCCTTGCGCAGCTCGGCGCCCAGGACCTCGACCATTTCGGTCCGCTCCTCGGGGTCGAGCTCGGCGGCGATCAGCAGCACGGGGATGTCGAGGGACTTGAGGCCCGGCAGGTTGGACCGTTGCAGCATCACCGCCGGATCGACGGGGGGAGGGGCGCCGCCGGGAGGGCCGCCGGGAGCAGGGCCGGGAGGGCCGCCGGCGATGAAGCGCGGGGCCGGCGAGGCCAGGCGCAGGGGCAGGATGTTCCAGGCCCCGCCCATCAGCACCGCCGCCTTCACGCCGGGGCCGCCGGCGCCCTGGATCTCCGGATGGCCGAGCCAGGTCGCGGTCTGGGTCGCGCCGTTCGACTGGCCGAAGACGAAGATGCGGTCGGGGTCGCCGCCATGCTCGCGGGCGTGGGCCCTGGCCCAGGCGATGGTGGCGCCCACGTCGCGGGCCCCGGCGTCCCAGGCCACGCCGGGACCGGCGCGGAATTGGGTGTTGATCACGACCATGCCGTTCTTGGCGCCCCAGGCGCCGACGTTGTCGTAGAACGGCTCGCCCTCGGGCCCGCCCATCTGCTTGGCGCCCATGCCGCCGGGCACGAAGACCAGCACCGGTCGCCCCGCGCCCGCCGCGGCCGGCTTGTAGACGTTGAGCACCTGCTTGGGGTCGGCGCCGAACGAGACGTCGCGCACGACCGTCACGCCATCGAGCAGCCGGGCGTCGAACAGCGGCCGGTACAGCCTGGCGGTGTCCACCGGGGCGACCACGCGGCCCATCTGGCGCATCTTGGCCTGCACGTCGGCCGGAATCTGCGCCGCCGCCGATCCCGCCCACAGGGCCGCCGCCGCCATCCCCGCTGCGCTCAACACCTTCATCGGTTCCGCTCCCTCGCACTGCCCGGGCGCACAATCCCTTTGCCGCCGGCCAGGTGCAAGCCCGCAGCTTGCATCCGCCGGCCACGGACGCCGTTCATCTCACCGCCATCTGTGAAGGACTACACCGCGCGGACCGCCGGAAAACGCGGACATGTCCGTTGTACGAGCGCAGGGCGATCCGGCCCGCCAGAGTTTTGAGGATGTTTTCGTGAGCGTGTTCGTGGACCGTAAGGCCGAGTGGATCTGTGGCGTCGCCCTGGCGGCCCTGAGCGTGGGCCTTGCGGCGCCGGCGTCGGCCCAAACCGCGAGCCCGAGCCCGGGCGCAAGCCCGACGGCAGGCCAGGCGACGGACGCCGTCACGACCGCGCGTCCGGCTCCGGCCGCCGCTCCGGCCGCGGCCGAGACGCCGACCCAGGCGACGGCCGAGATCACCGACGAGCAGTTCGAGGACATGGAGGTCGAGGCGCTGATCGTCGAGGCCGCCCGGATCCAGCCGGGCGCGGTGATCGGGGACATTCCTCCCGAACTGCAGTTCACCCCGCGCGACATCCGCGCCTACGGCGCCTCCACCGTCACCGAGCTGCTCGACGCCCTGGCGCCGCAGACCTCGTCGGGGCGCGGCGGCGCGGCGGGGGGCCGGCCGAACATCCTCATCAACGGCGCGCGCATCTCCAGCTTCGCCGAGGTGCGCGATCTGCCGACCGAGGCGATCCTGCGGGTCGACATCCTGCCCGAGGAGGTGGCGCTGAAGTACGGCTACCGCGCCGACCAGCGGGTGGTGAACATGGTGCTGCGGCCGCGCTTTCGCGCCAAGACGTTCGAGGGCTCCCTGCGTTCGCCGTGGGAGAGCGGCGGCGGCGACGTCACCGAACTTCGCGGCAACTACCTGCGCATCCAGGGGGCCACCCGCCTGATGGTCGACGGCAAGGTCAGCGCCCAGACCAAGCTGTACGAGAGCGAGCGGCCCATCGCCCTGCCGCGCACCGACAACGAATACCGCACCCTGATCGGCGACCAGGACCAGGCGACCATCAACGCCGTGCTGTCGCGGCCGCTGTTCAGCGGCGTCGCCGGCACCCTCAACGTCAGCCTGACCGGAACCCAGGGCCTGTCCCTGCTCGGCCTCGACCCCACCGCGCCCCGGGCGCTGGAACGGCGCACCGACGGCTTCGCCGGCCACATCGGCGCCGGCGCGGCGGGCGCCTTCAAGGGCTGGCGCTGGACCTGGACCGGCAACTTCGACCGGACCACCTCGGACAACGAGACCGAGCGCGGAATCGCGGGCGTGCGCAGCCTCGACACGGCCCACTCGGTGTCGACCAGCGCCGACACCCAGTTCGACGTGTCGGGCTCACTGTTCCGCATCCCGGCGGGGCAGGTCTCCACCACCGTCACCGGCGCCTTCGAAACCTCGAAGCTCGACAGCGACTCTGTCCGGGCCGGCGTGCAGCGTTCGGCGGCCCTGTCGCGCGACGTCTCCAGCGCCAAGATGAACCTTGACCTGCCCCTGACCCGGCGCGGCGGTTTCGGTGGATTCGTCGGCGACCTGTCGATCGGGCTGAACGCCGGCGTCGACCAGGTGTCGGACTTCGGCGGCCTGACCACGTTTGGGACCACGGCCAACTGGGCGCCCATGGACGGCCTGCGCCTCATCGGCTCCTACACCCGCGACGAGGGCGCGCCGTCCACCCAGCAGCTGAACGACCCCGAACAGGCGACGCCCCTGGTCCAGGCCTATGACTTCACGCGCGGCCAGACGGTGCTGGTCACCCGCATCGACGGCGGCAATGCGAACCTCGCCGCCCGCGAGGGCAATGTGCTCAAGCTGGGGGTCAACTTCACGCCGGTGAAGGACTTCGGCCTGACCCTGAGGGCCGACTACATCCAGAGCCGCACCGAGAACCTGATTTCGAGCTTCCCGACCGCCAGCACCCAGATCGAGGCGGCCTTCCCGGACCGGTTCATCCGCGACGCCTCCGGCGCCCTGATCCAGATCGACGCGCGCCCGGTCAATTTCGACAAGCGGGAGACCTCGGAGCTGCGCACCGGCTTCACCTTCCGCAAGACCTTCGGCCCGCAAGGACCGACCCCCGCGCAACGCGCCGAATTCGAAGCCCGTCGCCGGGCCTTCCAGGCCGGGCAGGGGCAAGCTCAAGGCGAAGGCGGACGTCGGGGCCAGGGCGGGCAAGCTCAGGCTGGCCAGTCTCAGAACGGCCTGCCGCCCGTCCCCGCTGACGGTGCGCCCGTGGGTCCGCCCCCTGAAGGCGGCGCTCCGCCGCCGGGCGCCGGCCCGGGCCCCGGCGGTCCGCGCGGCTTCGGCGGCCCCGGCGGCGGGCGGGGCTTTGGCGGCGGCGGTGGTCGCGGCTTTGGCGGCGGACCCCCCGGGCAGGTGACGCTGCAGGTCGGCCTCTAT
>DAICXL010000003.1:44272-44551 GCA_027312185.1 Caulobacterales bacterium | reverse complement strand
AACACCCTGATGGTTACAGCGCCGAGCTCGCGCTCGGCCGACAACCGCACCGCGCCGCCGTGACGAAGGCCGTTGTCGATCAGGTTGTCGAGCATCCGCCGCAGCCCGAGCGGCGACGCGTGGACGATCAATCCGCCCGGCACGGGCGCGAGGGTAAGGGCGTCGCCCATCTCGCCGCGCAGACGCGCGATGGCCTCCAACTCGGCCCCCACGTCTAGGCGCGCGGGGCTGGGCGCCGCCCCGGCGTCCTGGCGGGCGAACAGCAAGGTATCGTCGAGC
>DAICXL010000003.1:20738-44262 GCA_027312185.1 Caulobacterales bacterium | reverse complement strand
GTCGCGCTTCATCGCTCCCACCCCTGTCCGAGTAGCTCGTCGAGTACCAACTTGCGGTGCCGCTGGGCCGGGTCGTCGATCAGTTCGATGCGCAGGCGCAGGCGGGTGAGATAGGTGCGCATGTCATGGGCGATGGCCGCCAGGACGCGGGTGCGCTCGGACATCAGGCTCTTGATCCGCGCCTTCATCTCGTTGAACGCCGACGACAGGTCGCGCACTTCGCGCGACCCGGCCAGGGGCAGGTCGGGGGCGTCGAGGTCGGAGGACAGCCGCCTGACCCCGGCCGACATCCGCGCCAGCGGCCGCGTGGTCTGCCGCACCGCCAGGGCGAGGCCGGCCAGGAGGACCAGGCCGCCGAGGGCGCCGATGAAGGCGCGCCGGCGCAGGAAGGCGCCCACCAGGGGCGACGGACGGCTGTCGATCGCCAGCACCTCGCCGCCGCGCAGAGGGACGGCCAGGGTCACGGGGGCCAGGAAGCGGGACGCCCGGGGCCGGCTCCCAATGATGCGGCCCAGCCGCGAGCGCCGCCCCGTGACCGTCACCGGCCGGTCCGGCAGGGCCTGGGCGTAGCCGGCCCTCAGCCGGTCCAGAGCCGCGTCGCTGCCGCCCGCCGGGGGCGGCTCCGCGAGGATGCGCACTGTGTAGAGCGAACCGTTGAAGGCCTCGACCAGGGCGGCGCGCCGGCCGGAGGGCGTGGCTTCGAGCGCCTGGGCCATCGCCGCCACCTGGGCCGGCCGCGGCAGGTTGTAGGGCCGCTGGTCGGCGCCGCGGGACGGCAGGGCCATCGTCGCCCAGACCAGCGCCTGTAAAAGGACGAAGCCGCCGAGCAGGATGGCGGTGATCCGCAGCGACAGGTTGAAGCCGACCGTCACCGGTCAGCCCTTCTCGACCAGGGCGGCGAAGAGATAGCCGCCGCCCCGGACGGTCTTGATCAGGCCCTCCCCCGACGGATGTTCGGCGAGCTTGCGGCGCAGGCGGCTGAGCTGCACGTCGATCGCCCGGTCGAACGGGCCGGCGCTGCGGCCCCGCGTCCAGTCGAGCAGCTGGTCGCGGTTCAGCACCCGCTGGGCATGGGTGACGAAGCTGAGCAGCAGGTCGAACTCTCCGCCGGTCAACTCGACCTCGGCGCCGTCCGGCGCCCGGAGCGCCCGCGCACCGGCGTCGAGCGTCCAGCCGGCGAAGCCGTAGCGCTCGGCTGGCGGGGCCGGGCCGAGGCGGTTGGCGCCGCGCGTCCGGCGCAGGATCGCCCGCACCCGCGCGATCAGTTCGCGAGGGTTGAAGGGCTTGGCGAGGTAGTCGTCGGCGCCGATCTCCAGGCCCACGATGCGGTCGATGTCGTCGCCCTTGGCGGTCACCATCAGCACGGGGACCTCGCCGCGCGCGCGCAGCCGGCGGCAGAGCGACAGCCCGTCCTCGCCGGGAAGCATGACGTCGAGGATGGCCAGGTCAATCCGCTGGCGCTCCATCAGCCGGTCGAACTCCGCCGCCGTGCGGCAGCCGGCGGTTTCGAACCCTTCGCGCGCGAGCAGGCTGACGAGCAGGGCCCGGATCTCGTTGTCGTCCTCGACGATGGCCACGAAGCTCGTATCCATGCGCCAATTGTGCCGTCGCCGGCGGGTCGGGGGAACAGGCGGCGGGGCCGCGTTACAATTCGTCACCGTCCGTCACGAACCCGCAGCAGGGGGCTTACGCGAGGCGCCGATAACCCTTGCCGACGGCGCGATCGCCGACGTTCAGGGAGACCACCATGTTCAAGCCCATCCTCATGCTCTGCGCCGCCGTCGCCGGCGCGGCGCTTGTCACCGCGCCGGCCGAGGCCGCCCAGCGGGGGCGCACCACCAGCGTCCAGGGCCCCGGCGGCCGCGGCTATCTGCATCAGCGCTCGATCTCGCGCCAGCCGGGCGCGGTGGCGGCGAACCGCAGCCTGCAGACCAACAGCGGCGCCGGCTACGTCAGCTCGCGCGGCGCGACCTGGGGCGACGGCGCCTATTCCGGCGGCGCGACCCACACGCTGAACAACGGCACGACCTTCGGCCGCAGCGTCACCGCCACCCGCGGCGACGACGGCGTGCTGACCTATTCCGCCAACCGCACCCGTCCCGACGGGACCACCGCCTCGGTGTCCGGGACCCGCAACCCCCAGTAAGCCGCCTTCGGGGCCGCGTCCCTGCGCGGGCGCGGCCTCTCCGCCAGGAAGCCCATACCCATGACCCGCCTTGTCCTCATCCTTTCCGCCGGCGTTCTGATCGGCGCTCCCGCCGCGGCCGCGCAGCGCTTCGGCGACGCCGCCGCCGCCTTCGACAACGCCGACACCGATCGTGACGGCGTCATCACCCGCGCCGAGTTCGCCGCCTCCCGCATGGCCCGCTTCGAGCGGATGGACCGCAACCATGACGGCGCGGTGAGCAAGGCCGACTTCAAGCGCCTCGCCCGCTTCCGCCGCAACACCGCCGACCGGCTGGACGGCCTGATCGCCCAGGCCGACGCCGACCACGACGGAAAGGCGACCCGGGCCGAGATGATGGCCGCCCCCATGCCGATCTTCGAGCGCGCCGACACAAACGGCGACGGCGGCGTCGACAAGGACGAACTCGCCGCCGTCCGCGCCGTCCTGAAAGGAGCCCGCTGACATGGAGCCGGCGGCGCGTTCCCCGGTCTGGCTCGCCCTGATCGGGGCGCTGGTGCTGGCCGAGCTGGCCTGGCGGTTGCGCACGGCGCGCGGCTACGACGGACGCATGGCGCTCTCCACCCTGGGGCTCGTGGTCGGGGGCTTGCCCTTCGCCGTGCTCAAGGCCCTGGTGCTGGGCGGGGTCTTCGCGCTGGCGTGGAGGGTCGCGCCGATCAGGCTGCCGCTGGACGACTGGCGGACCTGGGCCGCCGGCTTCGTGGCGGTGGAGTTCGCCTATTACTGGTTCCACCGGGCCAGCCATCGCGTGCGCTGGCTGTGGGCCTCTCACGCCGTGCACCACTCCGCTGAACAGATGACGTTGCTGTCCTCGTTCCGGCTAGGCTGGACCAGCCTGTTTTCGGCCGGCTGGGTGGTCTACGTCCCGCTGGTCCTGGCGGGCTTCGACCCCGGGCTTGTCGTCGGCCTTCTGGCGTTGAACCTGCGCTACCAGTTCTTCCTGCACACCGAAGCCGTCGGCCGCCTTGGCCCGCTCGAATGGGTGCTCAACACGCCGGCCCACCACCGGCTCCACCACGCTTCGAACCCGGCCTATCTCGACCGCAACTATGGCGGTGTGCTGATCATCTTCGACCGGCTGTTCGGCACCCTGGGGACGGAGCGCGCGGACGAGCCGATCCGCTATGGCCTGGCGCACCGCCCGGCGACCGGCAACCCGATCATCCTGGCGTTCAGGGAGTGGGGCTACATGTTCCGCGATGCGGCTCGGGCGAAGGGCGTCCGGCGCCGGCTGCTCGCCCTGTTCGGCCCGCCGGGCCCGGAGGTGAAGGCGTGAAGCGTCTGCGCGCCTGGCTCGCCGTGCTCGCCCTGGCTCTGCCGGCGAGCGTCGCCGCGCAGGAGCGGACCTGCGACGCCCTTTGGACCGACCCGGCGCGGGATCGCGCCGTTCCGGTTCGCATCCGCATGCCAAGCGGCACGGGCAAGGCGCCGGTGATCCTGTTCAGCCACGGCCTGGGCGGCTCGCTGGATGGCGGAACCAACTGGGCCGAGGCCTGGCGCGCCGCCGGCTTCGTCGTGGTCAATCTGCAGCATCCAGGCAGCGACCGCTCGCTATTGGAGCCGGGTCTTGAGCTCGGGCGGATCGCCGCGGCGATGTCGCCCCGGCAACTCGTCGCCCGTGTCGATGACGTCGGATTCGTGATCGACCAACTGGCGGCGCGCAGGTGGGAGGGTCCCTGTGACCTGAGCCGGATCGACCCGACCCGCGTCGGGATGTCGGGCCATAGCTTCGGCGCCATCACCACTCAGGCGGTGGCCGGCCAACGCTTCGCCCTGCGCGGCGGGACGGCTGATCCTCGCATCAAGTCGGCGGTCGCCTTCAGCCCGTCCCCGCCGGCCCGGGGGTCGGATGGGCAGGCTTTCGGCGCGGTGGCCATTCCATTCTTCTCGATCACCGGGACCGCCGACGCCGCGGCGATCGTTCCCAGCGTCACCCCCGCGGACCGCGAGCGCCCGTTCCGCGCCATGCCCCCGGGCGGCAAATATCTGCTGGTGCTGGAGGGCGCCAACCACATGGTCTTCAACGGGCAGGACGGCCTGCGCGGCCCCGCATCGACGGCCAGCCCTCACATCCGCGCCACCGTGATCGAAGCGACGACCCTGTTCTGGCGCTGGAGCCTACTCGGCGACCCGTCGGCCAAGCGCAGGCTGGACGCGCTCGGCGCCGGGCTTCGTCCGGGGGATCGCTACGAGCGACGGTGAGCGCGGCGTCAGATGATCCCGCCATTGGCGCGCAGGGTCTGGCCGTTGACCCACGCCCCGTCCGGGCCGGCCAGGAAAGCGACGGCGGCGGCGATGTCTTCGGGCTCGCCCAGCCGCTCCAGCGGGGCGAGCTTGGCGAGGCGATCGACCAACTCGGGCGACTTGCCGTCGAGGAAGAGGGAGGTGGCGGTCGGGCCCGGGGCCACCGCATTGACGGTGATCCGGCGCCCTCGCAGTTCTTTGGCGAGGACCGAGGTCATCGCCTCCACCGCCGCCTTGGTGGCGGCGTAGGGCCCGTAGCCGGGCTGCAGCAGACCCACCACACTGGAGGACAGGTTGATGATGCGCCCGCCGTCGCGCAGGCGTCGGGACGCCTCGCGCATGGCGTTGAAAGAGCCTTTGAAGTTGATGGCGATCTGCCGGTCGAAGGCGTCGTCGGTCATCTCGCCGATGGGAGCGAGGCTCATGACCCCGGCGTTGTTGACCAGCACGTCAACGCCGCCGAACGCCGCCTGCGCCTCGTCGAAGAGCCGCGCCGCCGCGGTCGGATCGCTGACGTCGGCCTGGACCGCGATGGCTCGGCCCAGCCGCTTGGCGAGAGCCGCGGCTTCGGCGGCGCTGCCTGCATAGTTGACCACGACGGCGAAGCCATCGGCCGACAGCCGCTCGGCGATCGCCGCCCCGATGCCCCGCGACGCGCCCGTCACGAGGGCCGTCTTGCCCGTATCCGTCATGCTCCACCCCTCAGGTCGCTTCCCGGCCAAGGTGGGGATTAGGACGGCCGATTGCAGCCCCGCCAGGCTAGGGAAGCGGGTCGCCCGCCTCATCGATGAGGCCGTGGCGCCGATACAGGCCCATCTCGTCGCCAGCGATGAAGGCGAAGATCCTCGGGCGGTCGCCGCCGACCTGGAGCATGTAGGTGACGTCGAACTCGATGCTGAATTCGCCCGCCTCGGGGGTGTAGTCGGCGCGGTAGAACACCCGGGCCATGGCATGCCCCGCGTCGATCGGGGTCGCGACGACGCGGACGAAGTTCATCCGCCGGGTGTGGATGGCGCGATAGAAGCCGTACCCCAGCTGCAAGGTGCGGGCGAAGCTGTCGTCGTTATGGCCGCACATGACCCCATCGGGGCCGGCGGCGACGAAGCAATCGGTGAAGTAACGCCGGATGCGATCAAGGTCGGGCGCGTCGCCCAGCGCCTGGTTGTAGGCGTCGGCGTAGTCCCGGAAGAAGGATTGCAGGTCGACGGCCATGGGACGGAAACCGGCCGGCATGGCGGCGGTTCCCCGCGCGGTTTGTCGCACCTGGGCTAGCCGCCGTCGGCCGGCTTGTTTACCGCGCCGCGCGAAGATGCGGGTTCGAAAGCGGCCAGGGAGGTTCCACCATGCCCGAACGCGCCGGTTACCGCATGCTCCTCCTAGCCGCCGCGACGAGCGTCGCGGTTTATGGGCTTGGAGGTCTGAGCCTGGCCCTGACAGGCCACGACCAGGCCCTTTGGCCATGCAACGCCCTGGTCATCTGCGTACTGCTGCGCCTGTCGCGCAACGGGCTGGAGGACGCGGTGACCTACGTCGGCGTGGTCATCGCCGGCGTGCTCGCCAATCTGCACACGGGAACCGACCCGTTCCTGGCGACCACCTTCGGCCTGGCCAATGCCGGGACCGTGGCCACGGCGGTGCTGCTGGCGCGCCGGTTCGCTCCTCTGCGATTCCACACGCCCAAGGACGGGTGGAGGTTCTGCGCCATCGTCGGCCTGGGGCCGCCGGTCCTGGGGGCCCTTTGCGCCGGCATGGCGGCGGCGGCGGTGGGGGCGACCGATCCCCTCGTGACCGCCCGCAACTGGTACCTGGCCGACCTGCTCGGCTTCCTTGTTGTGGCGCCCTTCGGCATGTCCCTGTCCTGGCGGCACCTGCGCCAGCTGAGGCTGCCCCAGCGCGCCGTGTCGGCCGTCGCCTTCGCGGCGGCGCTGGTGGCGGTGACGGCGCTGGTGTTCGTCGTGTCACGGACGCCCATCGCCTATGTCGTCCTGCCCGTCATGCTGGCGGCGACCTTCCGCTTCCGGCTGTGGGGCGCGGCGGCTGCGGTGCTGATCGTCACCGTGCTCGCCGTGCCGGCGACGGTGAGCGGTCACGGCCCTTTCGCCATGGCCGATCACACCCCACGGATTCTGCTGCTGCAGGCCTTCCTGATGATGAACGCCCTGAGTTGCGTCACCGTCGCGGCCCTGCTCAACGGGTTCGACATCCAGCGCACCCTGATCGATCGGCGCCGGCGCGAGGCGGAAGAGGCGACCGACGCCAAGCAGCGGCTGCTGTCCCTGGTCAGCCACGAGGCGCGTAGCCCGCTCACCGCCATCATCGGCCTGGGATCGCTGATCGAGAACAACCTGCTGCGCCCCGACCAGATCCCGGCCTTCGCGGCGGCGATCACCCGTCACGGGACCCTGCTGAAGACCCTCAGCGACGACCTGATGGACCTAGCCAAGGCGGACGCCGGCGCCCTCGCGGTCCACCCCGAAACCGTGGACCTGCGCGGCGTGCTCGATGACCTCGCCTCCAGCGTGGCGGCGCAGCGAGAGGGCGACCTGATCGTCCACCCGCTGGACGCTGCGTTCCGGGTGACCGCCGATCCGCAGCGCTACAGCCAGATCCTGAACAACCTGGTGAACAACGCCCTCAAGCATGGGCGCGGGCACGGCCCGGTCGAGATCGCGGCCCGGCGGCTCGAAGACGGCTTCCTGCGGGTTGAGGTGTCGAACGGCGGTCCCGGCATAGGCCCGAACAACCGCGCCGGGGTGTTCGTCCCGTTCGACCGCCTGGGCGCGGTGAACACGCGGGTCGATGGCGCCGGGCTGGGCCTGGCCATCTCCAAGCAATTGGTCGAGCTGCAGGGCGGACGAATCGATTTCGACAGCACACCGGGCCGAAGGACACGCTTCTGGGTCGACATGCCCAGGGCGGCCTGAACGCCGAGAGCCCCTCGACGAGGTAAAGCCAGCGTTAGGTCTCCGTTCAGACGCGGTGATGCACTGTCCTCCACTGACGGGTTGGAGGACCCGAAAATGATCACTGCGAATGACATCCGAGCGGAACATGAAGCGGCCGTCGCCGGACTGACGGCCGAGCAGCGTCGCGCGTTGGGCCGGATCGAGTACGCGCGCCGACAGTGCCCCTTCAACAACCGTGGCGCCCACGAGAACCTGACGGCGGTGTTCGAGGTCGAGGCTCGGCGCCGCAACGTCGTGATGGGAAACGCCTGATGAGCCGCTCCCGCCCGCCCTCCGACGGTCCGCCGGCGCACCTGAAGCTGTCGCGCCTCGGCGGCCGGCTGCCGTCCAGCGCCCTCGACGAACTCAGCGACCGCGAGCTGTGGGCGCTGCAACGCGACCTGATCGACGCCGCGCTGGACGCCGCTCCGCCTCCGATCGACGTGGCCGATCGCGTGCGCAACTGGGCTCGCAGTTTCCAGGTCGGCGGCGCCGACGACCTGCCCGCCCGGGTGCTCTGGGCCCGGGTGCGCCCGCGGGTGGACCATCAGGCCGGCGGCATCGAACTCGACTGGCTGTCGCCGCGGATGCAGGCGATCCTGGCCGAAACCGCCTAGGGGCCGCGGCGCCCGGCGGGCGTCACTTCACGACGAAGTTGTAGTCGCCATTGGCGCGGGTCCCGTCCGGGCCGGCCGCAGACCACATGACCATGTAGGAGCCGGGGGTCAGGGGCGCCTTCGGCGTCGCGGCCAGGCTCTTGCCGTCGTGGGTCGGCGTCGCCTCGACCTCGACATTGGCGCCGTTATCGTTGCGCATCAGCTGGACCACGGAGTCCTTCGGCGCGACCGCCTCGCTGAACTGCAACTCGATGGACCCCGGCGCAGCGCCGGCGGATTCGGCCGCCGGCACGGCCTTGGCGAGCTTGGGCTCGGCCTGGGCGGCGCCGGCGGACAAAACGGCGGCGAAGGCAAGGAGGTAGGCGCGGATCATGCTTGTCTCCGGTCTCAGTCGATCACCAGCCGCACGCAGGTCTCGGCGCCGTGCGAGCTATCCCCATAGGCGTGCTCCAGCGCCTTGGGAATGCGCGAGTGGAGACGCCCAGGCCCGATCTCGATCGGCCTTGACCTTCCCATGATGGGAAGCCCTAGCTCTTGGGGCGTCGCAACCCAGGACCTTCGTCATGACCTCCGCCGCGCCGCACGATCACGATCACGCCCAAGCTGGCCAGGGCCCGGCCGCCGTCGTCGACCCGGTCTGCGGGATGACGGTGGAGCCGGAGACGACGCCGCATCACGCCGAGCACGGCGGGCGGGCCTTCCACTTTTGCTCAGCCGGATGCCGAACGAAGTTCGTCGCCGACCCCGCGCGCTACCTGCAGTCGAAGCCGGCCGCGCCGGCGCCGGAGGGGACCATCTACACCTGCCCGATGCACCCGGAGGTGCGTCAGTTGGGCGCCGGCGCCTGTCCGATCTGCGGCATGGCCCTGGAGCCGCTGGACCCCACCGCCGAGACCGGCCCCAATCCCGAGCTGGCCGACATGGGCCGGCGCTTCTGGATCGGGCTGGTCCTGGCCGCGCCGGTGTTCGTGCTGGAGATGGGCGGGCACCTGCTCGGCCACCGCTGGCCCGTGCCGCCGCCCGTTTCCGCCTGGGTGCAGCTGGCCCTGGCGACCCCGGTGGTGTGGTGGAGCGGCTGGCCGTTCTTCGAGCGCGGCTGGCGCTCGCTGGTCACGCGCAAGCTCAACATGTTCACCCTGATCGCGCTGGGGGTCGGGGTCGCCTGGATCTTCAGCGTGGCCGCGACCGTGGCTCCCGGCTTGATGCCGGCGACCTTCCGCGGCGAGCACGGCGCCGCGCCGGTCTATTTCGAGGCGGCGGCGGTGATCACCGTCCTCGTCCTGTTCGGTCAGGTGCTGGAGCTGCGGGCGCGGGAGCGGACTTCCGGCGCCATCCGGGCCCTGCTCGACCTGGCGCCCAAGACGGCCCGGCGGGTGCGGGACGACGGGGCCGACGAGGACGTGGGCGTCGACCAGGTGGCGGTCGGCGACCGGCTGCGGGTGCGCCCCGGCGAGAAGATCCCGGTCGACGGGGAGGTGATCGAGGGCGGCTCGGCCGTCGACGAATCGCTGCTCACTGGCGAGGCCATGCCCGTGACCAAGGGGGTGGGGGACACGGTCGCCGCCGGGGCCCTGAACACCACCGGCGGCTTCGTCATGCGGGCGGGCAAGGTCGGGGCCGACACCCTGCTGGCGCGCATCGTCCAGATGGTGGCCCAGGCCCAGCGCTCCCGCGCGCCGATCCAGCGCCTGGCCGACCAGGTGTCGGGCTGGTTCGTACCGGCGATCCTGGTCTTCGCGCTCGCCGCCTTCGCCGGCTGGATCACGCTCGGCCCGGAGCCCCGGCTGGCCCACGCCCTGGTGGCCGCCGTGTCGGTGCTGATCATCGCCTGCCCCTGTGCGCTCGGCCTGGCGACGCCGATCTCGATCATGGTCGGGGTGGGGCGCGGCGCGCGGGCCGGGGTGCTGATCCGCGACGCCGAGGCGCTGGAGCGCTTCGAGAAGGTCGACACCCTGGTGGTGGACAAGACCGGCACCCTGACCGAGGGCCACCCCGCCCTCGTCGCCGTGCGGACGGTCGAGGGGGTTTCCGAGGACGAGGTGCTGCGCTTGGCCGCCAGCGTCGAGCGGGCCAGCGAGCATCCCCTGGCGGGGGCCATCGTGCGGGGCGCGGCGGAGCGGGGCCTGGTCCTGGCGACAGTCGAGGGGTTCGACTCCCCGATCGGCAAGGGCGCGACAGGGACGGTCGAGGGGCGGGCGGTGGCGGTGGGCGGCCCCCGCCTGATGTCGGAGTCCGGAGTCGATGTGACCGCGCTGGAAGACGAGGCCGAGCGCCAGCGCCGCGACGGGGCCACGGCGGTGTTCGTGGCCGTGGACGGGCGCGCCCTCGGGCTTCTGGCGATCGCCGACCCGATCAAGCCGACCTCCGCCGAGGCGGTGGCGCAGCTCAAGGCCGCGGGCGTGCGGCTGGTGATGATGACCGGCGACGGGCGCACCACCGCCGAGGCGGTGGCCGCGCGCCTGGGCATCGACGAGGTCTTCGCCGAGGTAGAGCCGCAGGACAAGGCGGCCCTGGTGCAGCGGCTGCGCGGCGAGGGGCGGGTGGTGGCCATGGCCGGCGACGGGGTCAACGACGCCCCGGCCCTGGCCGCCGCCGACGTGGGCGTGGCCATGGGCGCCGGGGCCGACGTGGCCATCGAGAGCGCCGGTGTGACCCTGGTCAAGGGCGACCTGCTGGCCCTGCTGCGGGCGCGGCGGCTGTCGGCGGCGGTGATGCGAAACATCCGCCAGAACCTGCTGTTCGCCTTCGTCTACAACGCCGCCGGGGTTCCGGTGGCGGCGGGCCTGCTCTTTCCGGCCTTCGGCTGGCTGTTGTCGCCGGGGCTGGCCGCCGCGGCGATGAGCCTGTCGTCGGTGAGCGTCATCGCCAACGCCCTGCGGCTGACGACCGCCCCGCTGGAGCCCCGCCCATGAACATCGGCCAGGCCGCGGCGGCGTCCGGGATCAGCGCCAAGATGATCCGCTACTACGAGACGGTCGGGCTGGTCCGCCCGGCTGACCGCACGGCGTCGAACTACCGCGACTTCTCGGCCCGGGACGTCAACGAGCTGTGCTTCATCAAGCGGGCGCGGACCCTGGGCTTTTCGGTCGAGGAGATCGCTCGCCTGCTCGAGCTGTGGCGCGACCGGGGCCGCCCCAGCCGAGAGGTCAAGGCCATCGCCGCCCGTCACGTCGAAGAGCTGGACGCCCGCATCGCCGAGATGCAGGCCATGGCCGACACCCTGCGCCACCTGGCCCATGCCTGCGCCGGGGACGACCGGCCGGACTGCCCCATCCTCAGCGACCTGGCCCCGGCGGAGCTGAAATAACCTTGGCGGCGCCGCACGCTGTGATGATCAGGCAAGCCTGGGGAGGGATGAAGCATGCGCGGGCCTGGCGCGCGGGCGGCCGTTCTGGCGGGCGCGGTCCTGCTGGCGACGGCGGGGGCCGCGTCGGCGGCTGACACCATCATCGGCGGACGGGCGGGCTTGTGCGCGGCGGCGGCCAAGGCCGTCAGCCAGGCGAAGGCAGACGGGCGCTAGTCCTCGTCCTCGCCAAGCACGCTGTCGAGCTCGTCGATGATCATATCGAGCTGCTCTTCCGTCGCGCTCAGCTCGAGGGTGCGGCCGGAGTCGTCCTCGATCTGGATGCGGTAGCCATCCTCGCGCTCAGTGATGACGAAGCGCGTCAGTTCCCGGATGTCGGCCATGTCGGTCCTCTGCGAAGGCTTGTCGCGCCTCGGTCTAGCACGCGGGTCAAGAGCCGTCGCCCTGGGCAGGCGGATAGACGGGGATGGCCGACGGACTATCGGCGTCGGCGGCCGGGTCGATAGGCCGGGGTTTGGCCGGCGGCGGGTCGAGCTCAGGGTCCGGTTCGCGGGGTTGGTCTGACATGGCGGCCCTCCGTCGGCGGTACGGTAACCGGCGAAACAGCCCCCCGTTCCGCGAGGGAGCCCTAGGGCCTGATCTGGAACCTGTAGCGGCCCGGAACCGAGGCGTGATCTTTGGAGACCACGTCCCATTCGACGGTGTATTTTCCCGGCGCCAGCCGGTGGGGGAGGGGCAGGATCAGGGTCCGCCCGTCCCTTGGGTCGCCGGCCGTCTTGCCGGTCCGCACCGGGCGGCCCGCGGCGTCCTTGAGCCGCAGGATGGAGGCGTCGGCCTGCAGGATGTCGCTGAAGCTGACGCGAATCTGCCGGGGCGCCGTCTTGATCACGGCGCTGCGCGCCGGACTGGTCGCCACCAGCCGCGGATGCGCCAGAGCCGGAGGGGCCGCCGCCAGGGCGAGGATCAGGCACAGGGTCGGCAGGCGGGTCATGGTCGGTCTCCGGGATGGGCCGGCGCAGCTTGCACCAGGCCGGGAGTACGGGCGATGCGGGTCTCCATCGTGTTCCGGCGGCGCCGCCCTCGCGCCGCGCCGGAGGAGGCGTTATAGGCGCTTCCCTTCGACTGGGAGCGGCTGTGAGCGACACCACCGACCAGCAACAGGGCCCCAGCCTCGGGATGATCGTCATCCTGGGCGCCCTGACGGCGTTCAGCGCGGTCTCCATCGACCTCTACTTGCCGGGCCTGCCGGCGGTGGCCAGCTCGCTGGGCGCGACCGCAGCCGAGGCCGAACGGACCGTGGCGGCCTTCTTCGTCGGCATCGCGGTCGGCCAGCTGTTCTACGGCCCCCTGTCGGACCGGATCGGGCGGCGCGGCCCCCTGCTGGCCGGGATCGCCCTCTATGTCGCCGCCAGCATCGGCTGCGCGCTCGCCACCAATGTGAACATGCTGATCGGGCTGCGCCTGGTGCAGGCGCTGGGCGGGTGCGCCGGGGTGGTGCTGGCCCGGGCCATCGTGCGCGACCGCTATCCGCCGCAGCAGACGGCGCAGGTGTTCTCGACCCTGATGCTGGTGATGGGCCTGGCCCCGATCCTGGCGCCCCTGCTGGGCAGCGCGATCCTGACGGTGGCGAGCTGGCGGGCGACCTTCTGGGTGCTGACCGGGTTCGGCGCCGCCTGCGGGCTGGCGGCCTGGCTGGCGTTGAAGGAGACGCGGCCCGAGGAGGTCGCGGCCCACGCCCGCACCGAGTCGCCGTTCGGCGCCTATGTCGCCCTGCTGCGCCAGCCGCGGCTGATGGGCTATGTGCTGTACGGCGCCTGCTCCAGCGCGGCCTTGCTGACCTATGTCGCCACCTCGCCGGAGCTGCTGATCGGCGTCTACCAAGTGCCGGTGCAGGCCTTCGCCTGGATCTTCGGGATCAACGGGCTGGGGCTGATCGCGGGAAGCCAGGTCAACGGCTGGCTGCTGCGCCGCCACAGCTTCGACCGCATCCTGGTGTGGGCCAACGCCGGGGCCATCGCCGCGGCTAGCGTCCTGGCGCTTGCAGCCGCGACCGGCTGGGGTGGGCTGGCCAGTGTCCTGGTCGGGCTTTTTCTGGTGATGTCGAGCTTCAGCTTCAACATGGCCAACGCCCTGGCCGGGGCCATGTCGGTCGATCCGCGGCGGGGCGGGACCACCGCGGGCTTGGCCGGAGCGGCGCAGTTCGCGGCCGGATCGGCGGCGGCGACCATCGCTGGGGCCCTCCACGACGGCACCGCGCGGCCGACCGCCTTCGTGATCCTGATTTCGATGCTGCTCGCCGGCGCCGTGCTGCACGGGCTGGCCCGGCGGAAGATCCTTCAGGCTTGAGGCGGCTGGGCCGCCATGCCCGCCAGCGCGGCCCAGATCAGCACCGCCCAGCCGGCCAGAAGCAGGACGCCGCCGATAGGCGTGACAGCCCCGAGCATGCGCGCGCCGGTCAGGGCCATCAGGTACAGCGAGCCGCCGAAGATCAGGGCGCCGAAGGCGAACAGCCAACCGGCCCAGCTGGCGGGGCCGATCGACAGACGCAGCAGGCCGTAGCAAGCGAGACCCGCCACCGCATGGGCAAGCTGGTACTGGGCGCCAGTGCGCAGCCACTCCTTGGCCTGGGGATCGGAGACCGCGTGGGCGCCAAAGGCGCCGGCGGCCACGGCCATCAATCCGTTCAGGGCGGCAAGGGCCAGCCAGATCCGTAACCCTGCGTACATCGGTGGTCCTTCGAGCTCGGGGGCTGACGGCGCACGCTGGTCCACCCCCCGCCCAGCGTCAAGGCGCGCGCCGGCCGGCGGCGTGGCGAGCGCGAAAAAAAGGCCGCTCCGATCCGGAGCGGCCCAGTCTTGATTGGGAGGAAACGCCAATAGGCAGGTTCACGATCATGCGGGCATGCCGGACGGTCAAACGGCCAGCGAGGCCAGAGCCCGCTTATCTCGCGGCTGCGAGACAGGCGCCCATTCAGGCGGCGCCGGCGCCGTGATTGCGAGCAATCGACGCCACGGCGCGGTCACCCTCAGTGATCTCGACATGGGTATAGCGGGGTCGTTGCGACAGCAGGCGGCGGCCGTACGCCACCGCGTCTTCGTCACGATCGAGCAGCTCGATCTCGAAGGCCGGCACGGTCGCGGCGCCATCATGCAGGTAGAAAGTAAATGTCAGCAAAGAAGCCGCTCCCCGACGCAAGCAAAAGTTACCCTGCGTTGGGACCCGACCTTACAGTACCCAATGGGAAAGTCCACCTGAGCCAAAACTACACATTTGTTTATCTCGAATGACCGTGTGGTCGCAGGCATAGAATTTGGAAATGGAAGACAATCGGGGAGCTCAATGTCGGCTTTCCGACATTTGCCGATGCGCCCCTGGTTCGGCGGCGGCGACGCCCTATATCCAGTGCAACTCTCCAAGCCCGCCTCGCCCCCTCCCGGCGGGCCGCCTTCAGCCCGGACTCGCTTGTCGAGCCCGGGCTTTTTCACGTCGGGAGTCAGCCGACGGCGGCTCGGGCCACCTCGATGATCCGGTCGGCGCGCACGCACCGCAGCACGAAACGGACCTGGTGGCGCAGCAGAGGCCACACCACCGGCTTGGCGATGAAGGAGGATGCGCCGTACTCGAAGGCGCGATCTATGGCCCAGACGTCGTGACGCCCGGTGAGGACGATGACCGGCAAGGTGCTCAGCCTGCCCGCGGCGTTGCGCACGCGGCGCAGGACGTCGAAGCCGTCCATGCGCGGCATGTCCAGATCAGACAGCATCAGATCGAACGGCTGGGTCTGGAGCAGGTCCCAGGCCACGAGGCCATCCTCCGCAGTGACCACATCGGCGTCAGCGGCGAGGGCTTCCTGCGCCATGGCGGCGAGGATCGGGTCGTCGTCGGCGACCAGGATGCGAAGCTTGGCCTTGCTCATCGGGGCACAATGCCACGGCGTCTCCTAATGGCCGGTTCAACCACAGGGTTAACCGGCGTCACCCCCACAAGGCGGGAATGGGCGGTTCGATCATCGAGCCGAGGTAGGTCAGGCCGGGCTCCCGGTCGCGGGCGAGGAGCAGGGGGCCGTCCAGGTCGACGAAGGCCGCGCCCTGGGCCACCAGCAGGGCCGGCGCCATGGCCAGGGAGGTGGCGACCATGCATCCGGCCATGATCTCCAGGCCCATCGCCACGGCCTCGGCCTTCAGGGCCAGGGCCTCGGTCAGGCCGCCGGCCTTGTCGAGCTTGATGTTCACGCAGGGATAGCGCCGGGCGCAGGCGGCGAGCTCGGCGCGGGTGTGCAGGCTCTCATCGGCGCAGAGGGGGACGGGGCTGGGCCAGCCCTCAAGGTCGGCGTCGGCTCCGGCCGCCAGGGGCTGTTCGATCAGCATGACGCCCAGGCGGGCGAGCTCGGGGGCCAGACGGCGCAGGGCGTCGAAGTCCAGGGCCTCGTTGGCGTCGACGATCAGCCGGGTCTTCGGCGCGGCGGCGCGCACCGCCTCGACCCGGTCGAGGTCGTCGGCGCCGCCGATCTTCAGCTTGAGCAGCGGGCGGCGGGCGGCGCCGCGGGCCGCCTGCGCCATCGCCTCGGGCGTCGCGAAGCTCAGGGTGTAGGCGGTCTTGACCGGATCGAGCCGCTCGCGGCCGGCCAGCGCCCAGGCCCGCACGCCCAGCCGCTTGGCCTCCAGGTCCCACAGGGCGCAGTCGATGGCGTTGCGCGCGGCGCCGGGGGGCAGGAGGGACTGCAGCGCGAAGCGGCCGGCGCCGGCCTCGATCGCGGCGCGGACGCCCTCGATCTGAGCCAGGACGCTCTCGACCGTCTCGCCGTAACGGGGATAGGGGACCGCTTCGCCGCGACCCGCCGCGCCGTCGGTCGCCAGTTCGACCACCACGACACGCGCCTCGGTCTTGGCGCCGCGGGCGATGACGAAGGCGCCGGCGATCGGCCAGCGCTCTTCTCTAGATGCCAAGGAAATCGCGTGCAGCGGCTGGGTCCCCGGCTCGGCGTCGCCTTCGGCTCCTGGGCCGAGGATGACGAGCTCTAATGTAGGTCGCCCACGGCCGCGTCCAGCAGCAGGAAGGCGCGGCCGGGGTCGGAGCCCAGGAGGGCGGCCATCATGTAGCCCTCGCGGTCCTTGCGGGCGGAATCGGTCAGGAGTTCTTCGTAGCGGCGAACGTAGCGGTCGGCTTCGGTGCGCAACACCTTGTCGGTGAGCACCCGGCGCGACAGCCGGCGCACGGCGGCTGGCGCCAGACGGCGGACCACCTCGCGGGCGCCGCTGGCGTCGCCCGTCTGCAGGGCGGCGGCGATCTCGTCGATGCGGGCGCGGGGCAGGAGGGCGGTGGCGTCGACGCCCAGGGCCTCGATCTCGGCGATCAGCCGGTCGGCCAGGGCCTCGTCGTCATGGGCGATGGTGGGGGCCGCGGCGGGGGCGTCGTCGTCGTCCATCGACGTCAGCAGCTCCTTCCAGGTCCACTCGTCGGCGTCAGGCTCGACGGCGGCGGCCTGGGCCGGCGGCGCCTGGGGACGGGGCGCGCGCCCGGGCTGAGGAGCCTGGGGCTCCGGAGCGGGGGTCAGCTTCAGCCGGGGGCGCAGGCCCGCGGCGCTGACCGGGTCGGCGCGGCGGGCGGCAGGCTCGGGGGCCATCAGGTCGGCGAACGGATCGGCCAGGGCCGCGGGGCGCACCACCTCTGCGGGCGGGGGCGCGGCGGTGCGGGCGCTGGGCGCGGTGTCGGGGAGGTTGACGCGGATGCTGCGGTCGGCGCCGCCGTTGGCGGCGAGGCGCTCCGGCATGATGGCCCGTTCCGCCGGGACCTCAGGCTCCACCGGGGTGCGGATCACCGGCGCCGCGGTCTTGATCACCGGGGAGGCGGGCGCTGGGGCCGCCGCCGCCCCTGGGCGCGGGACCTCGGCGGCGCCGGCGACGCGGCCCATCAGGCGCACGGCGTCGGACAGCACCTCGTAGTTGCGGCGCACCCGCTCCTGGAAGGCCGCGTCGATGGCCTGGGTTTCCGTGGCGGCCCGGCGCGCGGCGGCGGTCAGGTCGCCCACCCCGGCCTCGACGGCCTCGCGCACGGCGGCGGCCTGGGCGCGGGCGGACTCGGGCAGGGCGGCCATGCGCTTGTCGATCTCGGCCAGGAAGCCGTCCATGTCGGTCAGCGAGGCGCGGGCGGAGGCCAGGCCCTGCTCGATGCGCTGGACGGAGCGGTCCCCCGTCTCCTCCAGCACCTGGGCCGACGTCTCGATCATGCGACGGGCGACCGCGATGCGATTGTCGAACACCTGGTCAGCCTTCTGGGCGGCGGCGAAGGCGGCCTCGCCCAGGCTGTCGATCTTGGCGGCGACGTCCTCGCCGACCCGGTCGAGGCCGACGCGGGCGGCGTCGGCGTGGGCGCGGGCGGCCTCGGCGGCGACCTCGACGTGTTCGGCGGCGGCCCGGCGGGCCTCCTCGGCGGCGGCGGCCAGGTCGTCGATGGCGGCGCGGGTCTGGGCCTCGATAAGGGCGCGTTCCTCAGCCACGACCCCGGAGAACAGGCTGACGGCGGCCCGCGCCTGGGCGTCGAGGTCGACCTGCTCGCGATGAGCGTTCTCGGCCAGCTGGCGGACTTCCTCGGCAGCGGCGGCGATCAGGTTGCGCAGGGCCTCGGCCCCCAGCTCCGATGCGTCGGACAGAGCCATGGCCCCGGCCTTGGCCTCGGCGGCGGCGGCGGTCAGCTGGGCGTGCTGGGTCTCGAACCGGGCCGACATGTCCTCCTGGTCGGAGCGCACGGTGTAGGTCAGGCTGGACAGCTGCTCGCGCTCGTTGACCAGCGTGGACACCAGGGCGTGCAGCCGCTCGCCGGCGAGGGAGCCGGTGGCCTCGACCTGCTCGATCTGCTTGCCGAGCTGCTCCGTCGCCACCTCCGTGGCGTGGCGGGCGTCGCCGGCGGCGACGGCGAGGTCGGCGGCGCGCGCGGCGAGCGAGGCCTGGGCCTCGTCGAGCTGGGCCTGGGCGAGGTCCGAGGCGTCGGAGACGAGCCGGGCCTGGCGGGCGAGGGCCTCAGCCGCGTCGGCGGCCTGGAGCTGAAGGGCGCCGGCCATCTCGCTGAGGGCGGTCCGCTCGCGCCCCAGGGTCTCGGTCAGCAGCCGGCCTGTGGACTGGGCCTGGATGGCGGCCTCAGACAGGCGGCGGCTCTCGGTGGTCAGGGCTTCACGCAGGGCGACGATCGGTTCACGAGCGGCGCGGGCGGCGTCGGTGGCTTTTTCGATCTCGCGGCGCATGGCCTCCATGGCCCCGCCGGTCTGGTCGGCGGCCAGGGCGGCGGGGATGGCCAGGTCGTCCGCCAGGGCCCGGGCCCTGCGGGTTTCGGTCGCCAGCTGGGCGCCTTGGCGCAGGGCGTAGGCCGCCAGCAGCATGAAGGTGGCGGGCAGGAAGGCGAGGAGGGCGATCACCACCCACTGGATGGGCGAATATTCAAAGGCCCCGAACTGGGTCTGGAAGCCGGCCACGAAGGCGGCCAAGCCGCCGGCCCAGACCAGGGCGGCGAGGACGGCGACGGTATAGGCGTAGCGGGCGAAGGCAGGCTCGTCGGACTTGGGGGGCCGGGCTGAGCGACGGCTGGCGCGGGTCACCGCGGCCGTCTTGCCCAGGCTAAGCGGCGCGGGATCCAGCGGGGCCTCGACCTGGGGCTCGGCGGTCATGTCGGGCGCGGCCGTGGGCTCCGAAGCCGTCGCGGCCTCCGGACCGGACAGGTCGGTGAAGGCCAGCGGCTTTGTACGTTTAGACTTCATGCGCAGCCCGGATCCCGGCTCAAAAAGGGCGGCTTGAAGGACCGGCGCGCCAGCCCCCGCCCGACTTCGCGCCTCAAGGGAAAACCTTACAGATCAACCGCCCGCGCGGAAAGCGACGAATCGCGCCGGAAGGAAAGGGCTGGTGATCGATCGGTTCGATATCTTAATGTGGTGTTAACTTGAGCGGGGGTGCGGGATGAGGGCGGCTGAAGATTATGCGGTGGTGGGCGACAGGCCTGTCTTCGGCGCGGCGGCCCAGCCCACCAATGCGGAAGCGGCCTATCTGCGCCCCGGTCTGCACCAGCCCGGCCGCAAGCTGCCGCTCTTCGACGCCCAGGGGCGGCCGGTGCGGCCGCAGGTGATCCGGGCCTGTCTGGTGCGGGGCTGGGCCGAACGCTGGTTCGCAAACCCCCTGGCCCCGGACTGGCTGGTCTGTCGCCTTACTGAAAAGGGCGCAAAGGCGCTGGAGCGCTGATCGTCTAGCGCCTGCAGAGCAGGTCGCGCAGCACAGGACCCTCGCCGACCGGGCGGCCCTCGATGTCGACCGCCCGGGGCAGCCTCTGGCTCTGATCGAAGTAGACCGCCGCCCCCAGCCCCTGGGCGCGGCAGAAGCCGTCTGCGGCGCGGGGCGTCCAGGCCGCCACGTCCGCGCCGCGAATGGTGGGCGAGGGGAAGAACACCGTCGTGGGGCCCTGGGCCGACCCGTCGCCATAGGGCGCTGCGGCCGGGACGGGCTGACGGGACGCCGGCGGGTACGGCGACGGCGGATAGGCGGGCTGACTGTAGACCGGTGGCGCGGAGGCGGCGGCCGGTGCGTCGTAGGCCCGTCCGAACCGGCTGGGAGCGGACAGAGGGGCGTCCACCGCCGGGGGCAGGGTCTCGGGGGGCGCCTCGTAGGGACCCGAGGCGTAGGGCGCCAAGTAGGGGGGCGCCAAATAGGAGGGCGGCGTCGCGGCGGGCGCCGCGGAGTGGGGGGCCGGCCGGTAGGGCGCGGCAGGCGGCGGCGCGTATGGGGCCGCTGCGTAGGCGGGCGGGTCGTAGCGGGCCGGCGGCGCTGCGGGGGGCGGGGCGATCGCCTGGGCGCCCGCGCCAAGCAGCTGGGCCGAGCCCACCCGGCCGGAGAAGCCGTAAGCCTCCAGATCGCGGATGTTGAGGTTCAGGACCTCACAGCGGTTGCGATACCCCCCGCCCTCGCACAGCCGCCAGGTCCCACGGATCTGGGCGCTGCGGGCGCGGGTGGAAAAGCCCGTCGAGCCGATGTTGGCGTTGTCGCCGTAGAAGGTCACCGATCCGCCCCGGTAGTCGGGCTGGTCGTACAGGGTCAGGCTGTAGGGGTAGCGGGTCTGGGCCACGGCCGGCGCGGCGAGGCTGGCCAGCACCGCCGCCAGGACCACGGCGCGTGAGAGATCGACGGGGCCGGTCATGGGAATCTCCTGCGGGGCCGAGCCGTTAACCTTGGCCGATGTCGTCGCCGTGAGGGTCTAGTTTCGCGCGCCGGGCGAACGCAAGCCCCGACAAATCGCAAAGCCGTGATCCGTTAAGGCCTACCGAGCGGAAGCGATCTGGCGCCCTACAGGTTCCACTTACGGTCAAGCTTAGCCGTACGGCAGATGTTCAGTATTGCGGCACCAGAACAACAGTCGTCAGCGCGGCCTTAACCCCTATAAACCATGCTGCGTAACCTGAGCTTCAGAGGATGCGCCGTAGATTCCGCATCTTATCGGCGATCAGTATGGTCGGGGAGACTTTGGGTTCCAGGGGGGCGACAAGCGTGCGGGCGAACCGCTTGGCCGCCGCGGCGGGGCGGTTCGCGCTGGAGTTCCGCGCCGCCTCAGGGGGCGGCGTCGCGCTGCTGACAGCGCTCGCCGCGCCCCCGATCCTGCTCGTGGCGCTGGGGGCGATTCAGCTTCAGGCGGTGGTCTCCGACAAGCAGAGGACCCAGGATATCGCCGACGCGGCGGCCCTGTGGGGCGCCCAGCAGCTCACCGTCACCCCTGTGGGCGCGGAGCAGCGCACGGTCGCCTTCGCCGACGCCCAGCTGGAGGCGATCAAGGCCAACGCGGCGGTATCGGTAACGGCAGTGGTGATCGCCCCAGGAACGCTCCAGGTCGTGGTCCTGACGGAGCGGCCCTCCTTCTTCATGAACCTGATGCCGCTGGGCGGCTTCCACACCCGCGCCGAAGCTGTCGCGGAGGGAGCGACGCAGAGCCCCCTGTGCGTCATCACCTTTGGGAACAGCAGTAGCGACAAGGCGGAGATCACCGGCGAATCCAAGCTGCAGGCCCCGCTATGCCTGTTCCACGCCAACGAGCGGATCGAAGTGGCGGGATCGGCGCTGCTGCAGGCGGAGACCATCCAGACCGGGGCCGGCTCATCAGGGCCGATGAGCCCGTCGGCGAGCGTCGGGGCCCCGGACGTCGACGATCCTTTCGTCAGCGTCGATATCGAGGGTTCCGGCGGCGGATTGCTGCAGCCCCTGACCTGCGCCCTGGGCGCATTGCTGCTTCCCCAGACCTTCAACGTCAGCGGCTCGCTCGCGCCCGGCCCGCACTGCGGCGACGTGGAAGTGAAGAACGGCGCAACCCTCACCCTCGAGCCCGGCGAGCACTACTTCGAAAAATCGTTCGAGCTGAAGAACAAGGCCAACTTGGTCGGCGACGACGTCGTGATCGTCCTTGGCCGCAACGCCGACCTCAAATGGAAGGATGGAGCGGCCGTGTCCTTGAAGGGCCGCAAGAGCGGCCGTCTGGCCGGTTTCGTGCTCACCACGACCCGCGACCGGGGCAACGAGGTCAAATTGGACTCCGACCCGATCACCGAGATGACGGGCACGGTCTACATTCCGACCGCCACCTTGAACGTCGAAGGTAGCCAAAAGACGGTGGAGGCGTCGGACTGGACCGTCATGGCGGTACAGGCGCTCAAGCTGAGCAACAAGCCGCAGGTGCAGATCAACGCCGACTATTCCGGATCGGACGTGCCGGTGCCGAGCGGCGTGGGCAACAAAAACGGGACGCCCCGCCTTACTCAGTGAGGCTCAACAGGTTCGTAAGGCTCCCCGCCTAGTGTCCCGGGGCAGTGGCCCGTCGTTTGCATCGTCCTCGGGCGAGTGTGCGCAAGCGGCGCCAAATCGGGAGTTAGTGCGATGGCGGTCCTCAGAGTCGGAAACGGTTTTTCTCTGGATATGACCTATCTGGACGTGGGCGGCCTAGCCTATGGCGAGACCACCAACGCCACCGCGAACCACATGGTCCTCACGTTCAGCGCGACGACCCGCGACGAGTTCTACGGCTCGTTCTCCTACGACAACAACGGCATTCTTTCCGGCGGCACGCTGACGGGGATGCAGGAGTTCATCAACAACCAGCTGGCCTTCGAGATCGTCCAATTCTCGGTCGGGGTCTTCACTTTCATCGACTGGATCGAGGACGCCAACACCCTGGGCTTCCTCTCCACCACCCTGTCGGGCAATGACGTCCTGCTGGGCAATTCTCTGCCGGACGCGCTGATCGGTTTCGGCGGCAACGACAGCATCGACGGCGGCGGCGGCGGCGACCTGATCTCGGGCGAGGCCGGCAACGACACGATCTACGGCGGCGACGGAAACGACTACATCATCGCCATGGAGGACAATGACATCGTCGACGGCGGCGCCGGCAACGACGACGTCAACGGCAACATGGGCAATGACACCGTTCGCGGCGGCGAGGGCCAGGACTGGGTGCGCGGCGGCAAGGACAACGACGTCATCTACGGCGACGGCGGGGACGACTTCCACCTCAACGGCAACCTCGGCAACGACATCGTCTTCGGCGGCGCCGGGAACGACAATGTCTTCGGCGGCCAGGGCGACGATCAGCTGAGGGGCGAGGACGGCAACGACTACCTGTCCGGCGACCTCGGCTCCGACATCCTGACCGGCGGCGCCGGCGCGGACGGATTCTACATCAACGTCGGCGGCGGCAATGACCGGGTGACGGATTTCAACGCCGCCCAGGGCGACCGGGTGCTGCTGAACACCGGCGTCGCCTACAACATGCACGCCGAGGGATCGGATCTAGTGATCGGAATCACGGGCGCGACCCTGACCCTGGTCGGGGTCAGCGAAGAAGCGCTGGGCGACTGGCTGGTGCGGGTGTAGCGGGCGGCAGCGGCGCTTCGCCTGTCCATTCCCAGTGCCAGGGCTCAAACGCATAGGGGGCGAACCCGAACCGCCCCGCGTTGCCCACGAGCCACCGATAGGCTGCGGTTCGGCTGAGGTGGAGCCGGTTCGGATCCGCCGATGATTCCGGCCTGAAGCCCGGAGCCTCTCCCAGATACAGGTCCACGGCCAGGCCCGTGCGGTGCGCCGAACAGGACGCCTTGGCAGGCGTCGAGCAGTCGCCGTTCACGCAGCGGGCCGTTTCTTCCGCCGCCCCAATGGCCGTCTCGGCTTCGGTCAACTTCGCCGTTATCAGCGTCCAGGCCTCTTTGACGTCGGTC
>DAICXL010000003.1:400-20728 GCA_027312185.1 Caulobacterales bacterium | reverse complement strand
GCGCGGGTCGGCGGCGATCTCGGGCCGCTCGGCGCGGGCGGCCGCGACCATGCGTCGCCAAGCGTCGAGCGCCGCCGGGCGCAGTTTGATCGGCTTGCCGGAATATCCCTCGGCCTGCAGCGCGTCGGACAGGGCGGTCTCCGACGGGGCGGCGGGGCACTGGCCGGCGCCGGTGGCGGCCACGAACGGCCGGCGGCTGTGCCAGACCTGGCGCATGGCCTCCAGGGTCGCAGGCTCCATGATCCCCGTGGCGGGCAGGCGATGGGCCCTCTGCCAGGCGGCCAGGGCGGATGCGAAAGCGGTGGTGTCCGGGGCGCAGGCGACCCCCGCCTCCTGGGCGGCGAGGGGCGCATAGATCTCCCAGCCGGTTTCCTCGCGTCCCATGGGGGCGGCGACGCGGGTCCTCAGGGTCTCGGCGTTGGTTCGAGCGGCGGCGGCATAGGCGGGCTCGTCTTCGCAGCCCTGGGCGAGGACGAGGGCGGGCGCCGGGCCCAGGTTCGGGATGGGCGCCGGGACCGGGGCGCGGACCGTCGGGACGGAGGCGACGCCAGGCGGCGGCGCGAGGTCCGCCGACTGAGGCTCTGGCCCCGAGTACAGGAACCACAGGCCAGCGCAGACCAGTAATACGATGAGGACGAGGGCGAGGAGGATGCGGCGGGCCATGCTCGGACTATGCCGATGATGGCCGCCAGGACAAACCCAGTGACCCGGCGTGGACCGAACTCGCCCGGGTCAGGAACCGCATCAGGGGTGGAGGGGGGCTTCGGGAGGCCCCGGCTTCGCTTAACTCGACCAGCGGACTGGTGAAGTGGTCGGAGTAGCAAGATTCGAACTTGCGACCCCCACGTCCCGAACGTGGTGCTCTACCAGACTGAGCTATACTCCGACGCGAAGAGCGGGCCTTATAGAGCAGGGCATCGGGGGCCGCAAGCGAGCCCGACGAAGCTTTCGGCGGCGGCCCCAGAGCACGTGTTGCAACCGCCCCGGTCTTGCGTTATTCCCGCCGCCTCGCTGGCTGGACAAGGCCCTGCGCGGGGCCCCTGCTGGGGAATGGTGTAATGGTAACACAGCGGTTTTTGGTACCGTCGTTCTAGGTTCGAGTCCTAGTTCCCCAGCCAATCTCTCAATGATTTAGCTCGCCTTTGAGGCGGTCGCCGGCGCTCGTCGCGCCCTCTTTCCGAAAAGCGCGGCGCTACGCCGTTCTCATGGGAAGCGGACGGCGAGCCGACGCAACTTCGCCCCATTGGCGAGGTTGATGGCGAGCGTGCTGGAGTACAACCATGCGTCGCTTAGCCCGGGCCGTCGTCGCCATGCTTCTCATCAGCGGGGGAGTGGCTGGCTGTGGTGAGCGAAAGGCTGAGGTCGAGACGCCGAGCGCCAGCGCCACGGTGTCCACCGATCGGCCAGAGGCGGAGATTTCAACGCCGGCCCTCGCGCACGCCGCCGCCAACGCGGCCGTGGCGGTGAGCGAACCCGGCGAGAACACGATCCTGCCGGAGGGGGCCAGCAAGTCGGACCCGCTGATAAAGGTGTCGCCGTAACAGGCTTCAAACCATCAGCGCATCGGCTTCCTGGGTGAGCCGGTCGCAGGTCTTGTAGTCGCGACGGCGCAAGGCGGCCGCCGCGGCCTTGCGCAGCAGGACGCCGGCGGCGACGGGCTGGCGCCCACGCAGTTTGGCCGCCCACAACTCGGCCTCAGCGTCCGACACGCGAACCTCTTCGAACCGCTCCTCGATCATGCGGGCTGCTTCCGGCAGGGCCGGCCACGCCATCAGGAACCGCAACCCGCGCTGGAAGTCGCCGTGACGGGCGGCCAGGGCGAAGGCGCGACCTTCGGCTTCGACGTCCTCGAAGTCCTTTAATCGGGACGTGAAGGCCCTGGCCCGATCGACGGACAAGGTGCGCTCGAACGACGCCCAGCGCAGATCCTGGGCGGCGGCGGTCTTGCCGGACTGTTCAAGGTATTCGATCCAGGCCGTCTCCCATTCGAAATCGGGCTCTACAGCCTCGGGCCGTCCGGGCCGGGCCTGGGCCGCGCGGGCGGCTTCCAGTAGTTCGCCCGCCTCCGGCGATCGATCGGCGGCCATCAGGCGACGGGCGATTTCGGCGGCGTTTCGCGGCGATCGGAGGTCCTGCGCGGTGAAGGTGGCGCGGTAGGCGTCGACATTGCCTGCAGCGTCGGCCAGGTCTCGGATGACCAGGATCAGGCCGGGGCTGGCCGAGGGGGCCTCGCTGATCAGCTCCAGGGTTGTCGTCGCCAGGGCGGGCGGGGCCCGCTCGAGCACGGCCGGGAGCCAGGCCGCCCAGTCCACCGGATCGGCGCCCACGGCCTCGGCCAGACCCTGCGCCGCGTTCGGGGCGCTGGCGGTGCGGGCGATCAGGTCGCCAATGTCCCCGGCGGCCCTGAGGAAGACAGCGGCGAGTTCGCCGTCCCGGTCACGTACCCTGCGCCCGACCTGGCGGCTCAGGGTCATGAACAGCCACATCCGGTCGAGCGCCGCCGCCGGCTCCAGCCCCGCCAGCCGCGCGGAGATGAGCTGCCTGAGGCCGTCAAGCTCCTTCACGAAGGACGGGCGCTGACGCCACGACACCTTGGACCGGCTGGTCGTCAACGAGGCCAGCCGCTTGTCGATCTCGGGGGTCAGGTGTTCGGCGCCCTGCTCGGCCGCCAGCTCCATCCGGAGGCGGCGCTTCAGCTCGGGTCGGGTGTCGGCGAAGGCGGCCAGAATCTCGGCGAGCCGGTCGGCGCCGAGTGCTGCGAGGTTTTCTGCCGTGACCTTCTTGAGGCTGGCGACGGTCGGACGCTTCATGGCTCCTGTTTGGACCCGACTGGACCCAGACCCAAACGCTCAGCGCGGGAGCGGGCTCCGGCGCGGGCGGTGGAACGGTTAAGCCTGCCAAGCGCTACGGGGACGCGACTGACCGCAAACCTGTCGAAAGAGCCGCCATGTCGATCCTGATCTTCGCCCTCATCGTCCTCGTCGTGGCCTCCCTGATCGCCTGGGCCGTCCAGAAGCTGCCGCTCCCGTCGCCGTTCGGCCAGATCATCCAGGCGATCATCCTGATCGTCGCGGCCCTGGCCATCGCGCAGCGCGCCGGCCTATTCTGATCAGGCCGTAGGTCCTCCAGCGCCCGCGAGCCTCACCGCCGCAAGGAGGACGGCGCCGGCGTGTGCGGACAGAGAGCTCTCTGCGAGGCGTTCGGCCAAGCCTTGCGCCAGGGCGCCGCGATCGAGGGGGGCCTGCTCTCGTGTGAGGACGGCCCCCCGGTAGACGACATGGTCGCGGGAAAGCTCGAGCTGATCGAGGTCGCGCCGCAAGATGTCGCTCCAATCGACCAGGCGATCAGCCAAGCGCTCCAGTTGGTCTGCGTCGCGGTCGGCGGCGTCCGGGCTGTCAGCTTGGTCGCGGAGGGCGTCCCGGGATTGGTGCAGGGCGGCAAGGGCTTCGGCCCTGACGAGGTTGCGCTGCTGGCGGCGGCGCTCCCGTTCAAGACGGGCGGCGTCGAGGAAGTCCTCCATACCCAGCTCAGGCGTCGGATGAATCATGCAAACAGAATATTACGAAATATCGTAATACTCAAGCCGTGCAACGAAGCTTCGTAGATCGGCGGATCAGGCCCTGGTGGCGATGAGCTCGCGGACGCGCAGTTCGAGTTCGCCAACCAGGGCCATGCCGACCGGGTGGGCGGCGTCGCGAATCTGATTGCGCACGATGGCGCGCACGGCGTCGACGTGGGCGTCGATCAGGTTCATCGGCACGTGCACCGGCTGGACCTCGTCGAGCAGCTTGAACAGCGACCCGCCGATACGGGTGACGAGGGGATGCTCGTAGGTCGTGCCGAGGCCCTTGAGGTCCAGGGCGCGAACGGAGAGGAGGTTGGCGGCCTCGGCGTTCAAGCCGCCCTGTTTGATGGAGGCGCGGACCTTTTCGAGCGCCACGATCTCCTGCTCCAGCCATTCGCCGAAGTTGGAGGCGAGCGCCTTCATGGCCTGCTCGGCCCTGGCGATGGACGCGGCCCCGCTCATCTTGAAATTGGGGCCAACCTTGGCCGCCAGCTTGTTGGGCAGGGAGATGATCTGGCACTGGCCCGGAGCGAGTTCGGGCTGAGCGGCGGTGTTCGACATGGCCTCTGGCCTCTCGTGGAGCCGCCATTGAAGCACGCAGACCTTTAAGAAACGCTGCTTTCGCCCGAGGCGGCCTCAGGCGGGCCGATCCTGGCCCTTCAGCGGGCGCGGCGCCCCGGCGTGAGGGCGGCGAAGGGCAGGACCGAGATCACCTCGACGTCCTCGATGATCGGGGAGCCGTCCCAGCTCTCAAGATTGTAGCGCCCCGGGGCATAGCCCTTGCGCAGGCGCTTGAAGAGCCGCTGGCCATCCTTGGTGTCGACCAGGCAGGGGGCGTTGATCAGGTCGTCGGGGGTGACCTCGCTCTTACGGAACACCACGAGCCAGCCGGGTTCGGCCGGCGGCATGGAGTAGCCCTCGATCTCGAAGGCGACGTACTCGTCCTCGGGGTTCAGGGTGGCCGGCAACTGGATCTGGTACATCGGATCCGACGTGTAGTCGGCGAGGGGATAGATTTCGGCCCGGGCGCCGATCTTGCCCCAGACCCCGACCTCCGATTGAGCAGGCACTGCTCCACTGAAGAGGGCTTCAACCGTAACGCGATAGGCTGAAGCGATTTTCTCCTGGGTGATACCCTTCAAACTCTGACTCTTGCCGGCGACGTAGCTGTAGAGGGTGGTCTGGGGGACGGCGGCGCGGCGGGCGACGTCGGCCACGGTGGGGCCGTTGGCCTGGACCCAGGCGCTGAACGCCTCGCGCCGGCTTTCGATCGTGCCCATCGCATTCTCCCATCCTGGATCGCGCGGCTGGAGCGACCTACCCACAGCCAGAATTACGAAACTACGTAATTCCCGTTGCCGGGATATACGAAACATCGTATTTCTATCGGTATGAACAAATCTTCGCAACCCTCCAGGACGGGATGGACCGAGGCTCGCCTGGCCCGTCTGGTCGAACTGTGGACCGCAAGGCTGTCGGCGACACAGATCGCTCTCCAACTTGGCGACGGCCTGACCCGCAGCGCCGTGGTCGGCAAGCTGTTCCGTATGGGCCTGACCCGCGATTCGGCCGAGCGCGCCGCCGCCCGCGCGGACGGCGCCCGCCAAAGCCGCCGCAAGCAGCGCGCGGCCAAGGCGAGGCCCTCCCGGCCTGCGCCGGTCCAGTTCCCGGCGTTCGCGTCGCCGTGCCGGTTGACGCCCCTGATGGCTGACATCCTCGACCTGAGGCCAACGAGCTGCCGTTGGCCGTATGCCATGGAGAGCGGGACGAAATTCTGCGGTCACACCAAGCGGCCAGGGGGCGGCCCGTACTGCCCAGACCATCACCGGCGGGCCTATGACGCCGTTCTGCCTCCACTCACACAAGAACAAATAGAGAACTTGGCCCGGAGCGCGTCATGACCATAGAGACCAGGATAGAGGCGCTGGCGCGGCGCGAGACGGACCGTCTGGCGGAGCGGCTGCGCCTGGCGCGGGAAAAGGCGGCGGGCAAGGCGCTGCGCGAGGGGATCGCCGAGACCATCGCCCTGTCGGAGGCGCGCGGTGACCGCTTCACGCCGCCGGCGCGCAACGGCGGGGTGAGGCGGCGCAAGGACGGGCTGGACTGGCTCTACGACAAGGGCCGGATCAGTCACCGGCAGAAGCTGGCCGGAGAGAAGTATGGCGACGACTGGAGGAAGGCGCAGGCCGTCAGTCCCCGATCATGCCTGGACCCGACGGTACGCGGCTATCATGACGGGGCGCCGGCGGAGGCGCGGGCGCATGCGGCCCTAAGGCTGGCGCGGGCGCGGGCCTTGGCCCTGAATGGCAACGCGCCTCTCGCCGAGGCCGCCGATCGGGTGTGCGGGGAAATGTTGAAACCCATCGACTGGGCCAAGGGCGACGACCGTCTGGCCGGCCGCCTGGAAGACCGGGCGCAACGGGCGCTGGAGCTGCTCGAGGTTTATTATTTCGGCTGAAAGTGACGACGCCCCGAGGGGTGCTCCTCGGGGCGCCAGCACTTGGTCCGTCACAGGGTGGCGCTTGAGCGCCTCACCTGTAGGCAAGATAGCGTGGATTTTGCTCGCTTCCTAGTAGCGGCAGTCGCCTCGGCGCGACTTGGTGGCCTGGTTGCCGATGATGGCGCCGATGGCGCCGCCGGCGATCGCACCCTCGGTGTTCGAGCTGTTGCCGGCGATGGCGCTGCCGGCGAGCGCGCCGACCCCCGCGCCGACCACGGTGCCCGCGACGCGGCGGTTCGTTTGATCACGCTCGCAGCGGGCGGCGTAGCGATCGCCGTAACCGTAGCGCGACGAGCCGTAACCGTCGGAGGCGCAGGCGCCGAGGGTCATGGCAAGGGCGCCAAGGACGCCGACGGTGAACATGGGACGCATGAGGGTCACTCCCTTCGAAGCATTTGATGTGGAGGCCGAACGCGGCTTCCCACGCCGCCGTTCCCAAACCGGCAAAACGATCACGTGATTAGGCTGCGACAACTCGGCGGCCGCGCTAAGAAGGGGAGCAAACCAGGAGAGCCCCTATGGCCAAGGGTCAGGCGAAGAGCACCAAGGAAACCCGCAAACCGAAGAAGGAGAAGCCGAAGACCATCGCGGCCGCTCCGAGCATGAAGGGCACGATCAAGACGTGATCGGCTTTGGCCGGTCCTCCGGAACCCGGGCCCAGCCTGACGGTTGGTAGCGCGAAGCCTTCCGGAGGACCGCCATGAGCCGCACCGACGCAGACAGCGCGTTCGAAAGGGGCGCCGACCGCACCGTTGACGAGGAGCGCGCGATCCAGCGCCAGATCGACGTCGGCGAGGCGCGCTCGTTCGGCGACGAAGACAAGCCGGACGGCGCCATGCAGGCCGGCGCCCGCCGGTATCCTGAGCCGCCCTTCCCTGAGCAGCACCAGGCCAAGCCGGGCATCGAGGCCGAGCTCGACCCGGCGCCGATGTACGACGCGCCGTTCTACAAGGGCTCGGAAAAGCTCAAGGACAAGGTGGCCCTGATCACCGGCGGTGATTCCGGGATCGGCCGATCGGTGGCCGTGCTGTTCGCTCGTGAAGGGGCCGACGTAGCGATCGCCCACCTCGACGAGGATCGCGACGCCGAAGACACCCGCAAGGCGGTGGAGAAGGAAGGCCGGCGCTGCATCGTCATCGCCGGCGACGTGGCCGACCCGGCCTTCGCGCAGATGGCCGTCACGCGGACGGTGGACGAGCTGGGCAAGCTCGACATCCTGGTCAACAACGCCGCTTTCCAGGAGCACGTGGTCGACTTCGAGGATCTGACCGAGGAGCACTTCGACCGGACCCTCAAGACCAACCTGTATGGCTATTTTCACATGGCCAAGGCCGCCGTGCCGCACATGACGCCGGGCAGCGCCATCATCATGACCGGGTCGGTCACCGGCATCATGGGCAACAAGGACCTGCTGGACTATTCGATGACCAAGGGGGGCATCCACGCCTTCACCCGGTCGCTGGCCACCCACCTCATCAAGAGGGGCATCCGGGTCAACGCCGTGGCCCCCGGCCCGGTGTGGACGCCGCTCAACCCGGCCGACAAACAGGCCGACGCGGTGGCCCAGTTCGGAGCGTCCACCCAGATGAAGCGGCCGGCTCAGCCGGAGGAGATCGCGCCGGCCTATGTGTTCTTGGCTTCGCCCCAGTGCTCCAGCTACATCACCGGTGAAATCCTGCCGATCATTGGGGGTTACGGCGGCGGTTAACCAGTAGCGGAGCCAAGGCTTCGGCCCCTGCAAGGGCTCTTCTTTTCCTGTGTACGGAACAACCAGCCTCGAATAACAATTGAGGAGCGGTGACGCAGCAATCGCTCCCTCGGTTTCTCGACCAGCCGAGGCGGCGAAGTCACCTGGAAGTCCAGCCGGCGAGGCCGAGCCGCTTCCCGCATCCCCGGTCGGACCGTTTGGGAGCGCGTGGGATGATCGTGAAGCTGACTCCGGCGAGTGAAGACCGCCGTGTATGGATGGTGTCGATCCAGGCGGGCTCGAAGCGGGCCGTGCCGATAGACTTCATGACCGCGCCGCATGAAAAGCGCTCGTTCCTCGGTGAGGAGACGGCCTATTACGAAGCCGAACCCTGCGCCGAGGGCTGGGACATCAAGGCGCGCCTTGAGCAGCAATCCTGGTGAAGTCAGATTATCGGACCGAGCTGGAGCGTCTGCAGGTCGCTCTGGTGCGCACCCAGGCGGCGGCGATCGAATCCGGCCAGAAGGTTTTGGTGGTGCTGGAGGGGCGCGACGCCGCCGGCAAAGACGGGGTCATCGCCCGGCTCACTGAGCATTTGCCGCCCCGCCGCACGCGGGTGGTGGCCCTGCCCCAGCCGACCGACCGGCAGACGACCGAGTGGTATTTCCAGCGCTATACCCGCCACCTGCCGGCGGCGGGCGAGATCGTGATCTTCAACCGCTCCTGGTACAATCGCGCCGGGGTGGAGCCGGTAATGGGCTTCTGCACCCCCGAGCAGCATGAGCAGTTCCTCAAGGACGCGCCGGAATTCGAGCGCATGCTGGTCACCGCCGACATCCGGGTGGTGAAGTACTGGCTGGACATCTCCAAGAAGGAGCAGGCCGAGCGACTGGAGGCGCGGCGGACCGACCCCCTCAAGCAACTCAAGGTCAGTCCCCTCGACGCCGAGGCGCAGAAGCGGTGGAAGGCCTATAGCAAGGCGCGTGACGAGATGCTGAGCCGCACCCATTGCGCCTGGGCGCCGTGGACTATCGTGCGCAACGACCACAAGAAGGCTGGGCGGTTAAACCTGATCCGCCACCTTGTGCGCACCGTCGGTCCAAAGCCGATCGCCGAGGCGGTCGCCGAACCGGATGGGGCGGTGGTGTTCGCCTTCGACACGACCGCCCTGAAGGACGGTCGGCTGGAGCGGTAGCGCTCAAGCGACGAGACCGGACATTTCTCCCAACCCGCTTAACGGGGGCGAAAGCCCCTCGCCGGCGTCGGTTTGGGCGCCGGCGGCTTGGGCGGGGGCGCAGGGCGGGCGCGCAGCCGCTCCAGGGGCGGCGGATCCAGCTTGAAGTCGCCGGCCAGGCCCACCCGGGCGTTGCAGGACGGGCAGCGCACCCGTTCGTCGTCCGGCAGTTCGGGCGGTGGATCGAAGCCCGCGCCGCAGGGCCGGCACTTCCAAGCCGGCGCCGGAGGGGGCGGCGGCGGGGGAGGCGGCGGCGCGACCGGCACGCGCGACAGCGCCGCCGGAAGCGGCGTGCCGGGCTTGAGGCTCAAGGTCCTGCGGCGGGGCGGTTCGTCAGTCACGCGGGCTGAAGCTCCTGGATCGCGGAGAGCTTCCAGCCGGCGCCCCAGGGCCCCTCGCGATCGCGGACGAAGGTCCACATCTCGGTGGTTTCGGTCGGGCGCTCTTCGCCTTCCACCAGGGCTCCGGTCGCCCGGTCGCGCATCACATCGACGCTGGAGTAACGCATGGCGACGGTGGCGTAATCGCGGGAATCCTCGGTCCAGGCTTCCGACAGGTCGCCCTGCAGCAGGCGGACGTCGGTGACGTCGTTACGACGGCCGGCGACGGCGTTCTGGCTGAGCTCCTCGGCGAGATAGGACATGATCTCGGGCGTGGTGCGCTCGCGAAGGGCCGCATAGTCTTCGCGGCCGAAGGCGGTCTGGACCTCGCCGAGCAGTTGCTCGAAGGCGTCGAAGTCGCCCTGGCCGACGCCGATCTCGTCGCCGTCATGAGCCGCGGCGGCCGCCGGAGCGGTGTAGGCCTGCTGCATCGGGGCGGCGGGCTGCTGGAACTCGAAGCGCGAGACGTTCCCGGCCGGGCCGGCGGCGTGCGCCCCGGCATGGGCCGCCTTGCGGCGGCGGAAAAAGGCGAAGGCGGCCGCGGCGATCAAGGCGATCAGGCCGACCTGAACCAGCATGGCCATGATGCCCGCAGCGCCGCCGAAGCCGCCGCCCATCAGCATGCCGAACAGGCCCGCAGCGAGCAGGCCGCCGAGGATCGGGCCGCCCCAGCGACGGAGGAAATTGCCCCGCTGCTGCTGGGCGGCGTTAGCGGCGGCCGGGCGATTGGCGGCCGCAGCCGGGCGGGTCGCCTGGTTCTGCGGGGTCATCGAACGCTGGATCGGCGCGGCCGGGGTCGGCGCGGCGGCGGTGGCGCGCGGGGCCGAATAGGTGCGCATGCCGCGGGAGCCGAAGCCGCCGCCGCGGCGAGCGTCGGCGCTCTCGACGGCGCCCAGGGTGAAGATCGCCGTCATGGCGAGAACCGACAAGACGCGGGCCGAACGGGAAAGGGTCATGGAGAACCAGGGTCCTTCGAGGTGCGGCACAAACGCCGCCGCTCCTATATGGGGGGCGTGACAGGCGTTTTCAGCGCCCGGCCGGTGGTTGTCAAACCCAACGGGCGCGCTCAGGCCAGGTGAAGGCGCCCCCGGCCAAGGTCCAGCACCACCCGCAACGCCTCCAGGGCCCCTACACCGAGCAGGCCGCTGGGGACCCGGTCGCCCGAAGGCTCATAGATCTGCACCGGCAGGTCGGCGTAGGTCCGCCCAGCGAAGGTGAATGCCTCGACCCGGACCAGCCGGTCGCGCCCCACCCCGCCGAAGGTGATGCTGGGGGCGTAAACGACGGGACGGCCGGAAAGCAGGCCGGCGGCCTCTGCCGCCTCCGCGGACAGGGACAGGGCAGCCGAGGCGCCGGTGTCGAGCACCACCTCCAGGGGCGCGCCCTCCACAGTCACCGGCACCCGCAGTTCGCGCCCCTGCAGCCGCGCCGTCGCCGGCTGCGCGCCCTCGGGGAGGCTGTAGGCAGCGGGGGATTCCAGGGAAAGTCGGTCGCCCGGAAAGTCGAAATCGGCGACCAGGGCCCGCAGCGCGTCCTGGCCAAGGATGAGCTGGAACAGCCGCCCGCTGGCCGACGAGATGGCCGACAGGTCGAACAGGGCCGCGCGCAGCCCGTGGAGGGTCAGGTTTCCAAACTGGAGATCGAGGCTGGCGGCCCGCCCGAGTTGGGGGCCGCCGGAGACGCCATAGGCCACGATCACCGGCCCGACGATGTCGGCGGGCAGGCCAAGCCGCTCGGCCAGGCCGCGATCGATAACCGAACTCTGGGCGCCGCTATCGACGAGAGCGTGGACGGGTGCGCCATTCAGCCGCGCCTCGACGATCACCACACCCTGCTCGGGATTGGAAAACGGCAGCCAGCCGCTGCCGGCCTCGGCTCCGGCGAACGCCAGCTTGGGCGACGGCCAGAGGAGGTGATCTCGCGCCCACCACGACGCAGCGCCAACTGCGGCGATCAGACCAGCTTGAGAGAGGAGCGAGCGGCGGGAGATCAAGCCGGAGAGTTAAGGCCTGGCGCGCGGTTGCGCCAGGGCCAGCTATTCGTCGGGCGCGCGGAGGTTGACGGCGGATTCACGCCCGTCGCGGCCCTTCTCCACATCATAGCTGATGCGATCCCCTTCATAGGGGTCTCCATGGCCAGCCCGTTCGACCGCGCTGACGTGCAGGAAGATGTCCTTCCCGCCGCCCTCAGGTTGGATGAAACCAAAGCCCTTGGTCGGGTTGTACCATTTGACCACGCCGGTCGGCATCGCTTGCTCCGTTCGCTATGACAGCGTCTATTTTAACGCACTGAACGCGTTCGGGAAGCACTCAGTCGCCTAGGCGCTCAATGCGCCGTGAATTGGATGGTTTCAACGCCCGTCGTTGGCAGGTTGAAAACTACGGGCTTCGGCTTCGCTGGCGAACAGGATCGCTTCCGGTTCAGGCCGCGCCAGACGGGCGAAGGCCCGGCGCTGGGCCGGGGAGAGCGAGGCGACCGCTGCGTCGTGCTCGGCCTCAATGTCCTGGGCGGTATAGTGAATTTGCATAGTTCCTTCGCAGGTGCAGCGCCGCCTACTTGAGCAGCTTCCGGGGCGCTGGTCCAGCGCCGCCTTGGCGAAACCACAAACGGCGGCCCAAACTAATGGTGGCGAGCGCTCTGCGCCCGACTGTGTGGCGAAACCGTAATCGGCTCGCCCCAATTGCCGGGCCTTCTGCGGCGTGGGGTAAGAGAGAGGATCGCATGACGATGCTGACCAGGACCGCCCCCGCCGCCATGGCGCTGCTGCTGGGGGCCGTGTCGGCCTTCGCTCAGCCGGCTTTCGCCCAGCCCCCCGTCGCCCAGGAAGAGCCGATCGCCAGTGCGCGGTCGGTCGAAACGACCGACGCCCAGATTCGACAGTACCTCGACGCCGCCGCCGCTCCGGCCGGTGTGGAGGATGCAGCCCCCGCCCCGGTGGACAATCGGCCCCATGGTGAGTTCGAAGTCGGCATCGGTACCGGCGGCTATCGCCACGCTCACGCCGCGACGGTCGTTCCCTTTGGCGACATCGGGACCGCGGCCATAGCGGTCAGCGACACCCGCTTCAACGACCGGTTCGGGCCGCGCAAGCAGCAGACCTTGTCGGTGGCGGTGAACCTGGGCGACGGGGCGCGGCCGGCGGGCCCGGCCTGCGTTCGCGAGCAGGCGAAGCGGGGACTGCAGCCGATGTGGGTGACCCGGATGCGGGCCGACCAGGCGACGGCGGCGGGCGCGGCCTGCGTGCCGCGGTAGCCCCGCTTCAACGCTGGCGGTCGGCCTCGAACAGGCCGCGCAGTTCGGCAGCCGCCTGGGCGGTGCTCTGGATGAGCTGCTTCTCGTCGTCCCGGATGCTGAGCTGGTCGATCAAGGCGGCTTCGTCGTGCTCGCGGAAATGGTGGACGGTGCGTTTGGCGTCATCGGGGGCGACCCCCAGCCCGGTCAGCACCATCTCGGTCAGGCGCAGGGACGAGAAGAAGGTCTCGCGAACGACGGTCTCGACGCCCAGGGTCATCAGCTGGTGGGCGTGGCGGCGATTGCGGGCCCGGGCGTAAATCTGCACGTTGGGGAAGTTGCGCTTGGCGAGTTCAACGACCTTCATGTTCTGCTCGACGTCAGCGAGCGCGACGACCAGCAGCCGGGCCTCTCCCACGCCCACCGCCCGCAGGAGGTCGAGGCGGGTCGGGTCGCCGAAATAGGCCTTGTGACCGAAGCGGCGGACGGCATCGACGTTTTCGGCGTCCGGGTCGAGGGCGTTGAAGGGGATCTGACGGACGGCCAGGATGCGGCCGACGATCTGACCCACGCGGCCGAAGCCGCAGATCACCACCGCGGCGGGCTTGGCGTCGTCGATGGGGTCGAAGGGGCGGACCTGGGCGGCGCACAGACGCGGCACCAGGAAGCGCTCCGACAGGCTGAACAGGATCGGGCTGGCGAACATCGACAGGGCCACGACCAAGGTCGCGCGGTCGACCTCGGGCCTGGCCAAGGCGCCCGCGGCGAGCGCGGCTCCGAACAACACGAACCCGAACTCCGACCCCTGAGGCAGGGCGAGGGCGAAGCGGACGGCGATGTGGTTGGGCTGGCCGCGCAGGCGCCCGAGGGCGTAGCCGATCACCCCCTTCACCGCGAGCAGGGCGGCGACGCCGGCCAGGATGGTCGCGGGCTCGGCGAGGGCCAGGGCGATGTTGGCCGACATGCCGACCGAGATGAAGAAGAAGCCGAGCAGCAGGCCTTCGAACGGCTCTATGTCGGCCTGGAGTTCGTGGCGATAGGCGGACTCGGACAGGACAACGCCGGCGGCGAAGGCGCCCAGAGACATGGGCAGGCCGGCGATTTCCGCGAGGGCCGCGGCGCCGACGACGACCAAAAGAGCCGTGGCGGTGAAGACCTCCGGCGTTTTCATGCCGCCGATGACGCGGAAGAGGGGCCCGATCAGGAATCGGCCGCCGAGCACGATGGCCGCCACGGCGGCGACTGCGCCCAGGAAGCTGAGCCAGGGTGTGTGCGCGGCCGTGTCGGGATGTCGGCCGAGCAGGGGCACGAGCGCGATCAGCGGTATGGAGGCGAGGTCCTGGAACAGCAGGACGGCGAAGGCGTCGCGACCGGCGCCGGAGCTGAGCAGCTCGCGGTCGGCCAGCATGGGCAGGACGATAGCGGTGGAGGAAAGGGCCAGGCCGAAACCGATGATGGCGGCCCCGCCCCAGGGCAAACCGGCGAGGTGAACAAGCCCAGTCATCGCGCCGCCGGCGAGCAGCATCTGGGTCCCGCCGAGACCGAACACCGCCTTGCGCATCAGCCATAGGCGCTGGACCCGCAGCTCCAGGCCGATGAGGAACAAAAGCATCAGGACGCCGAGCTCGGAAATTTCCGAGATCTGCTCAACGTCGGCCACCAGCCTCAGGCCGAAGGGGCCGATCACCGCCCCGGCGACGAGGTAGCCCAGGATACTGCCGAATCCGAGCCGGCGAGAGACCAGCACGAAGACGACGGCGGCAGTGAGAAGGGCGACAAGCGTCGGAAGCATCCCGGACGCTTAAGGGCAAAGCTCGCCTTCGACTACCCCCGTAAGGGCGCGGCGAAGGTGAACATCACACAACCGCACGGTTCAGTCCGCGCTCAGGGCCGGAGACTTAAAACCTTCTCATGGTCGGCCCCGAAGCCGACAAGCAAACAGGAGGCAGATCATGAAGAAGCTTCTCGCCGCCGCGGCCATTGTCGCGACCCTCGGCGTCGCCCTGCCGGCGGCTGCCCAGCCCTGGAACGGGGGCGGTTTCCGCAGCGACCGCAACATCGAATTGCGCATCGAGCGCGGTGTGCGCAACGGGTCGCTGACCCCGTCGGAGGCCCGCAGCCTGACTCGCCAGCTTCAGGAGGTGCGAAGCCTGGAGTGGCGGTACAGCCGCAACGGCGTCAGCGCTTCCGAGGCCCGCGAGCTGGATCGGCGCTACGCCCGGCTGGAAGTCCGGCTTCGCTCCGAGCGTCGCGACCGCGACAACCGCTACGGCGCCGGCTACGGCCAAAGAGGCTTCGGTTACCGCTAGGCCATGAGCGGCGACCGTTGAGGGGCCGATCGCTCTCCTAGCTAAGTCGGTCGGCCCGCGGGGTCAGGCGCCTTCCTGGTGGCGCCGGGCCCCGCATCTTTTCCCGAGGGCGAGCGAGCCGTTCAGCTGCGCAGCCGCACCACCTTGCCGGTCCCCGCGACCGCGCCGATCTGGCTGCACAAACTGGCGGCGCTGAACGGCTTGTGAAGCAGCGGCCCTCTCCAATGGGCCGACAGGGTGTCGATGTCGGCGAAGCCGCTCATCATCACGATCGGCAGGTCCGGACGTCGATCGCGCAGGCGCGAGGCGGTTTCGCCGCCATTCAGACCCGGCATAGCGAAATCGAGCAGGACCACGTCGATCGGAAGACCGGTCGCTTCGGCGTCGAGGGCGGCCAGGCCGCTCGCCACTTCCTTCACCTCGCACCCGTGTTCGGTCAGGATCGCGCCGGTCACCGCGCGCACGTCGGGGTCATCGTCGACGAGCAGGACGCGGGCGCCCGACAGCATGCGGACGGGCTCGTCTTGGAGGGACTCGTCCCCGGGCTGGGCGGCGGCATGGCTGCGGGGGAGATAGACCTGGATGCTGGAGCCCTGCCCGGACCGGGTGACGATCTCGACTCCGCCGCCCAGCTGCTTGGCCAGGCCCAGCACCTGGGGCAGGCCAAGGCCGGAGCCCTGGCCGACGGCCTTGGTGGTGAAGAAGGGCTCGAAGACGCGGGCGAGGATTTCCGGCGTCATGCCCGTCCCGGTGTCGGAGACCGCGACCATGACGAAGTCGCCCGGCGGCGGGGATTCGGGGCGACCTTGCGGCTCGGTGCGGGTGATGTTGCTGGTCTCGATGGTCACGGTCCCGCCCGTGGGCATGGCGTCACGGGCGTTGAGCGCCAGATTCAGGATGACCAGCTCGAGCTGGGTGGCGTCAGCCATGGCCGGCCACAGGTCCGGCTTCAGGACTGTCTCGACCCGGACGCCCCCGCCCAGGGTGGACGCGAGAAGCCCCGCGGAGCTGCCGACCAGGGCGTTGACGTCCATGGGCAGGGGCTCCAGCCGCTGCTTGCGCGAGAAGGCGAGGAGCTGGGTGGTGAGCTTGGCGCCGCGCTCGGCCGCCTGGCGGGCGTGGGTGATGTAGCGCTGCAGCCGGTCGTCGGTCACTCGCCGCGACAGCAGCTCCAGGTTGCCCAGGACCCCCATCAAGAGGTTGTTGAAGTCGTGGGCGATGCCGCCGGTGAGCCGGCCCATGGCCTCCAGCTTCTGGGCCTGGACGAGGGTTTCAGTGGCCTCCGCCAACTCGCGGGTGCGCTCGGCCACCCGGGTCTCCAGGGAGCTGTTGAGATGCAGCAGTTCGGCCTGGTGGGCGGCCAGGCGCCGGGAGGAATCGGCGAAGGCCGCGCCCAGGGCGTCGAGTTCGGCCACGCCGGAGGGGGCGAGGGTAGGGACCTCGCCGTGTTCCCAGCGGCCGGCGGCTTCGGTCAGGGCCCGCATCGGCTGGGTGATTCGCCGCGACATCCATGCGGCCCCGCCCGCGCCGGCCAAAAGGAGGACCAAGCCGGCGAGGACGCCGAGGCTTAGGGATCGAGTGGCGGCGCCCGCGACTTCCGCCGAGGGTACGGCGACGATGAACGACCAGCCGTAACCGGGCGCGCGGCTCCAGGCGGTGACGCTATTGACACCGTCGAGGGTGCGGGTGTCGGCGACGCCGCTGCGGGCGGTGGCGAGCCGAGCCTTCATGCTGTCTGAGGCCGAACGACCGATGAAGGCGTCGCCTCCCCGACTGCGGGCGATGACCATGCCGCGGCCATCGACGATCACGCCGGTCCAGGCCGTAGGAAATCCCTGCTCGCTCCAGATGCGTGAGAAGGTTCGGGCCGAGGTCGAGACTGAGATGTCGACCTTGGCGCCATCGGCCAGGGTCATGGCCTTGCTGACGACGACGATGGGCGCCCCGTCGGTCACGCGATGGAACAGGTTGGACACTCTCACGCCGTCGCCCACCGGCCCGGACCAGGTCAGGCCGGCGGCGGCCGACGGGGTGAGGGGCAGGGGGGCGCCGGGCGGGTGGCGGGTGTTCAGCAGTTGCTGGCCGTCCCGAAGGACCACCACCGAGGCCTCCTCGCCGGCGATGGCCTTTCGGGCGAACGAGTCGAATGCGGGCCAATCGCCCTGATACAGGGCCGGTGAGGCGGCCAGCGCCGTAAGCAGGACGCGTTGCTGGCCGATCTGGCGGTCGACCACCAGGCCCATGGCCCGAGCGGTCTCAGCGATCTGACGCTCCATCGCCCTGCGCTCATGGTCGTAGGCGTTGAGCAGCAGGATGGCTGCGGCGACCAGGGCCGAGCCGAGGAGGGTGAGGGTGAGCGCCAGGAGCCGTCCGCGCAGGGTGTAGGTGCGCACGGGCTTGGCTGAGGGCGTCGAGCCCGCGGCGGAGATCACATTCGCCATGGCCGTGAGCTTACTCCTCGGGGCGCGGTCAGCTTGCCATCCTCGAATCCTGGTGAGAAGCATTGATTGTCGCCATCCCGACTGGGGGGCTGGCCGCGCCCCGCGGGTGGCGCCGTCCTTGCTGTCCGTCACGCCTGTACAGCCGTGAGGGCCGTGTCGTGCGTCGAGTCGAGACAGATTCTCCGTCTAAACCCCTGACCCGGGGTGGGCCGCTCGACGCCCTGCGCTTCTGGGCCGTCTTCTTCATCGGCGTCGGCGTCGGGCTTCCCCTGCAGTTGGCGACGGTGTTCGCCGGCCCCGCGATCGCCGTCGTCTTCGCGGTCGGGTTCCGTTATCTGGTCGATTGGCCGACGCATGGCTGGGTCAAGGCGCGGCTGACCGCCCTGCTGCCCCATCCCGACCCAACCTTCGACCCCTTCGCCCGGGAAGCCGAGCGGGCGCCGCGGGTGCGGGAAATCCTGATGCACGCCGGCCCGCTGCCCTGCGGCTTCCACGGCCGCGAGCAGCTCGAGGGCTCAGCCGGCCTGGCCTGGGGCTGAGTCCCCTGGGGGCTCAGCCCTTTTGGGGCCAGGCCGCTACTTCCTCACCCAGGACCCGCCGAGGGGCTTGAAGAACTGGCCCGGCGGGATGCGGGCCTCCAGCTGGCGGGCGGCCGCCTGGCCGGCCGCTTCGGCGGTCACGCCCGTCTTTGATGCGGTTTCGCGATAGACGGCGGCGCGGCCGGAGTTGATCTCGGCCACGGCGGCGCGGACGTCGGCGCCGACGGAGCCCACGATGCCGATATAGCCATCGCCCTGCTCGCCGACCTCGCCGCGCGCCTTGGCGGCGTCGACGATAGCCTTGGCGGCGGCCGCGTCGGCGGCGAAGGCCGGGGCGGACAGGAGAGCGGCGCCGCCGGCGAACGAAACGGCGAGCGTCAGGGCGAGGGCGCCGCTGCGGGTGATGCTGCTGAGGGTCATGGATCTATCCTTCGCTCTCAGGGGGTGACTTAGAACAGGTCCGGGTTTTGGGAGATCAGCGTCTGCACTTCGCGATCCAGCCGCACCCGGACGTCGGCGTCGAGCTTGGCGTAGATATTGATGGGCGCCACCTCCACCCGCACGGTCGGAGAGCAGGCCCCGGCAAGGAGCAGCAGGGCGAGTCCGCCGAGCAGGGGTCGTCGCGCAAGAATCGTCCGTTCAGCCATGCTGCACCTCCATCGTCACTTCTTGGCAGGGACCTGCTGAACCGGTTCTGAACGGCCACGCTGGTTGTAGGCCGCGAGAAGCTCGTCGAAGTTCAACGAAGTGTCGAGCGTTAGATTGACCGGCGTGCCCTTCGGCAGGGTGAAGTTGTCCAAAGCCCTGCCGCGCAGGAGGTCGAACAGGCCGATGCGCACCTGGCCGCCGCCGGGAGGATCGTTGCGGCCATTGATCTTGAACAGGACGCCGAGACGGCCCTGCGGCTGGCTGACGATGGTCGCCTCCAGCTTGTCGAAGGCGAGGTTCTCGAGCGCCTGGTAGGCGATGTCCTGGACGCCGCCGGTGGCGACGGCGGGGGCGGGCGGTGGCGCGCCCGGGGCGTCAGAGGTGGGCGCCGCCGCGGTCGCAACGGCGCCCGTGAGCGCCTCGCGCTTGATGGACAGGCGCCCGGGGCCGGTGGCGAAAATATAACCCTTGTCGAGCTTCAGGGCGCCGTTGGTGAAGGCGAAGGGGACCGTACCGTCGATACGGGCCTCGATCGCCACCTTGTCGGCCAGGTTGAACCGTTCGATCAGGGCGCCGAGGTCGATCTGCACGAGGCGCACGGCTCCGTTCATCGGCGATCCGGGCGCATAGAGCAGGTCGAGGGGGTCGAGGATCACCTGGCCGCCGGAAACGTCGGCCTGGGCCCGGTCGATGGCGATGCGGTCGGCGCGGATGGCGATGCGGCCGGTGGTTTCTCGATCTCGACGGGCGAGAGCGAAGACTCGACCGTGTTGATCTGGACCTGCTTGTTCGTAACGTCCGGAACAGCGTCGACGGGAAGCTTCGTGAGTTGCCACAAGCCGAGAGCGGCGATGATCAGGGTAAGGGCGACGACATACCAGCGTCCCCTTACCGCGAGGGAAATGAGGCGAGCGATCATGCTTCTGTTCCTCTAATCTTCTTCCGCCTCGCCCTTGGCGAGTTCGGCTTTCAGGAGGAAGGCGTTTTTGACCACGATGCTTTCGCCAGCTCGGAGGCCCGAGGCGACCTCGACGCGCCCGGCGGCGCGAGCACCAACGAGGACCGGTCGGGCCACGAAACCTTTTTGCGTTCGGACAAACACCACGTCCTGTCCCTCCCAAGTCTGGACAGCCTCCTCGGGCACCACGATGCCTTGGGTGAGCGACTGACGCGCGGTGATCCGCGCCCGCACCGCCTGACCTGGCTGGAGCAACCCTTGCCCTCCGGTCAGGGTGAGCACGACGGTGGCGGCCCGGGTGGTCTCGTCGACGCCGGGCGTGACGGAGCGCACGATCGCGCTGGCGGTGGCGCCGTCATTCAGCTCAAGCACGGCAGAATCGCCTGGACGAATGCGGCGAGCGTCAGCGGCGGTCACGGAGGCTTCAACCTGCAGCTGGCTCGCATCCGCCACCCGGAAGAGTTCGGTCTCCGGCTGTACGAATGCGCCGACGCTTGCCGGCGCTGAGGTGACGCGACCCGTGATCGGACTTGTCACCATGACGTATCGGCCATCCCGAGACACATCGGCCGCGCGCACAGCAGCAGCGGCGCTCAGCGCCTCGGCTCGGGCTGAAGCATCCTCCGCTTGCGCGGCTTCGAGGTCCTGGCGCGCACTGACACGCTGTTCATAGAGATGGCGCTCTCTCGCGAGCGCCTTGGCCGCCAAGTCGGCCTTGGCGGCGGCCACACTCCGTGCGGCCGCGATCTGAGCAGCCTCGCGACTTTCCACCAACGCCAATACTTCGCCGGCGCGCACCGGTTCGCCCAAACGCTTGTTGATCCGACTGACCGAAC
>DAICXL010000003.1:0-315 GCA_027312185.1 Caulobacterales bacterium | reverse complement strand
GGCGGCTAGGCCGGTGGCGGACACCGTCTGGACTGAAAGCCCGCTCGCGGCGATGCGGCCCGCCTCCATTTCGACCGCGTCGGGCGCGCCGACCGGCTTCTTCTCTTCACCGGCTTCGGCAGCCACTTTCGCCGGCGGGTTGCTCGTGAGCTTTGCGAGGCCGAAGCCGCCAGCGGCGGCCAGGATCGCGGCCACGGCGATCCCGCCGTAAAGGGCGTTTCGGCTGACCGCGCCCGCCGCGGAGACCTGCTTGTGGTCGTGCTTCATGGTTGATCTCCAAAGGGGGGGACGCCAGCTAGACGGGCGAGCGCGGCC
>DAICXL010000039.1:10292-21613 GCA_027312185.1 Caulobacterales bacterium | reverse complement strand
CGAGACCACCTTCAACGACGACCTGACCGCCCTCACCGACCTGGAGGACCGGCTGTGGCCGGCCTGCGAGAAGGTGGCCACGCGGCTGCGCGCCGAGGGGCTGGCGGGCCGCGTGGCCCTGCTGAAGCTGAAGACCGCCGACTTCAAGCTGATCAGCCGCCGGCGCACCCTGCCCGCCCCGATCCAGACGGCGCGGATGCTGTTCGCGGCGGTGCGCGAGATGCTGGCCGCGGAGGTGGGCGGCAAGGCCTACCGCCTGATCGGCGCGGGGCTGGCCGACCTGGTCGAGGCCACCGACGCGCCGGAGGACCTCTTCGAAGGCGGCGAGGCGCGGGCAAGAGCGCAGGAGAAGAACATCGACACGCTGCGGGCGCGCTTCGGCAAGGACGCGGTGATGAGCGGGCGGGCGCTGAGGGGGCGGGATTAGCGCTCCCCTGGCCCTTGTGGCCGTCGATGGCAGCGTGGCCCACCCAGGCGTTTCCTTCTCCCCACCGGGGGAGAAGGTGTCGGCGCAGCCGACGGATGAGGGGGCGGTTCAGAAGGGACCGCCCAGCGTCAAGCTCGCGCCCAATCCTGACACGCCCCCTCATCCGGCCCCTACCGGGGCCACCTTCTCCCCCGGAGGGGAGAAGGGATTTCACTTCGCTGCGTTGGCTCGCCCATGCACTGGGCATTCGCCCCCGACTTGCGCGCGCGATGCGGCCGGCCCATACCCGCGCTTTCACGAATCGTTCCAAGTTCCGCCTCATGGCCAAGGCTGCCCAGCCCATTCCCGACCTGTTCGACAGCGCGCTGGGTCCCGTGCCCGCGCACCCCGTGGCGGACGCGCATGCGGAGCCGCGCGCCCAGGCGGCCGCCCTCACCTCGCCCGCCAGCCAGAGCGCCGCGACCAAGGCCGCCGCGGCCTCGGGCTATTCGGCCGGCGACATCGAGGTGCTGGAGGGGCTGGAGCCGGTGCGCAAGCGGCCGGGCATGTACATCGGCGGCACCGACGAGCGGGCCCTGCACCACCTGTTCGCCGAGATCCTCGACAACTCGATGGACGAGGCCGTCGCCGGCCACGCCAAGGTGATCGAGGTCCGGCTGGACGCCGACGGGGCCTTGAGCGTGCGCGACGACGGGCGCGGCATGCCGGTCGACCCCCACCCCAAGTTCAAGGACAAGTCGGCCCTGGAGGTGATCTTCACGGTCCTGCACTCGGGCGGCAAGTTCAAGACGGGCGCCTACCAGACCTCCGGCGGCCTGCACGGGGTCGGCGCCTCGGTGGTCAACGCCCTGTCGGCGGAGCTGGACGTCACCGTCTGGCGCGACGGCTACGAGTGGAAGCAGAGCTTCTCGCGCGGCAAGCCGCTGGGGCCGATCCAGCAGGGCGCGCCGTCGAAGAAGAAGGGCACCCTGATCCGCTTCCTGCCCGACGAGGAGATCTTCGGCGAGAACGCGGGCTTCAAGCCGGCCCGGCTGCACCGGATGGCCAAGTCCAAGGCCTATCTGTTCCGCGGCGTCGAGATCCGCTGGTCCTGCGCGGCCGAGAAGATCCAGGACGGCACCCCGGCGACGGCGGTGTTCCACTTCCCCAACGGCCTGGCCGACTATCTCAAGGAGCGAGTCGGGGCGATCGAGACCGTCACGCCCGAGCCCTTCGCCGGCCGCATCGAGCGCACCGGCGACGGCGGGGCGGTGGAGTGGGCGGTGACCTGGAGCCCGGCGGGGTTCGGCGAGCACGACGGCTTCATGCAGTCGTACTGCAACACCGTGCCGACGCCGGAGGGCGGGACGCACGAGGCCGGGCTGCGCGCCGTGCTGCTGCGGGGCCTGAAGGCCTATGGCGAGATGACCGGCGACAAGCGCGGCGGCCTGCTCACCGCCGAGGACGTGGTGGCCCAGGCCGGGTCGCTGATCTCGGTCTTCGTCAAGAACCCGGAGTTCCAGGGCCAGACCAAGGAGCGGCTGTCGTCGTCCGACGCCCAGCGCCTGGTCGAGGCGGCCCTGCGCGACCCCTTCGACCACTGGCTGACGGCCCAGCCGAAGAACGCCAGCGCCCTGCTCCAGTTCGTGATCGAGCGGGCCGAGGAGCGGCTGAAGCGGCGCAAGGACAAGGAGGTCGCCCGGGCCTCGGCGACGCGCAAGCTGCGCCTGCCCGGCAAGCTGGCCGACTGCTCCGGCACGGCGGCGGAAGGCTCCGAGATCTTCATCGTCGAGGGCGACAGCGCCGGCGGCTCGGCCAAGCAGGCGCGCAACCGCGCCACCCAGGCCATCCTGCCCCTGCGCGGCAAGATCCTGAACGTGGCCTCGGCGACCAGCGACAAGCAGGGCCAGAACAAGGAGCTGTCCGACCTGATGCTGGCGCTGGGGGTGCAGGCCGGCAGCCGGTTCAAGGAAGAGGACCTGCGCTACGACCGCATCGTGATCATGACCGACGCCGACGTGGACGGCGCCCACATCGCGAGCCTGCTGATCACCTTCTTCTACCGGACCATGCCGGAGATGATCCGCAGCGGGAAACTGTACCTGGCCCTGCCGCCGCTCTACCGGCTGAGCCACGGGGCGACGACGGCCTATGCCCGCGACGACGCCCACAAGGACGAGCTCTTGGCCACCACCTTCAAGGGCAAGAAGCCGGAGATCGGCCGCTTCAAGGGCCTGGGCGAGATGATGCCGGCCCAGCTGAAGGAGACCACCATGGATCCGAAGAAGCGGACCCTGGCCAAGGTCACCCTGCCCCGCGACGAAGAAGCGGTGGAGGCGCTGGTCGAGACCTTGATGGGCAGGAAGCCGGAACTGCGGTTCCGCTTCATCCAGGAGAACGCCGAGTTCGCGGCGGAGGATTTGGATATTTAGGGCCGACCTTTAGACGGCTGGAGGCAAACTTCGCTGTCGCCGCCGCCGTGCGTGCTTCGAGACGCGCAAGGCTGGCGCCTCGCGCTCCTCAGCATGACGAAGGGTGTGCGGCCGCCGACGAAGGATGTGCGGCAGGATCACGGGGGTTGTGCAGCCCCCACCTTCGTCATCCTGAGGAGGTCGCGTAGCGGCCGTCTCGAAGGACGCACAAGGGCGATGCCGGCTGCCAAGCTGCGCCCGTGGCGGCGTGGACCTACATCCTTAGATGCGCGGACGGATCCTACTACACCGGCTGCACGACCGACCTCGATCAACGCATGGGGCAGCATGCCGACGGTACGTTCGGCGGCTATACTGCCACGCGTGGGCCGGTCGAACTCGTTTGGGTTGGCGAGGCGCAGACGCTTCACGAAGCCATCTCGCTCGAGCGCCGACTGAAGGGCTGGTCGCGCGCCAAGAAGGAGGCGGTGATCCGGGGAGAATGGAATTTGCTTCCTGAGCTGTCGAAGCGCGGCGGATAGGGTGTGCGTGCTTCGAGACGCCCGCCCTTCGACAAGCTCAGGACAGGCTCCTCAGCATGACGAATGTGGGTGGATTGCAAAAAGATCTTGAAGCACGCGCAAAACGTTCGTCATGCCGAGACGCGCCAGGCTGGCGCCTCGCGCTCCTCAGCCCGACGAAAGTTGTAACGCCCATGGACTCGTCATTCCCAGGACGGGCGGGCTAACTTCCCATCGGAAACGGCCGCCATCTAACAACAAAATGCACCGCCGGTGGGGCCGGCGCACCGTACGGGACACGTCCATGAAGCGATCGACCAAGCCTGTCACGAAGGCGGCCGCCGTGCTGCTGGCCGCCCTTTGCCTTCTGGGGCCGGGCTCGGCCTTGGCGCAGACCGGCGCCCTGCCCAGGGATGTCGATCCGGTTTCGCGCAACCGCCTGCCCCTGCTCAAACCGGAGGACGCCGGCGAGCGCGCCAAGCAGATCTATGACCGGAGCATGGCCAACTTCCCGGGGGTTCCGTCGAAGGCGCGCGCGATCCGGCTGCATGGGACGGCGGAAGGGGCGCTGGACCTGCAGATGCTGTCGCCGCTGGGCATGGGCGTGGCGCAGGTCCCGGTGCTGGTGGTGGGCCGCGAGCTCGACCAGCAGTACGAGTGGTCGCTGCACGAGAGCCAGGCGGTCGCCGTGTCGCTCGATCCGGCGACCATCGACGTCATCCGCTACAATCGCCCGGTCTCGAAGCTCGGGGAGACCGAGGCGGTGATCATCGAGATGGGCCGGCAGATCTTCCGCAAGCACAGGCTCGACGCAGCCCTGTACGCCCGCGCCCTGCGCGTGCTGGGCCAGAAGAACCTGGTGGATGTGGTGGGACTGATGGCGGACTACGCCAGCGTCTCCACGACCCTGACCGCCTTCAACCAGCAGATGCCGCCGGGCTTCAAGGAGTTCCTGCCGCTGCCGTTCACCCCGCCGAGCGACATCCATCCGGACTCGAGGAACCGCCTGCCCCTGCTGCCGGAGAACACCATCCGGCCGGGCATCCTCTACAGCCGCCCGGCGGGAGGCTCGCCCGCGGGCACCGGGCCGGGCCAGATCGGGCTGCACAGCGCCGGCCTGAAGGCCCTGCAGGCGAGCGTGTCGCCCCTGGTCATCGACGTGGCGATCCTGGCGACGGCGCGGGAGTACGAGTCGGCCTACGACTGGACGGTCAACGAGTTGGCCGCGGCGGGCCGCGGCCTTGAGCCCAAGGTCATCGACGTCATCCGCGACCGCGCGCCGACGACGGGCCTGAACGAGCAATACGCCAGCCTGATCGAGCTCGCCCGCGAGGCGCACACCAAGCACAACGTCTCGGCGCAGACCTATGCGCGGGCGCTGAAGGCGTTCGGGGAAAAGGACCTGGTGGCCCTGGTGCAGGTGATGGGTCAGCATGCGGCCGAAGCGGTGGTGCTCACCGCCTTCGACCAGCAGTTGCCGCCGGGCCAGGCGCCGCTGTGCTGCACGTCGAAGGCGGCCGGCCGTTGACCGGGGACGCAGACATGCTCGCGACGATCGAGCCGGGGCCGGTGTTCAAGGACAACCTCGGGCGCCTGCCGGCCATTGAGGGCGTGGGGCGCATCGACCTGGTCGACGCGGGCGGCGCCGTGGTCGCCAGCATCGAAAACCAGCCCGGCAAGCAGGGCTCCCTGGCCGTCTATCACTATCTGAAGCAGGCCTTCGGCCGGCTGGACGGCGCGGCGGCGCGCCATGGCCTGGCGGTGTTCGCCGAGCATACGGCCGACGCCCGCAACCGGCCGGGCGCGCACCCGAACGTCGACCGCCTGCTCGAGATCGCGGCCGGGTCGCGGCCGCTCGAGATCGAGGTCGTCTGCGCCGGTCGGTGACTGTCGCCGCCCCTGGCCGATCGTCGGACTTGTTCCCGCCACCGAGGTGCGAGAGGGTGGCTGCACGGGTCGCCGCCGAGATGCGACCGGAGGAGCCGACAATGATCCGCGCCATCGTCCTCGCCGCCGCCCTCGCCGTTCCCCAGGTCGCCGCCGCCCAGTCAACGGAATGGGCCCAGGCCGGCGAGGCCTTCGCCCGCAAGATGACCGCCGAGGGCCGGGTGGTGCTGCGCCTGGGCGAGCGGATCGTCGTGCGGCTTGACCAGGACAACAAGGCCTATGTCGAGGCCACCGGCCCCGCCAGCGGCGGCGTCATGGCCGGAGGGCCGAGCACGCCGGACGGGGCGCTGGCCTTCACCCTGGGGATCGACGCCAAGGCCGGCTGGGTGCTGAAGACCGAGAACGGCGCCGAATCGGCCATCGCCTATGGGGCGCTGATCGCCGTGCCCATCGGCGAGAACCTGGGCCTGGCCCCCACCAGCACCTGTTCGGTGCCGTCGGGGGTGGTCGGGCTGGAGAGCTGGCAGAACGAGGTGGTGATGATCGCGCTGGGGCCGTTCTCGCCCCGGCCCGAAGGCGCGTCGCGCTGCGAGACCCTGGCCAAGCCGCCTGGTGGAGCGTTGCCGGTCGCCGAGGCGGCGGGCGGAACCGCAGCGGGCTAACCTCGGAGCGATAAAGCGCGAGGCGACGTGCGATTACTTACGCTGAGACGCGTACCCGCGTTGACTTGGTAACCCCTTTTCCCATATGGGAACCGTGCACAGGCCGGGGAATCGACGGCGCGTACAGCCACGTCGATTGAGCCGATTTCCGCGCTGTTCCGGCCGCCGACCAATCCGAGATGACATCCTTTTCAGACCTGGGGCTGAGCCCCGAAGTGGTGAAGGCCGTAACCGCAGCCGGTTATGATACGCCGACGCCTATCCAGGAGCAGGCCATTCCGGTCGCCCTGACCGGCCGTGACGTCCTGGGCATCGCCCAGACCGGCACAGGCAAGACCGCCGCCTTCACCCTGCCCATGATCGATCGCCTGGCCGCCGGCCGGGCCCGGGCGCGCATGCCGCGCTCTCTGGTGCTGTGCCCCACCCGCGAACTCGCGGACCAGGTGGCCGCCGCCTTCGACAAATACGCCAAGAACCACAAGCTCAACTGGGCCCTGCTGATCGGCGGCGTCTCGTTCGAGGAACAGCTCAAGAAGCTGGACCGCGGGTGCGACGTGCTGATCGCCACCCCCGGGCGCCTGCTCGACCTGTTCGAGCGCGGCAAGCTGATGCTCAACGGCGTGCAGATCATGGTGATCGACGAGGCCGACCGCATGCTCGACATGGGGTTCATTCCCGACATCGAGCGCATTTTCAAACTGACTCCGCCGTCGCGCCAGACCCTGTTCTTCTCGGCGACCATGCCGCCGGAAATCACCCGGCTGACCACCCAGTTCCTCAAGGACCCGACCCGGATCGAGGCCTCGCGCCCCGCCACCACCGGCGAGAACATCACCCAGTATGTCGCCCGGGTGCCGGTCGGCGAAGCCAAGGCCAAGCGCATGGCGCTGCGCGCCCTGGTCGAACGGGCCGACGTCAAGAACGGCATCATCTTCTGCAACCGCAAGAGCGAGGTCGACATCGTCGCCAAGTCGCTCAAGGTGCACGGGTTCGACGCCGCCCCGATCCACGGCGACCTCGACCAGTCGATGCGCATGAAGACCCTGGAGGCCTTCCGCAGCGGCGAGCTTCGCTTCCTGGTCGCCTCGGACGTGGCCGCGCGGGGGCTCGACATCCCCGACGTCAGCCATGTCTTCAACTATGACGTGCCGCACCACGCGGATGACTATGTCCACCGCATCGGCCGCACCGGCCGCGCCGGCAAGACCGGCCAGACCTTCCTGATCCTGGGCCCGAACGACGCCAAGTCGTTCGACAAGGTCCTGAAGCTGACCAAGAAGCCGCCGGAAGAGATCGTCCTCGACCTCGACTGGAGCCTGGCCGCCGGCGGCGACGAGCGCCGCGAAAAGCCCGGCCGCGGGCGCAGCGAAGGCGGGCGCAGTTCCGGCCGCAGCTCGCGCGACCGCGATCGCGAACGCCCCCGCAAGGACCACGGCGAACGCGCCTCCATGGAGGCCATGGCCGCCCCCACCGAGGACCAGATCGCCCAGGCCGCCTCGGCCGCGGCCGCGACGGCCGCCGAGCCCGCCGCCGAACGGGGCGAACGCCCTGCCCGCTCGCGCAGCCGCGGCCGTGGCGGCCGTCGCAGCGACAGCCCTGAAGCGCCCGCCGCCGAGGCGGAGGTCGTCGTCGCCGCCGGCGCCGCCGAGGCCATCGTCGAGGCGCCGGAAGCCGAGGCGCCCCGCGCTCCGCGGTCCCGTCGCGATCGGTCCCGCCCAGAGCGTTCCGCCGAGCGTTCCCGCGGCGAGCCCCGGGCCGCAGCGCCCAGAGCTGAAGCCCCCCGCGCTGAAGCCCCCCGGAGCGAACCCAGGGCTCAAGCCCGCCCCGACCGCCGCCCCGAACCGCGCCGCGACGATCACAGCGACCGCGCCCGCGGCGGGGTCAAGCAGCCCACCGCCCGCGAGGACGGCGACCGGGCGGTCGTCGGCTTCGGCGCCGACATCCCCGCCTTCCTCCAGCGCCCTGCCGCGGTGCGCGAGGACGCCGACGCCCAGGAGTAGGCGGGTTCTGGCTTGGCCGGCCGGCTAAAAACGGCCGCGCCTTAACCCCCGTTTGAGGTCTTGGGCCTAGCTTGTCCTCGACACCGGCGCCCGCCTCTTGGGGGCCCCCAGGGGGATCTTACATGGCCGCAGACCTCGAGCTCATCCTCCGAGGCCCCGACGCCTATCCGCTGGCGCGCAAGGCGCTGGAGGAGATGGAGCGCCGGCAGGTGTGGCCGACCCCGGTCAATTTCGAGCTGTGGATCAACAGCCTGGCCAATCCGGCCGGCCCCCTGGCCAAGGAGATCGGCCGGCTCGCCACCGCGCGCGAGCCGATCACCGAAGACGTCAGCGAGAATCTGGCCGCCAAGTTCCTGACCAAGAACAGGCTGTCGGACCAGATCCGCGACGCCGGCGACCAGCTGAGCCGCGAACTGGACAGCGTCAGCCGCGCCATCGACGCGGCGCACAAGTCGAGCCAGGAATACGCCCACACCCTGCACGGCGCCGCCGAGGAATTGGCGGGCGAACCGGCGCCCATCGCCCTGAAGAAGATGGTCGACAGCCTGACCGCGGCGACGGTGCGGATCGAACGCGAGAACAGCTCGCTCGAAGCCCAGCTCAACGATTCGACCCGCGAGGTCGAGCGCCTGCGCGAGCACCTGGAGCAGGTGCGCCGCGACGCCATGACCGACGGCCTGACCAACCTGGCCAACCGCAAGGCCTTCGACGAAGCCTTGGCCAAGGCTTGCGCCGGCTCCGACGCCAGTGGCGCGCCGATGTGCCTGGCCGTGATCGACATCGACCACTTCAAGCGCTTCAACGACACCTGGGGCCACCAGACCGGCGACCAGGTGCTGCGCTACGTGGCCAGCGTCATCGCCCGCCTGGGGGACGACCCGCGCGTGGCGGCCCGCTATGGCGGCGAGGAGTTCAACCTGCTGTTCCCCGGCGAGGCCGTGGACACGGTGTTCGGCCTGCTGGACGAGATCCGCCAGGAGATCGGCGGGCGGATGCTGAAGCGCCGCTCGACCAACGAGGACCTGGGGGCGGTGACCATCTCGATCGGCGTCGCCCAGCGCTACAAGGGCGAGACCGCCACCTCGCTGATCGAACGCGCCGACGCGGCCCTCTATTCCTCCAAGCGCACCGGCCGCAACCGGGTGACCAACGCCGAGCTTGCGGCGGCGGCTTAAAGCCGCCCCGTAAAGGGCCACGCACAAACATCCGTCATGCTGAGGAGCGCGATGCTTATCGCGCGTCTCGAAGCACGCATTGGCTGTGCCTCCTTCGAGACGCCGGATTTCATCCGGCTCCTCAGGATGACGAACGGGGGTGGACGGCATAGGCTGACCCCATGGAAAAGCTCACCCTGACCTTCGACGGGGCCGTCGCGATCGTGGCGCTGGCCGATCCGGCGACCTTGAATGCGCTGGGGCCGTCTCTTTGCGAGGAACTGATCGGGGTGCTGGCCCGGCTGTCGGCGGGGGAAGGCGGGGCGCGGGCGGTGGTGCTGACCGGCGAGGGGCGGGCCTTCTGCTCCGGGGCCAACCTGGGCGACGCCGCCGCCGTGCTCTCGGCCGAGGGCGGCGAGCCCGACCTGCAGATCCTGGTGGAGCGCTACTACAACCCCTTGGCCGAACAGCTGCGCCGGCTGGAGCTGCCCCTGGTGGTGGCGGTCAACGGGGTGGCGGCCGGAATCGGCTGTTCCTTCGCCCTGATGGGCGACCTGATCGTGATGGCGCAGGACGCCGTGCTGGTCCCGGCCTTCCGCCGGGTCGGGCTGGTCCCCGACGGCGGCGCGACCTGGCTGCTGCCGCGGCTGATCGGACGGGCGCGGGCGGCCGAGATGATGCTGCTGGGCGAGGCCCTGCCCGCGGCCAAGGCGCTGGACTGGGGCCTGATCAACCGCTGCACGCCCGGCGAGGCGCTGATGGAGACGGCCCTGGCCCTGGCCGCCAGCCTGGCCGAGGGGCCCGCGTCCCTCGCCATGACCCGCCGCCTGATCTGGGACGGGCTGGACGCGGACTGGACCGCCCATCTCGGCGTCGAAGCGGAGGCGCAGGGGCGGGCGGGCCGCACCGCTGACTTCAAGGAAGGCGTCGCCGCCTTCCTGGGCAAGCGGCCCCCGGTGTTCCGCGGCGCATAGCCGCGAGCGCTTGACGCGCATTAAACCGTTCGGTTATTTAACCGCATGGTTCACCAGGCCGATCCCCTCTCAGCGACCCTGTCCGCCCTCGCCGACCCGACGCGCCGGGCCATACTGGCGCGGCTGGCGCTGGGGGAAACGTCGGTGACCGAGCTGGCCGAACCGTTCCGGATGAGCCTGCCGGCGGTCTCCAAACACCTGAAGGTGCTGGAGCGGGCCGGCCTCGTCGCCCGCGGGCGCGAGGCCCAGTGGCGCCCGTGCCGGCTGGAGGCCGCGCCCCTGCGCGAGGTGTCGGCCCTTCTCGATCAATACCGGCGGTTCTGGGACGAGAGCCTGGACCGCCTGGAAGCCCATCTTCAGGAGGAGACGCCCGATGACCGCCAGCCCTGAGCCCTACGAGCGCCTGGCGCTGACCACGGTGCGCGTCATCGACGCCCCGCCCGGGCAGGTCTGGAAGGCATGGACCGACCCGGCGCGGATGGCCAGGTGGTGGGGCCCGAGCGGCTTCACCAACCCCGTCTGCGAGATGGACGTGTGGCCGGGCGGGCTGATCTGGATCATCATGCGCGACGCGGGCGGGACGGACCATCCGATGAGCGGCCGGTTCCGCGAGGTGGTGGAGCCCAGCCGCCTGGTGTTCGTCGGCACGCCGCAGGACGCGATCGGCAAGCCCTATGCCGACAATGTCGTCACCGTCACCATCGAGGCCGAACCCGGCGGCAAGACGCGCCTGACCGTCCATTCCGACGCCACGGCCTTCACGCGCCCCGGGACCGGGATGCTGGACTTCATGGAAGAGGGCTGGAACCAGAGCCTGGCGCGGCTGGCCGCTCTGGAAGACTAGCGGTCAGGGCGGCCTCGTCCAGGCAGTCCTGAACGGCGGCCAGAAGATCGTCCTTACGGACCGGCTTGGCGAGGGCCCGGGTGGCGCCGACGCCCATGGCGATGTCGAGAAGCAAGGCGGTCCCTATGCTGCCGCCGCCGGTGATCGCGATGATCGCCACCTTGGTGTCGTGCCTGCGCAGTTCGGTGATGGTCTCGACGCCTTCGCGGACGGGCATGACGATGTCCATGAGGATCACGTGCGGATGCACCGCGCGGTATTTTCTCAGGCATTCCTCGCCGTTGGCAGCCTCTTCGACCGAGTGCCCCACCCCTTCGAGCATGCTGCGAAGGGTCTGGCGAAACAAAGGCTCATCATCGACAACGAGAATTATTGCCATTTACCTGGCTTCTATGGCTGCGGGTTGGCCGGAACGGGGGAATTGATCAGGAAGACGACTCGAGCACCTGGCGCAGCCTACGC
>DAICXL010000039.1:0-10282 GCA_027312185.1 Caulobacterales bacterium | reverse complement strand
TGGTCAGCAGCATGTCGGAGCCGGTGAAGCGCCCAGCGCCCGCTGTGGCCGCCTCGGTATAGCCGGTGGTGTAGAGCGCCTTGAGGCCAGGCCGGCGCGCCCGGGCGGCGGCGACCAACTCCATGCCGGTCATGCCGCCGGGCATCACCACGTCGGTGAACAGGATGTCTATGCCGGTGTTGGCTTCGAAGGCGGCCAGGCCCGACTTGCCGTCGGCGGCCTCGATCACCCGGTAGCCCATGTCGGTGATCTGGCGCACGGCCAGGCGGCGAACCTGTTCATTGTCCTCGACGACCAGCACCAGCTCGCCCTCGGCCAGGACGGAAGGCGCCTCGGCCCCGGCGGACGGCGTCTCCTCGGCGTCGGCGTCGCGCGGCAGGAACAGCCGGACGGTCGTTCCCTTCCCCAGCTCGCTGTGGATTGTGACCTGGCCCCCGGACTGCTTGGCGAAGCCATAGACCATGCTCAACCCCAGGCCGCTGCCCTGCCCGATCTCCTTGGTGGTGAAGAAGGGTTCGACCGCCTGGTGCAGCACCTCCGGCGTCATGCCTTTGCCGGTGTCGGCGACCGAGATCATGGCGTAGTCGCCGGGCAGGACCTCGGGCGCCCCTTCGGCCGTCCTGCCGTCGAGGGTCACGTTGTGGCTCTCGATCGTCAGCACGCCGTCGCCGTCCATGGCGTCGCGGGCGTTGATCACAAGGTTCAGCAGCGCCGCCTCGAGCTGCGACGGGTCGGCCCGCGCGGCCCACAGGTCGCTCGCCGGCTCGACCTGGATGACGATGCCGTCGCCAAGCGTGCGCCGCCACATGTCGCTCATCTGGGCCAGGAGCGCGTTGGGAGCGATGGTCTGGGGAAGCAGCGGCTGACGGCGCGAGAAGGCCAGGAGCTGCTGCGTCAGCTTGGCGCCCTTGAGCGCCGCCTCCAGGGCCGTGGCGTTGAAGGCGCGCGCCTCAGGGGTGTGCAATTCGTCGTCGATCAGGTCGAGGTTGCCGATGATGACGGCGAGCAGGTTGTTGAAGTCGTGGGCGAGGCCGCCGGTCAGCTGCCCGACCGCCTCCATCTTCAGCGCCTGACGCAGCTGGGCCGCCGCGGTCTCGCGCTCGGTCACGTCCTGGCAGATGCCGAACAGGGCTTTCAGCCGTCCGTCGTCGTCGACCTCGACGCGGGCTTCGCTCCACACGATCATCTCGGAGCCGTCAGGGCGCGTGGCCGCCATCTTCATGGTGAAGGACGTGCGCGCATCGCCCGGCTGGCCCATGGCCTGCAACTGCACCCGATCGGCGGCCGGAAGCATGGCCAAGAAGGTCTCGAAGGTCGGCGCGGGGCCGGAACGCTGCAGGCCGAACAGTTCGAACAGCTCGTCCGACCAGTACATCGCCCCGTCGGCGACGGTCCGCCGCCACGCCCCGATCCGGGCGAGCCGGCTGGCCGTGCGCAGGGCGTTTTCGGATTCCACCACGGCGCCGAAGAGAACATTGACCGCCCTCGCGACCGGCCGCACCGCGTCGTCGCCATCCATTTCCGCCCGAACCGCGCGATCGCCGGCGCAGAACCGCTCAGCGGCGGCGGTCAAGTCTTGCAACTGCCGCGCGACATCGGCGCCGATCGCAGGCGCGGCCGCAGGCAAGGCGCGTGACGCCGTGGAGCGCGTCGGCGGCAGGGGGGCGTCGGACATGTTGGGTTACCAGTGTGCCGGACCGGAGGTCGGCTGGAGGCACCTTAAGCGCGATAGATGTGCGCGGTGTGAAGACGCTCCCACCTGAGCGGGCCGAGGCGTCATGGAGGACGGGCATGGCAGGCCCGTCCGAGGACTTTCCCGCCGCGCGCGCCGTTAACCCTTGCTTTTAAGACGGCGTCCACGCCTTGCGTCCAGGTTGCCGGAAGCTGGGGAGAGACACGCCATGGTTGATGCAGCCGAGACCAACAGACAGGCCACCCGCTGGCCCGCCCGGCGACGCCTCGCCTGGACGGCGCTGTTCGTCGCCATCCTCGGCTGGTCCTCGCTGCTGCAGCCGCCTCCGGCGCCCGAGGTGCTCAACTGGGCGGTGACGGTCCCGGCCTGACTTGCCGCACCAGACGGTTCGCCCTATTGCGCGGGCCATGCTCGAACACCTGAAGGCGAATAATCAGGCCTGGTCGCAGCGGATGCTCGCCGCCGACCCGGACTTCTTCAAGCGCCTGGAGAACCAGCAGGCGCCCGAGCACCTGTGGATCGGCTGTTCCGACAGCCGGGTGCCCGCCAACCAGATTGTGGGCCTGGCCCCCGGCGAGCTGTTCGTCCATCGCAACGTGGCCAACCTCGCCCCGCCCCAGGACGCCAACTATCTGTCGGTGCTGCAGTTCGCGGTCGACGTCTTGAAGGTCAAGCACGTCATGGTGGTCGGCCACTACGGCTGCGGCGGCGTGGCCGCGGCGGTGGACGGCAAGCGGCGCGGCCTGGTCGACCATTGGCTGCACCCGATCCGCGAGGTCGAACACGACCACCGGCACGAGCTGGAGGCGATCCCCGGCGAACGCGACCGCCTCGATCGGCTGTGCGAGCTGAATGTGATCCGCCAGGTGAGGAACGTCGCCTCGGACGTCTTCGTCCAGGACGCCTGGAGCCGCGGCCAGAACCTCAACGTGCACGGCTGGGTCTATTCCCTGCGCACCGGCCTGGTGAACGACCTGGGGGTCAGCATCTCCGGCGCGGACCAGCTGGCGCGGCTGTACGCGTAGGGGGGCAAGCTCTTAGCTCTTCCCCCGCGCTCTGCTGCGCGGGGGAAGTACCCGGCGATAGCCGGGGGATGGGGGCTTTGGCTCACTGCGGCCGGCGCAAGCGCCCCGGAGCCCCCACCACCACCTTCGGTGGTCCCCCTCCCCCGCGCCGAAGAGCGCGGGGGAGGATCTGAAGCCCTAACGCTATGGTCGCGTCGGACGTCAGGCGCCCACCAGGCTGCGGCGGCTGGCCAGGGCGGCGATAGCGATCACCACCAGGGCCGCCGCGAGGTGGAAGCCGAGGTCGAGCGCCGTGATCTCGAAGGGATGGAAGAACCGCAGCAGCAGGGCCGAAAAGGCGGCCACGCCGAGCGCGGCGATCACCGCGGTCAGCTTGGCGCGCAGCGGCCGGGCGCGGCGCAGCATCAAGAACAGCAGGCCGGCGATCGGCGCGCTGACCCCCACCATGAAGGCGAAGCACCCCGGGCTCTCGCCAGGGTCGGGACCGCCCAGCCCCAGGGTGGGCAGCAGGGCCAGGCAGCCGTAGCCGCTGGACCCCAGCCACAGGGCCAGGAAGGGGACGGGCGCCAGCGCCCATCGCGGGCTGCGGTCCGGCAGGGCCAGGTGGCAGGCGGCGATCACCGCCGTCACCCCCACCCCCAGTTCGCCGAGCACCGACAGTTGCTGGGTCAGGGACGCGGTGCGGCGCAGCGCAGCACCCACGTCGGCCAGCATCAGCACCGCCACGGCGGCGACAAGGCCAAAGCCGCACAGCCAGAGGACCGCGCGCAGGCTGGGCGGCGCCAGCCGGCGCACCGGCCCGGCGTCGGCGGCGAGGATCTCGATCAACCGATCGGTCGAGCTGTTCACGTCCGGCCTCCCGACCATCTGGCCCGCAAGGCCTTCAGGGCCCTGTGGACATTGACCTTCAGGGCGCCGACGCTCTGGCCGGAAACAACCGAAGCCTCCGCGAGCGACAGCTCCTGCACCTTCACCAGCTCCACGGCCTGACGCTGGGCGGGCGACAAGTCCGCCAGCATCGCCCCGGCCTCCACCGACGCGGCGTGCGCGTCCAGCTCCTTGTTCGCCGCAGGGTCGGCGAAGGTTTCATAAGCCCGCGCGTCGGCGGTCTCATGGGCGCCGATGCGACCGCGCCGGCGCATCGCGTCGATCGTCCGCCTTGACGCGATGGCCGCGAGCCAGGGCTGGAACGGCCGCTGTGGATCATAGGTCTGGCGCACCCGGTGCAGCGTCAGAAGCGTCTCCTGCACCACGTCCTCGATCCGGTCCGGGTCGGCGATCGACCGGCGCGCCACCGACCGTACGAAGGGGGCGCACTCGCGCAGCAGCCGCTCGTAGGCGCGCCCGTCCCCATCCTGCGCCGCCGCCATCAGCGCCGACCAGACCCGATCCTGTTGCCTGTCCGGCGCAGCCATGACGCCAGACCCTGCTGTAACCTTTCGCCCGGCGCAACGAACAACAGGTCAGCCGGGCCCATCGCCCGGCGAACCCCTGATGCAATCGGAGCCCACGTCATGACCTTCACCAGCCCCACCGCCCGCGCCGCCTCGTCCCTGCTGGGCGCCTTCGCCCTCGTGGCCGCGACCGCCGCCTCGGCCCAGGCCGCCGCCCCCAAGGCCGGCCAGCAGGCCCAGAAGCCCGCCGCCACCGACACCACGGCCAAGGAGAAATGCTACGGCGTGTCGCTCGCCGGCCAGAACGACTGCAAGGCCGGCGCGGGCACCAGCTGCGCGGGCACCTCCAAGGTCGACTACCAGGGCAACGCCTGGAAGCTGGTCGCCAAGGGGACCTGCACCACCATCAAGACGCCCAAGGGCGCCGGCTCCCTGACCGAGAAGTCGGCGTAGCCGGACCGCACGCCATGAACCAGGAACCGACCGCCGGCCTCGGCCTGAAGCCGCAGCACTATGGCGACGCGCTGGACGCGTCGGCGGCCGGTCTCTGGTTCGAGGTCCACCCCGAGAACTACATGTGCGAGGGCGGGCCGCGCCTGGCCTGGCTGGAGGCCATCCGCGCCGACAAGGCCCTGTCGCTGCACGGCGTCGGGCTGTCGCTGGCCGCCGACGAGGACCCGGACCCGCGCCACCTCGCCGCCCTGCGCCGCCTGGTGGACCGGTTCGAGCCCTTCGTGGTCTCCGAGCACCTGGCCTGGTCGACGCGGCGGGGCGCCTATCAGCCCGACCTGCTGCCCTTCCCCCGCACCGCCGAGGCGCTGGACCGGATCGCCGCCAACGTCGGCCGCACTCAGGAGGCCCTGGGCCGCGCCATTCTTATCGAGAACCCCTCGCTCTACCTGCCGCTGACCGGCCACGAGATGGGCGAGGTGGAGTTCCTGGGCGAGCTGGCCCGCCGCACCGGCTGCGGCCTGCTGGTCGACGTCAATAATGTCCATGTCAGCGCCAGCAACCTGGGCTTCAGCGCCGCCGACTATCTGGGCGCCATCCCGGCCGCCGCGGTAGGCGAGATCCACCTGGCCGGCCATGCGCCCGATCCGGAGCTGGGGGAGGCCCTGCTGATCGACACCCACGGCGCCCCGGTAGCCGAGGCGGTATGGGACCTCTACGCCCGGCTGGTCGGACGGATCGGTCCGCGCCCCACCCTGATCGAGCGCGACGCCGACATCCCCGCCTTCGCCGAGCTGATGGCCGAGCGCGCCCGCGCCCACGGCGTCCTCGCCGCGCCGCAGCCTGCCGCGAGGCCCCTATGTCCGGCCTGACCGCCTTCCAGGACGCCTTTACCTTGGCGCTCGCCGGCGACGACGACGCGCTGGGTCCCTGGGTGGCGACGGCCGGCGACCAGGCCGGCCTGCGGGTCTATCGCAACACCGTCGCCGCCGGCCTGGCCGAGGCCCTGGCCGCGACCTTCCCCACAGTTCAACGCCTGGTCGGGGAGGCGTGGTTCGAGGCCGCAGCCGTCGCCTTCGCCCGCGAACGGCCGCCCGCCGAGCCGTCGCTGCTGGCCTATGGCGGCGACTTCCCCGCCTGGCTGGCGGCGTTCGGGCCGGCGCGGGACCTGCCCTACCTTCCCGGCGTCGCGCGCCTCGACTGGATGTGGCTGGAGGCGCACCTCGCCGCCGACGCCGCGCCGATCGGGCCGGAGGCCTTCGCGGGCCTGGCCCCGGGGGACCTGGAGCATACGGCCGCGGTCTTGCACCCGAGCGCGCGACTGGCCTGGTTCGACGACAACACCCCCAGCCTCTGGCGCGCCAATCGCCCGCCGGCCGAGCCCCCGGCCTCCTTCGCGCTCGACGATCGCGGCGAGGGCCTGCTGATCGCCCGGCCGTCCGGCGAGGTGGTCGTCCAGCCGCTGGACGCCGGGGCGCACGCCTTCATCGCCGCCTGCGCCGCCGGCCGGCCCCTGGCCGTAGCCGCCGTTCAGGCTCTGGCGGCCGAGCCATCGGCCGAGTTGTCCGCCATCGTCCAGACCTGCCTCGATGCCGGCCTGTTCACCGCCCTGCACCCCACGGAGACCTCGTCATGATCGGCAACGCCAGCCGGACCTTCGCCGCCGCCTGTGAGCGGCTGGTTCCCGATTGGGCGCTGGCCCTGGTGATCCGGTTCGGGATCGCCGCGGTCTTCTTCCTGTCCGGGCGGACCAAGGTCGAGGGGCTGCTGACGATCACCCCCTCGACACGCTATCTGTTCGCCGAGGAATACCGCGTGCCCCTGCTCCCGCCGGAGATGGCGGCGCATCTGGCCACGTACGCCGAGCACCTGTTTCCGATCCTGCTGGTGCTGGGGCTGTTGACACGGCTCTCGGCCCTGGCGCTGCTCGGCATGACGCTGGTGATCCAGCTGTTCGTCTATCCCGACGCCTGGCCGACCCATCTCAGCTGGGCGGGGCTGCTGCTCTACCTAGTCGGCCGCGGCGGCGGGGCGGTCTCGCTGGACCGGGCGCTGAGCCGCTCTTGACGGCGGCCCGCGGTCCGCTGACCTTCCCGCGGCGATTTTGGGGTGGGGAATGCGGCGATGGACGTGAACAAGGCCCGGCGCGCCGGCTGGCGCGGGCTCGTGCTTCTGGCCGGGCTGGTCCTGGGCCTGGGCGCCGCGGCGCCGGCCCGCGCCGCGACCATCCTGTTCGTCGGCAACAGCTTCACCTATGGGGCCAATTCACCGGTGTGGAAATACCGCGCCGGGACGGTGACCGACCTGAACGGCACCGGGGTGGGTGGGGTGCCGGCCCTGTTCAAGGTGTTCACCCAGGAGGCTGGGCTCGACTATACGGTCAGCCTGGAGACCCAGGGCGGCTCGGACTTCGCCTGGCACATGCGCGAGCGGTCGCACCTGCTCGACCAGCCCTGGGACCATGTGATCCTGCAGGGCTATTCCACCCTCGACCAGGCCGCGCCCGGCGACCCCGCCAAGCTGCTGCGCGACGCGCCCCTGTTCGCGGCCATGATGCATGCCCGCAATCCGAACGTGGACGTGCGCCTGACCGCCACCTGGACCCGCGCCGACCAGGTCTATCCACCCACCGGCCACTGGCACGGCAAGCCGGTCGAGACCATGGCCCGCGACCTGCGCCGGGCCTATGAGATCGCCAAGATCAGTTCACCGCAGATCCGCGGGGTCATCCCCGTCGGCGACGCCTGGAACCGGGCTTTCGAGACCGGCTTCGCCGACCCCAACCCCTACGACGGGATCGAGGCGGGCAAGGTCGACCTGTGGACCTGGGACCACTACCACGCCTCGGCGCACGGCTATTACCTGGAGGCCCTGATGGTGTTCGGCGCCGTCACCGGCCATGACCCCCGGGCCCTCGGCCCTCAGGAGGTCGCGGCCCAGGAGCTGGGGATTTCGCCGGCCCAGACCACCGCCCTGCAGCAGCTCGCCCACGACGAGCTCGCCGCCCAGGCGGCGGGACGGCCGTAGCGCGCCGAAGATCGGTTAAAGCTCGTCGAAGGGGTGCGGCAGCCGGCCCGACTTGAACAGGACCACCGGGTTCTCGTCATAGTCGCCGAGTTCAGTGTCGGCGGTGGCCGAGAAGGCCACCACCCCCAACCGGAGCGGCGACAGCCTTTCGGCCTTGCGCCGGGCTTCCTCGGCCGTCTTGCAGGCCATGGGCGGCTCGGACTTCAGCCCCTTGCCCCGTCCGGCGACGAAGGCCTGCACGAGGTGGACGGTTTCCTTGGCCATTCTAGCCGCCGACCAGGACGGGGGTGCTGACGAACCAGCTTTCGTCAGGGGTATGGCCCTGGTTCAAGCCGCGGCGGAACTGGGACGACAGGGCGCCGATGGCCGCGGCCAGGGCCGGTCCGGCCGCCAGGTCGGTGTAGGACCCGGCCCGGTTCGGCCGCCCGGCGTCGGGGGGGCTGATCCAGTGGCTCTGGGCCACGCGCACGACGCCCTTGTCGTCGGTGGAGACCCGCAGGCGGATCACGGTCGCACAGTCGCCAAAGCGGATCTCGGCGCCCGTGGCGTCGCGGCTGACGAGGTGGAGCATGTCAGCCGACGGCTGGGACTGGCCTATCATGGCCCACCCCTACCATGTCGCGGCTCACCCCCTTGCGATAAATCGTTGTTGCCAGCGCCTGAGGCTTTTCTTCCACAATGCAGAAAACCGTGCGGCGACTTACTTATCGCCTCTAGATGGCGCATATAGGTGTTGAAATCCGAAGGGCGCGAATATGACAGACGATGAAGCCCAGGCGCTGCGGCGCGAGAACGAGTACCTGAAACTTCGCAATGCTCAGCTTCAGGCCGACCTCGTCGATCTCACCGCCGAGACCGATCGGATGCGCCAGGCGATCGAGCGCACCGGCGCCCGCCAGGGCGGACGAACCGCGCCCGACCCCCTGAGCGGCGGGCAGTAGATGAACCTTGCCGACCTGTTCCGCCCCGCCGCTGTCGCTCCCGCCCGTCTGCGCCAGGAAATCTTCGCCCTGGGCGACCGGCACCAGGGCGACGCCCTGAGCGGGGCGCGCCGGGAACTGAACGAGCCCGGCCTGACGCCAGAGCGCCGCAGCCTGCTGCTCGCCGTGGTCGCGCACCTCGGCTCCGGGGGAACGGGCGGGGAAGGCGCGGCGGCGGGCCTCGTCCGGCGCCCCGCGAGCGTGATGGACACGGTCTATCTCGCCGTGATCGCCGGCGCCGTCCTTTGGACGGTCATGACCCTCGGCACGCTGCTGTCCTGAAGCGGCGACATGATTTCTGACCAGCCCCTGGGCGCCTTCGTGGACGCCGTGGCCAGGGACCAGCCCGCGCCCGGCGCCGGTTCGGCGGCGGCCGTCTGCCTGGCCCTGGCCGCCGCGTGCGCCGCCAAGGCCTTTCGCATCAGCGCGCGCCACGAAGACGACGCCGGCCTTGCCGCCGCGGCCGACCGGGCCGAGGCCCTGGCCCGGGCCGCCCTGGCCGACGGCCAGCGCGACATCGACGACTTCACCGCCCTGCTCGAGTCGGGCGGCGACCCGGGGCCGGAACGCGCCCTGCAGGCGGACGGCGAGGCCCTGCTGGCCCACGTCGCCGAGCTTCGCGCCCTGGTCGAGGCGCACCGGGCGGCCGTGATCCCCGTCATGGCCGGCGACGTGACCGCCGCCCTGGCCCTCACCGCCGCAGCCGAGCGGGTGGTGAAACGCAACCTGGCGGAGCTGGGCTAGGGCCCACCCGGGCCGGCAAACGACGCCTTCGATCCGTTGACTGATCTCAGATCGCTTGACGGGAGGGCGCGGGCAGCGGCCCAATGGCGGCGGCCTTCAGGGGGCCGACCGGCAGCTGGACGCGCATGAAGCGGTATCCACTCTACGGCGGGCTTGAGCCCGCCGAACCGGAAGCGCCGCCGCCGAAGAGGGCGTCGCGGCTGCAAAAGGCGCGTCGCCGGTGGGCCGCCTTCCAGGCCCGACATGAGCGAAAGCTGCTGGCGGCGGGGCCGGTCCTCCTCATCCTGGCGGTCTTCGGGGTCTATCTGCTGATCAATCCGCCGGTGAAGCCCTACACCCAGGCCGACATCAACGCGGCGGTGACCTACGCCCTGAAGCACCGGCCGCCGGAGCCGTCCCGCGCGGCGGTGGCGGCCGAGGTGGTGCGCCCGTCGGTAGTGCGGGTGACCGGCTACGACACCGACAAGGCCCCTGCCCGGGAAGATGGCGAGGGCGCGCCCAAGGGCGCCCAGCCCCTCGGCCCCGAGACCGACGACGACGCCGTCTCGGTCGGCTCCGGGGTGGTGATCGACGAGCGCGGCACCATCCTGACCAACCTGCACGTGGCCGCTTCGGCCAAGCGGCTGAAGGTGACCTTCTCCAACGGTTCGGAATCGGACGCCTATATCGTCGGGGCCCAGCCCGAGAACGACCTGGCGGTGATCCGGCCCGACGTCCTGCCCGACGACCTGAAGCCGGCCACCCTGATTTCCACCCGCGGCATGAAGCCGGGCGACGAGGTGGTGGCGGTGGGCTTTCCCTTCGGCATCGGGCCGTCGATCTCGGCGGGCGTGGTCTCGGGCCTGGGGCGGTCATGGGCGACCGACCCCCGGGCCGAGGGCGGCCAGAACCTGATCCAGTTCGACGCCGCGGCCAATCCGGGCAATTCGGGCGGACCCCTGGTCAACCGCAACGGCGAGGTGGTCGGGG
>DAICXL010000038.1:6708-21954 GCA_027312185.1 Caulobacterales bacterium | reverse complement strand
GAGCACCTCGAACTCCCGGGGCGCCTGGAAAGCGGCGATCCCGGGGGCGAGGCCGCGGGCGTTGCGCGTGGCGATGGAGCTTTCGATCAGCCGGACCTTTTCCCGCTGCAGAATTTCAAGCCGGTCGATGCGGCGCTGCTGCTCAGGATTGTCGGCGGTCATTTCCCGGACCGACTGAAGCGTCGGCGACAGGGCGGCGATTGTTTCGCGGTAGATGCCCGTGTAACCGCTCTGGCCGGCGAGAAGAAAGCCGCGCCGGGCCGCCTCCGCCCGCTCCAGCAGCACCCGGTAGTCGGCGATCTTCCCCTCGACCTCGTAGGTGTGATCGACCAGGCGCTGGAACTCCTGGGCGCGGATCAGCATCCATCCCGTTGCAGCCGCCACCCCGCCCATGATCAGGAAGCCGATCAGCATGGAGCCGATCAGGGTCCGGGCGACGAGCCGTTCCGACAGGATCTTGGCGTCGGCTTCGGCTCGCGCCTGGGTCATCTGCTGCATAAAATTCTCCGCCTCGCTAATGCCGTAGCCGCCTCGGCAGGAGGAACTCAAGCGTGGCTATGACGATCCTGCCAGCCCCGATCGGCCGCGACAAGATTTCAGGCGGGCGGAAGTATAAGAACCGATCAGAACCTGTTAATACATGTGTAGATGTAGTTAATATTTCTCCGGAAACGCCAGATACAAGCGTCGCCACGTCGTTTACACAGATTTTATTTCCGCCCGCAGGAACTCCAGCCCTCCAGCGGGGTTAACGGTGGCGGAAGAGGAGACTGCTGTGGCCCAGGCGCACAAAGCCAAGCCGACGGTGCTGGTGGTTGAGGACGACGAGCTGATCCGCGAAATCGTCTGCGACGTGCTGGAAGACCCCGAGTTCGACGTCCTCAGCGTGAACTCCACCCAATCGGCGATCCGGGCGCTGGACAGCGGCGCAGACATCGTCGCCGCCTTCCTGGACGTGGACCTGAAGGACCAGGGCGGCGGCTATGTCGTGGCCCGTCACGCCCGCCTGCTGCATCCCTCGCTGCGGGTGATCTACACCTCCGGCGGCGGGCGCGCCGACCACCAGGTGGAGCGGGTGGAAGGCAGCACCTTCGTGCCCAAGCCCTACGCCCCCAGCCAGGTGCTGGCGATGATCCAGGACGCGGTGCATGAGGCCGAGGCCGCCCGTCACTGAACGTCCGACCCGCTGGGGGGTTTAAGCCCTGAACAGGGCCTGGAACACATGACTACGCAAGACGACGCGCTCGTGGCCCTTCTGCGGGCGCTGAACGGGCGCGCCTATCATTTCGTCACTCCCACGCCGGCGACCCACGCCCGGGTGCTGGCTCGGCCGGGCCGTCGCCGGGCGCGCACCCTGGCCGATGCGCTGGGATGGAGCCTGCCGTTCGAGCCCGGCGGGCTGGACGCGGAGGTCGAGGCGCTGCTGCGCGACGGCGGCGCCCTGGAGGAGACCGGGGACGGCCTGAAGAGCCTGCTGCGGGTATCGAGCCTGGACGGCGGCCTCTACCTGCATTCCGCCTATCCGACCGAGGCGGAGGACGCCGTCTTCTTCGGCCCGGACAGCTATCGCTTCGCGGCCTTCATCGCCGAACAGCTCAAGCCGCCGATCCCCGACCCGGTCCGCATCGTCGATATCGGGGCGGGCTCCGGCGTGGGCGCCCTGACCGCCGCCAGGTTGCGCCCCCACGCCCGTCTCACCCTCACCGACGTGAATCCGCAGGCCCTGCGTCTGGCCCGCCTCAACGCCATTGTCGCCGGCGTCGAGGTCGAGACGCTGGAGACCAGCGGGCTGCAGGCGGTGGAGGGGCCGCTCGACCTGGTTCTGGCCAACCCGCCCTACATCGCCGACGACGGCGGCGGGCGGGACTATCGCGACGGAGGGGACATGCACGGGGCCAGGCTGTCGCTGGACATGGCCCGCGAGGCGGCAGAACGCTTGGCGCCGGGCGGACGGCTGCTGCTCTACACCGGCTCGGCCATCGTGGACGGACGCGACGCCCTGCACGAGGCCCTGAAGCCGGCGATGGCCGAGGCCGGCTGCCGGCTGAGCTATCGCGAACTCGACCCCGACGTGTTCGGCGAGGAGTTGGACAAGCCGGCCTATGCCCAAGTCGATCGCATCGCCTTGGTGGGAGCGGTCGCGGTGAAGGACGCTGGCTAGGTCGCCACCGCGTCCATCAGGCTGCCAGTGTACTGGGCGTGGCCGACATGGGTCATACGGGTCTGGAAGTCGGCCCAGACCTCGCCGCCCAGGTCGCGCCAGCGGCGGCAGAAGGCATAGTCCTCGGAGAGGTGCTCGCGGTTGTCCGGCTCGATCATGGTCTCGAAGAACATCACCGTCTCCTTGGGCGGGGCGTTCATGTCGGTGATGGTGCAAGCCAGGTCCGGATAGGCGGCCGCGATCGCGGTCAGCACCTCGCGGCGGATCAGCATGAAGCCGGTGGGGAGATAGGCGACCTGGCCGAAGCCGTCCTCCAGCTCCACGCTCTGGGTCTCAGACGGGGCGAAGCGGACCACGTAGCCAAGGGCGGCGGCCTGGATGTCCTTCACCCCGCGCCGCACCGCGTCCGGCACCTTCTCCCACATCGTCTTCTTGAGCGGATACACCCCGCCGACCAGGGGCTTGTCGAAGGCCAGCAGGCGGAACAGGTGCTCCGGATCGAATCCGATGTCGGCGTCGACGAACAACAGATGGGTGTGGTCGGTCTCCAGGAAGTCGCCGGCCATGCGGCTGCGGGCCCGGGTGATCAGGGCGTCGCCGCCCGTCAGCCGGATCTCCAGCCCGACCCCCCGCGCGGCGCAGGCCGCCTGCAGCTTCAGCAGGGCGTCGAAGAAGACGATACTGGCCATGCCCCCATAGCAGGGCGTGCAGACCTGGACCGAGACGCGGGGCGCGGCTTGAGGCGACATCGACTGGCTCCGAAGGACGGCTCGACCGTCACGGATGGCGGGTAGAACCTCGGCGACGCCCGGGGTCAAGCCGTCGCTGTCGCCGCATTCGTCGCGAGCCGGACCTGCGCCCGCCGAGACGGCGATCAGCAACTAAAGAACACCTTATCAACCATCGAGCGCGCTTTCTTGCCGCACGCCAGAACAATCATCCGGTCTTGAGGCCCAATATTGCGCATGACATGAATCGCCGTGGAAAAGCGGGGGCCCTCGTTCTTCCCAGAGTGGAAGTAGCGTCATGGCGGTGAGCACCAACGGCAAGGCGTCCCTGCCCATCGCTCAGGGCGCCGATCGCCTGTTGAGCGGCGGATCGTTCGCCAGCGGCGGCTGGGCGGGAACCACCCTCACCTATTCCTTCCGCGCCAATGCGCCGGCCACGATGCCCGACGACACCAGCGGCTTTTCCACCTTCAACGCGGCCCAGATCCGCGGCGCCGAGCTGGCCCTCCAGGCCTGGGCCGACGTGGCCGCCATCACCTTCCAGCGGATCGGCGGCGGAGACAGCGGCCCGGGCGCCTATTCCGACGGCGGCACGATCCGGTTCGCCAACTATGGCGCCGGCAAGGACGGCGCGGCGGCCTTCACCTACCTGCCCGGCCCCACCGGCGCGCGCGCGGCCTCGAGCGTGCAGGGGGATGGCTGGTACAACAGCGCCCTGTCCTACAACACCGCCCCGGCCCTCCATAACTACGGCCAGAAGGTGCTGATCCACGAGATCGGCCACGCGCTGGGGCTGGACCACCCGGGCGACTACGACGGCGCGGGGGCCGACATCACCTACGCCAGGTCGGCCCAGTTTTTCGAGGACAGCCGTCAGTACACGGTGATGAGCTACTTCTCCGAGAGCAACACCGGCGGCGCCTTCGCCGGCCGGTACGCCTCCACGCCCCTGGTCCTCGACATCGCCGCCATCCAGGCGCTGTACGGCCCCAACATGAGCGCCTTCCTCGGCGACACCACCTACGGCTTCAACGCCAATGCCGACCGGCCCTGGCTGCAGGCGGAGGGCCCCGGCGCCCGGTTGATCTTCTGCGCCTGGGACGCCGGCGGGACCGACACCTTCGACTTCTCCGGCTACAGCCAGGCCCAGAGCATCGACCTGAACCCGACCGCCTTTTCGGACGTGGGCGGGATGGTCGGCAATGTCTCCATCGCCGCCGGGGCGAGCATCGAGAACGCGGTGGGCGGCTGGGGCGCCGACAGGATCGCCGGCAACACGGCCGGCAACTACATCCGCGGCATGAACGGCGACGACAGCGTCTTCGGCGACGCCGGCGACGACGACCTGAACGGCAACCAGGGCGCCGACACCGTCGACGGCGGCGAGGGCGGCGACACGGTCCGCGGCGGCCAGGGCGGCGACCTCGTTCTGGGCGGCGGCGGCGACGATCCGCACGTGAACGGCAACCTCGGGAACGACACGGTCCGCAGCGGCGACGGAAACGACACCGTCTATGGCGGCCAGGGAGCCGACCACCTGTTCGGGGGCGACGGCAACGACCTGCTCTCGGGCGACATCGGCGACGACGCCCTGGCGGGCGGAGCGGGCGCCGACTGGTTCCGGATCGCGGCCGGCGGCGGACACGACTGGGTCGCCGACTTCTCGCTAGGCCTGGGCGACAAGATCGTCCTCGCCCCAGGGACCGTCTACAGTCTCGGGGGCTACCAGAACCAGATGGTGATCACCCTCTCCGGCGGCGAGTCGATCGGCCTGGCGGGCGTGGCGCCCGCCTCGCTCTCGGGCGAGTGGCTGATCTTCGCCTGACCTAGCGCAAGCCCGGCTGTTCCGTCAGGATGCCGCCGGGTTCGCGCTCCCTGTTCGGCGCTGCTTTTCGATCGAGGCTGACTTGGCTTCCCGCCTGGCGATTTACCACCCTGCGGGCCGGCTCGGCCTGACCGAGAATCCCTTCGGCAAGGACATGGCCAACCTCGAGCTGTTTCGGGCGCTCGCCCGCCACGGCGGCTTCGAGCGGCTCGACTTCCTGACCCACGTGGCGGTGAGCCCCGGAGACGTGGCCAAGGGGCTGGAGGGCGGCCTGGCGCCCGGCACGCGGCTCGGCGCGTCAGGCATCCTGAACCAGCAGGCGGCGAGCGAGGCCGGCGCCCTGCTGCGCGGGCACGCGGATCTGCGCGAACTCGCCTGGCTCCGCCGCCGCTCCGTCGGCGACCGCGGCTACAGCCTGATGGGCCTGGTCCACACCCTGGCGCCCCCAGCGATGCGCACCGAGACGGCCCTGCACGCGGTCGCCCCGGTCTATCCCTGGGACGCCCTGATCTGCACATCGCCGGCGGTGCAGGACCACCTGACCGGGATGTTCGATCAGTGGACGGACTATCTCGCCGAGCGGTGCGGCGGCGCGCCGCCGCCGCGGCCGCGGCTGCCGCTGATCCCCCTCGGTGTGGACGGGGGCGCCTTCGTGGCCATGGCCGACCGGCCGGAGGCGCGGGCGGGCCTGCGCGCCGAACTCGGGGTCGGCGAGGACGAGGTGCTGGTCCTCTGGGTCGGGCGCCTGTCGTACTTCGAGAAGGCCTTTCCCCAGCCGATGTTCAGGGCGGTCGAAGAGGCGGCGCAGCAGGCGGGCAAGAGGATGCACTTCGCCCTGGCCGGATGGTTCCCGGGCGGCGACAAGGAGCGGGCCCTTTATCAGAGCGCGGCGACGGCCTATGCGCCTTCCGTGTCCGTGCACTTCCTCGATGGCAATGACCGGCCGCTGCTCGGCCGGCTGTGGGCGGGGGCCGACATCTTCCTGTCCCTGATCGACAACATCCAGGAAACCTTCGGCATCACCCCGCTCGAAGCCATGGCCGCCGGCCTGCCGGTGGTGGCCAGCCACTGGGACGGCTACCGCTACACCATGCGCGACGGGGTGGAGGCCTTCCTGATCCCCACCCTTGGCGGCCCTGAGGGCTTGCTGGGCCGCGCGATCGGTGCGCGCCATACGCTCCTGATCGAGAGCTACCAGTCCTTCGTGGGCACGGTCGCCCAGCACACCGCCGTCGACGTCGGGCGCGCCGCCAAGGCTATCGCCGACCTCGCCGCCTCGCCCGAGCTGCGGCGCACGATGGGCGCGGCCGGACGCGAGCGGATCCGCACCGCCTTCGACTGGCCCGTGGTCGTCGCCCAGTACAAGGAGCTGATCGACGAGCTGACTGCTGTCCGCCTGGCCTCGGCCGACATCGTCTCGCGCCACCCGATGGACCCAGTGAAGGGCGATCCCTTCCGCGATTTCGCCGGCTTCGCCACCGCCGTAATGGACCTGCGCACCGTCCTGTCGGTGCGGTCCGGCGTGGGCGCCGGCGACCTCGACCGCGCCCAGGCCCAGCCGTTGGACATGGCCTATGGCTTCTGGCGCGCGCCGCTGCCGCAGGCGCGGGAGGCGCTGGACTTCATCGCGTCTCGGGGATCGGCGACCGTGCAGGCCGTCCTCGAACGGGCGCCGGCGCCTGATCGGGCCAGGCTGCAGCTCAGCCTGGTGTGGATGTGCAAGCTGGGCCTCCTCGACTGGCGATGAGCCGGCTCAGGCCGGCCGGCGCATCACCGTGACCAGATCATTGTGCCGCGGCACGCCGTAGCGGTCGTTCTCGCCCCAGCGCTGGAACTGCTCGGCCACGTCCAGCCCCGCCTCCCGCGCCATGCGCGCGAACAGCCGGCCCGAGACCGGCGAGCGCCAGCCGTCGATGCGTTCCTGCGCCCCGATCGAGAGCAGGCGGTAGACATAGGTCCAGAACGGCCCCCAGTGGCGCATGCCGGCCATCCACAGGGTCTCGTGACGCCGGTTGGCGTGGTGGATCACCGCCAGGCCGCCGGGCTTCAGCACCCGGCGGAAATCGGCGAGGTAGCCGGCGATGTCGGCCGGGGCGATGTGGACGAAGCTGTCGAACGACCAGACCAGGTCCAGCTGCCCGTCCAGGCCGGCGGGCAGGCTGCGGCCGTCGGTGACGTGGAACTCCATGTCCGGGCGGCCGGCGTAACGCTCGCGGCAATGCTCCAGGCAGGTGGGGCTGAGGTCGACGAGGATCAGCCGCCCGGCCCGCTCGGCCAGGTAGCCGGTCCAGCGTCCGTGTCCGGGGGCGATCTCCATCGCCGCCCCGCCCTTGGGCAGGTAGGGGAGGATCAGCCGCTCGACGAGGGAGGCCTTCCACTCTTCGTAGGGCACGCCGCAGACGACGGCCTGGCCCTTCCACTCGTCCCCGTCCTCGGGCCAGGCGTGGGCCTGGTCCCACATGTTCAGATTCTCGGCGACCGAGTTGGAGGTCATGGACGAAGGCGCTCCGGTTGCTGGCTTTAGTCTAGGCGGAGCCACCTCCAAACGAAAGGAGCCCGGCGTTCCCGCCGGGCTCCCCGTCGTCCAGTGGTGCTGGTCGCTTACGGGTTGGCGACGGGGGCCGAGGCCACCGGAGCCGCAGTGCCCGAGGCGCCCGCGAAGTTGATGTTGATGGTCGAGCGGCGGTTCAGGGGTTCCTTCACCCCGTCGCCGGTGGCGACCGCAGGTTCGGTTTCACCCTTCCAATCGACCGACATGACCGACTGGTTGACGCCCAGGCCCACCAGGGCGTCGGCGACGGCTTTCGCACGGCGCTCCGACAGGCGGATGTTGTACTGCAGCGAGCCGGAGGTGTCGGCGTGGCCGATGACCACCACCTGGGTGGCGTTCCCCTGGGCGGCGTACTGGGCCGCTTGCTGGATCACCGCCTGGGCGTCCGTCGTCAGGATCGACTGATCGAACGGGAAGTAGACGATGAAGGCCCGGGCCTCGATCGCCGGAGGCGGCGGGGGAGGCGGCGGCGGGGGAGGCGGCGGCGGCGGCGGGGGCGGCGGAGGCGGCGGGGGCGGCGGAGGGGGCGGCGGCGGCGCCATGGTCTTGTCGCCGAAGCGGTAGGTCACGCTCGCCCCGATGAACGGGAAGTAGCGCAGGTACTTGGTGCCGTCGCCGTTGAGCGGGTGCTCGAGAGCCGCGAGCTCGCGGATCAGGCGCGGATCGTTCGAGAACGAGCCGCCCGACGCGACGACGGGCCCGACGTCGACGTCGGTGAAGGCAACGCCGGCGTGCAGGCGCAGGCCCCAGCGGCTGTTCGAGGTGAAGGTGTTGTCCCAGCCGATGCCGACGACGGGGGAGACGTCGCTGATCTTCACCCGGCCGTCGATGCGGCCGATTTCGTTGGGGCCGGCGAAGGTCGTCGGGCCGGTCTGGAAGGGCGAGCCCGTGTAGCGGCCCGTGGTCTTGGCGTGACGGTCGCCGCCGAGGACGCCCGCCGAGATGAACAGCGGCGCGGCGAACTTGCCCTGGGTCCAGGGGTGCAGGTCGAGGTGGGCGCTGATGCCGTTGATGCGGGCGTTGCCCTTGAAGAAGAAGTCCCCGGTCTGACCTTCCTCGTGGTAGGTCACCAGGGCTGCGGCGGCCCGCGCGCCGATGACGATATTGGGCGAAAGCTTGAACAACACGTCGGCGCCCAGGCCGTCGGAACCGTAGCCGACGCCGACGGCGACGCTGCCCTTGGTCGTCTGGGCCGCCGCCGGAGCGGCCGCCCCGAGCGCTGCGGCGCCTACAAGCAAGGCGCCCAAGGCGCCAAATTTCGCGTCCACTGTCATCAATCTTCCCCTAGCTAAACCCTTGAGCCCTCAATAACCGCGACCCTTGGTCGCGGCAATGTGGATCGCCAGGAAAGTGTGTGAAAATCGCAAGACCGTGCCGCTTTTCGCCTTTGATGCTTTTAATTTACCCACTTCTATAGCTAAGCTTTTCGCCGTCGGCCGGGCTCGAGCGGCTCGCGAAGGAGCCGCTAGTGCGGCGCTTCGATCGCCTGCGGGTCGTCCGCATCGACCGCCCCGGCCCTCAAGCGCGCCTGCGCCGCGGGGTCGAACTCGCCGCACAGCTTGGCGATGACGATGGTGGCCACCGCGTTGGAGATGGCGTTGCACGTCGCATTGGCCGGCGACATCAGCCGGTAGACCCCGAACATGATGGGCAGCCCCTCCAGCGGCAGGAGGCCGCTGGCCGTGGCGGTGGCGGCGAAGCTGATGAAGGCGCCGCCGGCGACGGTCGCCACCCCCTTCGAGGTCAGGAGCATTATGCCGAAGATGGCGAGGATCTGCGGCCAGGCGAGGTGCACGTCGAAAGCGTTGGAAAGGAACACCACCCCCATCGACATATAGATCGAGGCGCCGTCGAGATTGAAGACATAGCCGGTCGGCAGGACCAGGCCGACGGTCTGCTTCGAGACGCCATAGGCCGGCAGCTTTTCGAGAAGGCGCGGCAGCACGCTTTCGGACGAGGAGGTGCCGAGCACGACGAAAATCTCGTCGCGGATGAAGCGCAGGATCGAGAACAGGTTCAGCCCAAACATCAGGCAGATCCCGCCTAGGACCGTCAGGATGAACAGAATCTGGGTCAGGTAATAGACGACAACCCACCAGCCGAGCGCGATCAGCACCTGCACCCCGTTGGAAGAGATCGCGTAGGCCATCGAGCCGAAGGCGCCGACGGGCGCCAGCATCATGATGATGTGGGTGAACTGGTAGAATGCGGGCGCCGCTGCGTTCAGCCCGTCCTCGACCGGCTTGCGCCTCTCGGGCTTCAGCATCAGCAGCCCGGCCCCGAAGATCAGGGCGATGACCAGGACCTGCAGCGCCTCGCCGCGCACGAAGGCGCCGATGAAATTGTCGGGGAATATCTCGAGCAGGAAGCCCGTGAGGGTCGGGTGCTGCGAGGTGACCGCCGCCTCCGCCGCCGCCGCGCCCTTGGCGGCGGCCTCAGTGGTGATGTGCTGGATGCCCTTGCCGACCCCGAAGATCATCCCGGCGGCGAGGCCGAAGGCCAGGGCGATGGTCGAGACGATCTCGAAATAGATCATAGCGGTCAGGCCGACCTTGCCGATGCGCTTGAAGTCGCCGGCGGCGGCGACGCCCAGCACAACGGTGAGGAAGACCAGGGGAGCGACCACCGTCTTGATCAGCCGCAGGAAGATGTCGCCGAGGATTTTCAGCGAGACGCCGACCTCGGGCCAGATCAGGCCGACCACGACCCCAAGCACCATGCCGACGGCGACCCGGAAGCCCAGGCCGCTCCAGAACGGCTTCCTCGCCGGCGCGTGGGCGCTGGCGGCGACGGCGGATGCGTCGGACATATGTCTTCCCTGATCGGGCCTTGTGGCCGGCCCGTGCGGAGAGACTGCCTCAAGACCGCGGGTATGCAAACCTCGCCCCGTCTTTCGAATTCGAAAGCCAGCGGCGGAGTGTGCGCCCCGGCGCGGGGGACCATGGTGCGGCCCACGAGATGTGCGAAAGGAGACGAGCGATGAACGCTCTGGCCCAGATGGCGGAAACGACCGGCGACCCGCGCTGGGCGGCGCTGGCCGCCCGCGACGCCGCGGCCGATGGCCGGTTCTTCTATTCGGTGCGGACCACCGGCGTCTATTGCCGGCCATCCTGCGCCTCCCGCCCGGCCAACCCGAAGAACGTCGGCTTCCACGCCACCGCCGCCGAAGCTGCGGCCGCGGGCTTTCGGCCCTGCAAGCGCTGCAAGCCGGACCAGCCCTCGCTGGAGGCCCAGCGCGCCGCCGTCGCCGCCGAAGCCTGCCGCATCATCGCGGCGGCGCAGACCCCGCCAGACCTGGAAACCCTGGCCCGGGCGGTGGGCTTCAGCCCGCATCACTTCCACCGCCTGTTCAAGGCCGCGACGGGCCTGACGCCCCGGGCCTACGCCGCCGCGCACCGGGCGGGGAGGCTGCGCGACAGCCTGGCGACCAGCGGCTCGGTCACCGAGGCGATCTATGACGCCGGCTTCAACGCCAGCAGCCGGTTCTACGCGGCGGCCGACAGCCTGCTGGGCATGACCGCGAGCGTCTGGCGCAGGGGCGGCGAGGCGACGCAGATCCGTTTCGCCGTCGGCGAATGCTCCCTGGGATCGATCCTGGTGGGCGCCACCGCCGCCGGCGTCTGCGCCATCCTGATCGGCGACGATCCCGACGCCCTGGTGCGCGACCTGCAGGACCGTTTCCCCCGGGCGCACCTGACGGGCGGCGACGCCGGGTTCGAACGGACGGTGGCCCAGGTAGTCGGGCTGGTCGAAGGGCCGGGCGTCGGGGTCGACCTGCCGCTGGACGTGCGCGGCACCGCCTTCCAGCAGCGGGTGTGGCGGGCGCTGACGGACATCCCCGCCGGGTCGACCGCCAGCTACGCCGAGGTGGCGGCGCAGATCGGGGCGCCCAAGGCGATGCGGGCCGTGGCCGGCGCCTGCGCGGCCAACCCCCTGGCCGTGGCCATTCCCTGCCATCGGGTTGTGCGCACCGACGGATCGATGGGCGGCTACCGCTGGGGCGTCGCACGCAAACGCACCCTGCTGGAGCGCGAAGCAGCGAGGCTGGCATGAGCGCAGTCGACGACCAGATCGCGGCCTTCGACTGGACGCGGGTGGCCGGCCAGCTCGACGCCCAGGGCTGGGCTGTGCTGAACGACCTTCTGTCCCCGGAGGAATGCCGGGCGGTCAGCGGCCTGTACGAAGAGGAACAGGGATTCCGCAGCCGGGTGGTGATGGGCCGGCACGGCTACGGCCAGGGGGAGTACCGCTACTTCGCCTATCCCCTGCCCCCGCTGGTGCAGGCCCTGCGCACCGCCTTCTATCCCCGCCTCGCCCCCATCGCGGAGGCGTGGAACGCGCGGATGGGGATCGACATCGGCTATCCCCAGACCCACGCGGAGTTCCTCGCCCGTTGCCACGCCGCCGGCCAGACCCGGCCGACGCCTCTGCTGCTCCAGTACGGCGAGGGCGACTACAACTGCCTGCACCAGGACCTCTACGGCGAGCACGTCTTTCCGCTGCAGGTGGCGGTGCTGCTGTCGCAGCCGGGGAATGACTTCACCGGCGGCGAGTTCGTCATCACCGAACAGAGGCCGCGGATGCAGAGCCGGCCGGCGGTAGTTCCCCTGAGCCTGGGCGACGCGGTGGTGTTCGCGGTCAACCAGCGCCCGGTGCGAGGCAGCCGCGGCGACTACCGCACGGTCCTGCGCCACGGGGTCAGCGCCCTGCGCTCAGGCCGACGCCATACGATGGGGATCATCTTCCACGACGCGTCGTGAGGTGTGCGCGGGGCTATTTCTCCGCCGCCGCCTTCATGCGGGCGAGGCCGGTCTCGAAGCTGGGGCCGAGCATCTTGTCCATGCTCATGAACAGGCTCATCGCCTTGCCCATCAGGGTGTTGGGTCCGTACATCGCCCAGGTCGCCTCCGAGCCGCCGTCGGCCGGTTGGATGGTGAATTCGGCGACGTTTCGGGCGGGGAAGGGCTTGAGGAACTGCAGGTCGATCTTGACCCGGGACGGCGCCTCGGCCTGGACGATCTCCATCCGGCCCGTACCGGCCCGGTTGTTCCCTTCCCAGCCATAGACCGCGCCGACGCCGCTTGCCGCGCCTGAATAGTCGCGCTTCAGTTCGGGATCGAGGTCTTCCCAGGGCGACCAGGCGCGCCAGTTCCGGAAGTCCTGGATCAGGGCGTAGACCGTCGCCGGCGGCGCGGCGATGCGGATGCGGCGCTCCATCCGGAACGTCGCCGGACGCGAGACGACCAGGGCCGCCAGGGCGGCGACCAGCACGGCGACTATCAGCACGAACGTGAGCATGGACCTCTCCCCCTTCCAGGCCGCCGGCCCTAGCCGACAGGCTCGTTCATCGACCAGTGCACACCGAAGCGATCCTTCAACTGGCCGTAGCGATCGCCCCAGAACATCACCTGCAGCGGCAGGATGACCTCAAGCCCTGCGTCGACGGCCCGGCTCCACCAGCGTTCGATACCTTCGACGTTCAGATGCATGGTGAAGCTGTGCGACGGCTGGAAGTCGTAGCCGTGCTCGGGGAAGGTGTCGCTCATCATCAGCTGGCCGCCGTTGATCTCGACCACGCAGTGCATCAGCCGCTTGCCGTCCTCGGCCGGCATCCGCGCCAGCTCCTTGGCCCCGAAGGCCTTTTCATAGAGCGCGACGGCGTCGGCGGCCCCAGCGACGTTGACGTAGGGCACGACCCCGCGCTGGGTCGGGTAGGTCTGTTCGGCCATGGCTGTTCTGCTCCCTGTGACGTTACGCTCCTAGGACGAAGGCCGCGTCGTGGAGCCGACACAGCCCTAGACTTTTCTCACGACGCCGCCGCCTCGGCGTCCTTGATCAGCCGGTCGAGGTGCATGCGGATGTGAGCGGCTTCGGCGGCGGTGTTGGCGAGCGCGATGGCCTGGTCGAAGGCGAGCCTGGCCTCCGCCTTGCGGCCGAGCTGCAGCAGGAAGTGGCCCTTGACCCCCATGTAGTGGAAATAGCCGGACAGGCGCGGCTCCAGGGGCTCGATCATCGCCAGCGCCGCGGCGGGGCCCTTCACCTTCGAGACGGCGACGGCCCGGTTGAGGGTCACCACCGGCGAGGGCGCCAGTTGCTCCAGCCGGGCGTAGAGCAGGTCGATCTGCGCCCAGTCGGTGTCCTGTGGGGTGGCGGCTCGGGCGTGCAGGGCGGCGATGGCCGCCTGCACCTGGTAGGGTCCGGGCCGGCGGTGGCGCAGGGCCTTGTCGACGAGGGCGAGGCCCTCGGCGATCAGCTTGGGGGACCACAGGGACCGGTCCTGGTCGTCCAGCAGCACCACCTGGCCCTCGGCGTCGAAGCGGGCGGCGGCCCGGGAGTGCTGCAGCAGCATCAGGGCGACCAGACCCATGATCTCCGGCTCGGTCTGGAACAGGCGCAGCAGCAGCCGCCCCAGACGGATCGCCTCGTCGCAGAGTTGGCCGCGGGCTTCGGCCTCGTCGCCGGGCGCCGAATAGCCCTCGTTGAAGACCAGGTAGACCATGGCCGCCACCGCCGCGAGCCGCTCGGACCGCTCCACGGCGCCGGGGGTTTCGAACGGGGTGTCGGCCTCGGCGATGCGGCGCTTGGCCCGGGTGATGCGCTGCTCCATCGCCGCCTCGCTGACCAGGAAGGCGCGGGCGATCTGCCTGACGCTGAGGCCGGAGACGATGCGCAGGGCCAGGGCCACCTGCTGGGTCGCCGGCAGCTCGGGATGGCAGCAGATGAACAGCAGGCGCAGCACGTCGTCGCGGTAGTGGCCGCCGTCGAGCCGGTCGGCCAGGTCGGTCTCGGCGTCGTTGAGGTCCGAGATCAATTCCTCGGGCGGCAGGGCCGTGTGGCGCGACTGGCGGCGCACCGAATCGATGGCGGCGTTGCGGCCGACCATGATCAGCCAGGCGGCCGGATCGCGGGGCGGGCCGTTCTGCGGCCAGCTCTTCAGCGCCCGCAGGCACGCGTCCTGAAAGGCCTCCTCGGCGGCGTCGAGGTCGCGGAAATAGCGCAGCAGGGCCGCCACGGCCTGGGGGCGGGCCGAGGTCAGGGCCCCGTCGATCCAGGCGCCGTCTATCCCGCTGAGGTCGGTCATCGGCCCATCTCTTTCATCGAGTGGACGCCGCCCCGCCGGGGAAGAACAGGCCGATGGGCCGCACCTCATAGGCCCCGCCGGGATTGGCCTTGCCAAGGTCGCGGGCGGCGTCCAGCGCCTCATCGAGGTCGGCGCAATCGAGGACGTAGAAGCCGAGCAGCTGCTCCTTGGTCTCGGCGAAGGGGCCGTCGATGACCAGCGGCGGGTCGCTGTCCTTGCGCAGGGTGGTGGCGGCGGTGGTCGGCAGCAGCCGCGCCACTGGCCCCAGCTTGCCCTCGCCGGTCAGCTTCTCGTGCACCACCTTCAGCCGGGCCATGCAGGCGTCGTCCTCGGCCTTGGTCCAGGCGCCGACCACGTCTTCGGAATGGTAGCAAAGGATGGCGTACAGCATCGGGTTGGTCCTTCGTCGTCTCCAGGACGAAGCACTATGCCCACCGCCGACAGGCTGGGGAGGAAAAAGCGCCTGAGCGGCCCTTCCCCCTCGACGGGGGAAGGGAGCCTGGGACTGCTTAGTACCCGCCCGAGGCGACCAGGCGTTGGCCGGTCATCCAGGCCGACTGGCCCGAGGCCAGGAACACCGCGACCTTGGCGATGTCGTCGGGCTGGCCGAGCCGGCCGAGCGGGGTGTCGGCGATGATCTGCCTGCCGAAATCGCTGTCGACGACGCCCAGGTCCCGCGAGCCTTCGGTCTCGACCGCCCCCGGGGCGATGGTGTTGACCCGGATGCCGCGGGGGCCGAGCTCGGCGGCGAGGACCAGGGTAATGGAGTCCACCGCGCCCTTGGTGGCGGAATAGACCGCCGCGCCGGGCACGGCCTGGGCGCTGGCGACCGAGCCGACGTTGATCACGCTGCCGCCCTGGTTTCCGAAATGCTTCACCGCTTCCTGGGTGGCGAGGATC
>DAICXL010000038.1:0-6698 GCA_027312185.1 Caulobacterales bacterium | reverse complement strand
GTTTTCTTCAGCAGTTCCTGCGGCGCCGTGCTGGCGTTGTTGCCGAACAGTGGGCCAAGGGCGACGCCGGCGTTATTGACCAGGATGTCGAGGGTCCCGAAGGCCGTCTTGGCCTCCGCGAACAGCCGCGTCACATCGGCCGACTTGGCCACGTCGCCCTGGACCGCGACGGCCCGGCCGCCCTTGGCTGTGATGTCGGCCACCACCTTGTCCGCGCCGTCCCTGCTGGAAGCGTAGTTCACCACCACCGCGGCGCCGGCCTGCGCCAGGCTGCGGGCGATCTCCGCCCCGATGCCCTTGGAGGCCCCGGTCACGATGGCCACCTTGCCGTTCAAGTCGCTCACGTCGATCTCTCCTATCGAACCACCCTCGGTTCGATAGTTAGATAAGCGTCTAAGCGATGCTCGCAAGGGCCGGTGTCAGATTTCCGCCAGCCGCTCCGTGTAGGCGCGCAGCACGTCGCGCTGCAGCACCAGCTTGGCGAACTTGCCCTCGCGGACGATCTCGATCAGCCCGGCGGTCTCCAGCTCCTTGACGTGGTGCGACAGGGTCGCGGCGCTGACCGCGTGCGCCTCGTTGATGACGCTGCACGGGGTCGGGGCGCTGCAGGCGCCGATCTCCTTGAGGATCTGCACGCGGCGCGGCTCGGCCAGGGCGCGGGCGATGCGCGCGAACTGCTGGTCGGTCAGGGGGGGCGAGGCGGGGGCCGTCATCAGGGAAATATAGGGCCGGCCGGGGCGGTCGCCTAATAGGTCCGCACGTACCAGTCGTCGACGTTGGACAGTTTCTCGAACTTGCGGCGGTAGCCTTTCGAGGTGAGGAAGTCGTGCAGGGGCTGGCGCTGGTCGGAATGATTGTGCTCGACCGTGATCAGCCGGAACTCCCAGGCCTCGAAGTCGGTGGCCTTGAGGATGTCGAGTTCGGAGCCCTCGGTGTCGAGGGAGAGGTAGTCGATCCGCCTCGGCGCCCGCCAATGGGTCAGCAGATCGTTCAGCGACACGGTCTCGACCTCGTAACGCTGGCCGTCGGTGCGGGTGTCGGCGAGGCGGTCGGCGGCCGAATAGCTGTCGATGGTCGAGTGGGCGGCGATGGCCGGCTGGTTGAACATCAGCCGCTCGCCAGTGTGGGTCCACACGCAGCGGTCATCGATGGCGCAGCCGCGGTTGTAGCGCAGGGCCGGATACCAGATGCGGGCCGGCTCGGCGATCACGCCGCTCCAGCCGAACTCGGTCTCCAGGGCGTAGCTGTTGGAATATTTGATCCCGTCCGTGCCGCCGAACTCGACGAAGAAGCCGCCACGGCGCGATTTCAGCTCATAGGCCACCCACAGGTCCTGCAGGAACTGGGCTTTGCTCCAGCCGACGTTCTTCAGGCAGAAGTTGACGAACAGCGACTGGTCGTCGCCGGGCCGGCCCGTCTGGTCGCGCAGGACGACCAGCAGTTCGAGCGCATCGGCGAGGCTGATCGGGCCTATAGGCAAGGGCGTTTCCTCCGCGGCGGCGCGATGCTGCGCCGTCCGTGTCCGGAGCTAGCACGGCTCAGCTGGCCTGGGCCAGGGCGCGAGCCGCGGTAAGGTCGGCGATGAAGGCGCGCCAGGCGCCGGCCTTGTCGGCGCTGTCCGGCAGGCGCAGCAGGTAGGACGGGTGGACGGTGACGAAACCGGTCGCCCCGTGCTCGAGCGCCCCGGCCGAACCCCGCTCCTTCAGCACCGAGACGGGCCGGCCCAGCACGGCCTGGGCGGCGGTCGAGCCCAGGGCCACGATCACCTTGGGCCGCACCAGCCGCCGCTCGTTGTCCAGCCACCAGCGGCAGGCCTGGACCTCTCCCGTCTGGGGCGTCTTGTGCAGCCGCCGCTTGCCGCGCTGCTCGTGCTTGAAATGCTTCACCGCATTGGTGACATAGACCTCGCCCCGCGCGATCCCGGCCAGGACCAGGGCCTTGTCCAGCAGTTCCCCCGCCGGCCCCACGAAGGGATGGCCCGCCAGGTCCTCCTGGTCGCCGGGCTGCTCGCCCACCAGCATCAGCGCCGCCTGCGCCGGCCCCTCGCCCGGCACGCCCTGGGTGGCGTCGCGCCACAGGGGGCAGCGGCGGCAGTGTCCCACGCCGGCGGCGACTTCGCCCAGGGACGCCGGCGCAACCCCGGTGTCGAAGGGCTCGTCGCGGCTGCGGCGGGCGGCGATGCGGGCGGCGCGCTGCGACGGCTGCGACGGCTCGGCCGCCACCATGGCCAAGGTTCGCTCGTGGGCGCCCGCGACAAGGTCGGGGATCAGCGCCGCCTCGGGCAGGTTCTTCCAATACTTGCGGGCCATGTGCTGGGTCATGACCTTGGGGTTCAGCCGGGCCGGGTTGAAGATCGAGGCGTAGTAGGTCCGCCAATAGGCCTCCAGCCCGTCCTCGGCCGGGGCCTGGCCCTTCTGCGCGCCCGCCGAGGTCGACAGCGCCTCGCCGTCCCAGTGCACTCCGACGTCCGGGGTCAGGATCGAGAACCGCAGGTTGGCCATGCGGCGCACGAACCATTCCGACGCGGCCTCGGTCACCCGGTGCGGCGGCTCGAACCAGGCGACATAGGTCTCGACCGGCTCGTCCTCGACCCGGCGGAAGCGGACGAAGGCGTGCATCTTGTGGATGGCCTGGCGCACGGCCTTTTGCATAGCGCGCGCCTCCACCACGTCCGGGTCGCTGGCGATCTCGATCAGGCGCGGCTGGTCCTTCAGCCGCCACAGCAGGCGGTAGAGCAGGTCGAAGCGCCGCTCGGACCGGTGCAACAGCACCGGCCGGGCCAGGTCGAGGAAGTCGCGCGAGACGGCGAACGGCCCCGCCTGCGGTCCTGCCAGCGAAGGCGGGGGCGCCGCCTCGGCGAAGAGCGGCCGCGCCCCCTCCCCCACCCGCCAGGCCACGTCGGCCGGCGCGGCGCCAGCCAGGCGCAGGCGCCGGGCCGCATCGCGCCAGGCGTCGAAATCGATCTCGGAGTCCAGGACGATGTCGTACATCGCTAGAACAGCGACAGCTGCGCCGCGCTGGCCCGCCGCGCCTCGGGCGCCAGGCGGGCGCGCAGGTCCTCGGCGTCGGTCAGCCCGCCGGGGCGCCAGTCGTCGCAGACCACGAAGGCCCGCGCCCGCTTGATCGATCCCGCCAGCCGCATCAGGTCGTCCAGGGTCACCCGCTTCAGCCGCCGGGTGACGATCAGCTTGTCCACCGTCTTGGCCCCCAGCCCGGGGATGCGCAGCAGCATTTCCCGGTCGGCCCGGTTCACGTCGACGGGGAAGCGATGGCGGTTGGCCAGGGCCCAGGCCAGCTTGGGGTCGATGGCCACGTCGAGCATGCCGTCCGGGGCGCCCGCCGTGATCTCCTCCCGCTCGAAGCCATAGAACCGCATCAGCCAGTCGGCCTGGTACAGCCGGTGCTCGCGCATCAGGTGCGGCCGCTCCAGCGGCAGGGCGGCGCTGGAATCCGGGATCGGGCTGAACGCCGAATAATAGACCCGGCGCAGGCCATAGGCGCCGTAGAGGCCGTCGGCGCGGCTCAACACATCGGCGTCGGTGGCCGCGTCGGCGCCGACGATCATCTGGGTCGACTGGCCCGCCGGGGCGAAGGCCGGCGGCCGCTTGCCGGTCCGGGTGCGGTCCTTGCCCGCATCCACGCCCAGCCGCACCCGGCCCATGGCCCGCTTGATCTCGCCGGCGCTCTTTTCCGGCGCCAGCCGGTTCAGGCTGTCGTCCAGGGGCAGCTCGATATTGACCGACAGCCGGTCGGCCCACAGCCCGGCCTCGGCCGCCAGCTCCGGGCTGCACCCGGCCACCAGCTTGAGGTGGATATAGCCGCGGTAGTCGTGATCCTGGCGCAGCGACTTGGCCACCCGGTTCAGCTGCTCCTGGGTGTAGTCTGCCGAGCGGATCACCCCCGACGACAGGAACAACCCCTCGATATAGTTGCGCTTGTAGAAATCGAGGGTGAGGTCGACGACCTCCTTCACCGAGAACCGCGCCCGCTCCACGTTCGAGGACGAGCGGTTGACGCAATAGACGCAGTCGAAGACGCAGAAGTTGGTCAGCAGGATCTTGAGCAGCGACACGCATCGGCCATCGGGCGTGTAGGCATGGCACACCCCCATGCCCCCCGTGGCGCCCACCCCCTTGCCGGTCTTGGAATTGCGCTTTGCCCCGCCGGAGGAGGCGCAGGAGGCGTCGTACTTGGCGGCGTCGGCGAGGACGGAAAGCTTACGCTGGAGGTTCAGGGTGACCATGAACCGAGGCTTTAATGTTCTTGATTTGTTCTGTAAAGCCGCGTGTATGTGTCGTTTTGTTAGCTTAGCGCTGCCAACGTGTGCTTTACGGCGAACCCGTCGATCAAAAGAGATAATACGACGAGCATCGCAAGGCAGATTTTGAAAAGTCCCGGCTGCTCGTCCCGCCTGACAGTCAAGCTGGTCACCGAGATTTCTCCCGTTCGGCCACACCACCACACTGAAATAGCGGTCACCACAGCAACGCCCCAGAACAACAGCAGAAGGGCCATCAGCCCGCCTTTCTTGCTCTAGGCCGAGATCGCGTCAGTTGAACCGCCGCTTCTTCAGCGCCGAGGCCCGGTCGATCGAGCGCAGCTCCACGTCGAAGACGTCGCCGCCGCGGGAGATGGTCAGGGTGACGTGCGCGCCCGCCGGGCCGACCTCCCACAGGCGGCTGTAGAATTCGCCCAGATCCGCGACGGGGGTGTCCTCGACCGCCAGCACGACATCGCCGCGCTTCAGCTCGGCCCGGTCGGCCGGCCCGCCTTCGGCGACGGCGAAGATGACCACGTGGTCGTCCATGTCCTGGCTGAACACGCCCAGCCACGGCCGCGCCGGATGGGCCGCGCGCCCATGGCTCAGGTCTTCCAGGATCGGGGCCAGGAGCTCGGCGGGCACGCACATGTTGAGCGGCACCGACTGGTCCTCGCCCAGCCGCTGCTCCAGCTGCAGGGAACCCAGGCCGACCAGATCGCCGGCGGGGCCGATCAGGGCCGCCCCGCTCCAGTGCGGATGGGCCGGGGCGGTGAACAGGGCCTCGTCCAGCCGATATTCCCAATAGCCGGCGAAGGCCTCGCGGGCGACGACCTTGCCGACCAGGGCGTGGGCGGCGCCCCCGCCGCCGGCGACGATCACCGCGTCGTCGGGCTCCAGCGTGCGCGAGTCGCCAAGGGTGAGCGCCGGCAGGCCCAGGGGCTCCAGGGCGTGCACCAGGCCAAAACCGGTGTCCTGGTCGAAGCCCAGCACATGGGCCGGCACCTTGCGGCCATCGACGGTGATGAGGGTCACCGCCTCGGCTTCGGTGATCAGGTAGCCGATGGTCAGCACCAGGCCGGCGGGGTCGATGACGACGCCGTTGCCGACCCGTTCGGTCCCCAGGGCCTGGGCCGTGAAGGCGTCCTCCGGCACCGTCGCCTCGAGCGCGACCACCGCCGCCAGCGCCCGATCGAGATCGAACGCGACTTCCTCCGAGGAGGGCCGCAGCCGCTTGGCGACTTCGAATTCGCTGAAGGGGGTTGTCACGTGGGAACGCTCCGGAGGCTTACCCCGTGAATCTGGGGTGAATGGGCCTCCGGAGCAAGCCGCCGCTCAGATGAAGACGATCCAATCGGCGCTGAAGCTTCCCGCCGCGACCCCGGTGAGGACCAGGCTGTCGCCGCTGGAGAGGGTGATCAGGGCGTATCCCCCGGCCGAGCCGGCGGAATAGGCCGTCCCCGCCGCCAGCTGAATGCGGTCGCCCTCGGCATAGTTGAAGTCGCGCACCGCGTCGGCGCCGAAGCCGGCCCGCAGCACGAAGCGGTCGGCGCCGGTCCCGCCGACGAGGACGTCCGAACCGAGGTCGCCGGACACCCAGTCGTTTCCGGCGTCGCCATAGACCGTGTCGTTGTCCCGGCCGCCATAGACGGTGTCGTTCCCGTCGTCGCCGTGGACCTCGTCGGCGCCGATGTTGCCGTTGACGTGGGCGTCGTCGCCAGCGCCCCCGAACACCAGGTCGTTCCCCTGGCCGCCACGCACGGAATCAGCCCCCTCGCCGCCATAGACCCGGTCCTCGCCCAGGTTGCCGTTGACGTCGTCGTCGCCGGCCCCGCCGTCGATGGAGTCGTTGCCGTCCAGGCCACGGATGTAGTCGCGCCCGTCGCCGCCCAGCAGGGTGTCGGCCCCGCCGTCGCCGTCGATGGCGTCATCGCCGCCGAGGCCGGTGATCAGGTCGTCGCCGCCCCGGCCGGCCAGGCTGTCGCGCCCGGCCGAGCCGGGCATGGTGTCGGCGCTGTCGCCGCCGGCGCTGCCCGCGCCGTTGCTGAACCTCGGATCACTTTCCACTTTGCCTGACCCCGCCGCTGAAACTGTATTCGATGGTGGTGGTGGGCGTTCCGCCCGTGAAGGCGCCGCCGCCCGAAGTCCCGTTCGTGCCGGACCCGCCCGTGGCGTTCGTGCCCGCGCCCGAACCGCCGGCCGTGCCGGAGCCCGATCCGCCCGCCGTGCCCGTGCCTGAGGTCCCGTCGCCGCCGGCCCCGCCGCCCGTGCCGGAACCGCCGCCGGTTCCGGAGCCGCCGCCGGTCCCCGACCCGCCCGCCGAGCCCGAGCCGCCGCCGGTTCCCGCCCCGCCGGCGCCGCCGTTGGTCCCCGTGCCCGTGCCGGTTCCGTTGGTCCCCGTGCCCGAGCCGCTGCCGTCGCCGCCCGCGCCGCCGGCGAC
>DAICXL010000037.1:0-21998 GCA_027312185.1 Caulobacterales bacterium | reverse complement strand
AGCTTGGCCGCGTAAACCTTTCGGAAATCTAGCTTAACAAAAAGCCGGGATTTCGAATCCCCGTTCCCCGAGCGGTTAACGGCGCGCTAAAATGAAAGCGAAAAAGCCGCGGCTTCCACATGAAAATTTGAAGACCGCCTCATTGACGGTCCCCGGGGTCTATGTCCCCATATATCGGTCCAGCAAGCCGCTCACCCACTACATCTAGGGTGAGAGAGCCAGGCGCCAGCGCCTGATTCTCAGCGGGAGGGCCGGGCAGTAGATTGAATTCGGGGGACTACGGCTTTGAGCGAAGCAGCGAAGATCCAAGCGCCGGTCGTCCGTGGTCGGACCCAGCCGGCTCCGCGCGCGCCGCGTCCGCAGCTGCAGCTGGTGCGCAAGGTCGAGGTCGACCGGTCCCGCGACGCCCTGCTGACCGAGTTCGGCAAGACCACCCTCGAAGACCGCTACCTCCTGGCCGGCGAGAGCTACCAGGACATGTTCGCCCGCGTCGCCACGGCCTATGCCGACGACGCCGAGCACGCCCAGCGGGTCTACGACTACATCTCGAACCTGTGGTTCATGCCGGCCACCCCGGTGTTGTCCAACGGCGGCGCCGACCGCGGCCTGCCGATCTCCTGCTTCCTCAACGCCGTGCCCGACAGCCTCGAAGGCATCGTCAGCGTGTGGAACGAGAACGTGGCCCTGGCCTCCAACGGCGGCGGCATCGGCACCTACTGGGGCGGCGTCCGCTCCATCGGCGAGAAGGTGAAGGGCGCCGGCCAGACCAGCGGCATCATCCCCTTCATCCGGGTGATGGACTCGCTCACCCTGGCCATTTCGCAGGGCTCCCTGCGCCGCGGCTCGGCGGCGGTCTATCTCGACATCCACCACCCGGAGATCGAGGAGTTCCTGGAGATCAGGAAGCCGTCCGGCGACTTCAACCGCAAGTCGCTGAACCTGCACCACGGCATCTCGATCTCGGACGAGTTCATGGAGGCCGTGCGCGACGGCAAGCCGTTCGGCCTGCGCTCGCCCAAGGACCAGGAGATCGTCAAGACGGTCGACGCCCGCACCCTGTGGCAGAAGATCCTCGAGATCCGCCTGCAGACCGGCGAGCCCTACCTGATCTTCTCCGACACGGTGAACCGGGCCATGCCGCAGCACCAGCGCGAGCTGGGCCTGTCGGTGCGCCAGTCCAACCTGTGCTCGGAGATCATGCTCCACACCGGCAAGGACCACCTGGGCGTCGAGCGCACCGCGGTGTGCTGCCTGTCCTCGGTCAACGCCGAGAAGTTCCTGGAATGGCGCGACCACCCGACCTTCGTCGAGGACGTCATGCGCTTCCTCGACAACGTGCTGCAGGACTTCATCGACCGCGCCCCGCCGGAAATGACCCACGCGGTCTACGCCGCCATGCGCGAGCGGTCGGTGGGCCTCGGCCTCATGGGCTTCCACTCGTTCCTGCAGAGCCAGAACGTGCCCTTCGAGAGCGCCATGGCCAAGTCGTGGAACATGCGCATCTTCAAGGCCCTGCGCCGCGCCGCCGACAAGGCGTCCCAGGTGCTGGCCGAAGAGCGCGGCCCCTGCCCGGACGCCGCCGACCGCGACGTGATGGAGCGGTTCAGCCACAAGCTGGCCATCGCGCCCACCGCCTCGATCTCGATCATCTGCGGCGGCACCTCGGCCGGCATCGAGCCGATCCCGGCCAATGTCTATTCGCACAAGACCCTGTCGGGCACCTTCGCGGTCAAGAACCCCTATCTGGAGCGGCTGCTCGAGGAGAAGGGCAAGAACACCGCCGAGACCTGGAACTCGATCCTGGAGAACGAGGGCTCGGTCCAGCACCTGGAGTGCCTGAGCCAGGATGAGAAGGACGTCTACAAGACCGCCTTCGAGCTCGACCAGCGCTGGGTGATCGAACTGGCCGCCGACCGCACGCCTGAGATCTGCCAGTCCCAGTCGGTCAACGTCTTCATCCCCGGCGACGTGGATAAGTGGGACCTGCACATGCTGCACTGGACGGCGTGGGAGCGCGGCTGCAAGTCGCTCTACTACCTGCGCTCCAAGTCGGTGCAGCGCGCCGCCTTCGCCGGCGGCGAGCAGATGGCCGAGAAGGTCCACATGGAAGGCAAGACCGACTACGAGGAATGCCTCGCCTGTCAGTAAAATAGGCCGTCATCCTCCGGCCGCGCGAAGCGCGGTCCGGGGGACCCAAGCCGTGTTTTCAGCATCATCACCGGCGGCGGCCCGAGCGCATATCTCGCTTGGGTCCCCGGATCACGGCTGCGCCGTGACCGGAGGATGACGGGGTGTTGATCACATCCCCTCGTCCAGGAACCGCAGGAAGTCCTCCAGCGGCAGGCGGTAGCCCCAGCGGAACCCGCGCCTGACGCGGTACTTCCACGACACTTCCGATGGATCGACCGGCGCCGGGCAGAAGTAGCCGTGCCAGTCGACTTCGGCGAGGTGGCACAGGTTGCGCAGCCACCAGTTGGCGAAGGTCTCGGGCAGGACCTCGAACACCTTAGTTCCGGGTGAGGCGAACAGGGCGTTGGCGAGCCCCGCCCCCGTCGCCCCCACCACGACCTGCGCGCCGCGCACCAGGGCGACCTGCTGCGACGGGGTCAGGGTCTCGGCCCGGACGATGGTGAAGCCGCGCGCGGCCAGCGCCGCCTCCAGGGCCGGCTCATTGACCATCACCCGCATCGGATAGGCCCGCCGCGAGATGTAGACGCGCCTGGCCCCCGTGGACGGCGGCGCGCTGGCGAGGATCCGGTCGCGCAGCTTGAGCAGCAGCTGGTTCGGCCGGTGCAGGAAGTGGTCCATGGGGCTGGCGAAGGCCGCCTCGCCCAGGCGCACCAGCTTGGCGCGGGTCTGCCGCACCTTCAGCCCCGGAAAGGCCAGGCGCAGGAGGTCGCGCTGCCAGGGCTTGAGCGGCGGCGCGATGGGGGGAAGCGCGTCCAGCAGGCCCAGCTCCTCCACCGCCAGCAGGGCCGCGAGGCAATCGAGCAGATAGTGACCATAGTTGAACTCGCCGCCGGTGGCGGTGAACACCGTCGCCGCCGCGATCCGGGGCAGGCGGGCGGGCGGAACGAGCCGGCGGGCGTCGCCGTCCTTTTCGACATGGGGCAGGGCGGCCAGGTCGGGGCGCCAGCTCAGCATCTCGCCGGCGGTGCATTGGAACACGCGCCCGTGCGGGTCGATCAGCGTGCCGTGACGGGGGGCGAGCAGCAGGTCTCGCGCCCGGAACACCGCGGTCTGGCCGCGCCGGGCCCCGTCCGAGCCGTCGTGCCAGTCCGGGAGCGGCCCGCCGGCGACCCGGCCGGCCAGCCGCGCCTGCAGCAGATCGGGGACCAGGTGGCCGCCGACACGGGTCACGGCCCAGGCGCCCCCGCCCCAAGCTTCGGGCGAATCAGGGCGCGCGGCGACCAGGGCCTGGGGCGTAACCTCGGTCAGCACCTCCCGTTCGGGCGCGAGCCGCAGGGACAAGGGCGCAGTACGCTGTCCGGTCACGCCGTTTCGCCGCCTTTTTCTCGCTCAGGGGCCCAAGTGTGACGGCCTGTATTCGGTACCGTTACCGATTGTGCAAGGTTGGCTTGGTATGGTTCGGACGTTCGCAGGAGACGGTCGTCCGCATGCGCCTGATCGCCGCCCTACTGGCCACTGCAGCCGCGGCGACCCTGGGTCCGGGCGTGGCGCACGCCGTCGATGAGGGCCAGGCGGCCCTGTTCGGCGCCGCCTTCTCCAGCAGTCCCGACTTCACTACCGACGCCAACTCGATCGCGGCCGGCCCAGGCTTCAGCGCGCCTGGCGGCTACGCCGCGACCCGCTACGAGCCCGGCCGGGGCCTGATGCGCTGGACGACGAGCGAGGTGGTCAGCTTCGGCGGCGAAGGCGTCGCCCACTTCGACACCGTGCGGGTGTCGACCTTCGCCTACGATCCCCTGCCCGGCGCCGCCCTGATGCGGCCGGACGCCCAGATCGGCGCGGCCCGGCCCCAGGGCTACAATGTGACCTATGTGCGCAAATGGCCCGCGATGGTCAGCGTCAGCAAGGGCCGGCTCAGCCTGGACGTCACCCCGCAGATGGGCCTCGGCCTCTCCAAGGACGGTGGCCGCAGCGCCGAGGCCGGCGCCCTGGTGCGTATGGCCAAGGCCGTGGGCTTCACCGGCCAGGACGCGCCACGCTGGTACGTCTACGCCGGCTACCATAAGCGGGCGATGGGCCTGAATCTGCTGCGCTCCGACGATCCCGCCCGCCGCCAGAAGCTTGACGACGGGGTGGCCCGAGAGGTCCAGGCGGGCCTGGGCGCCCACCGCGGCCGCATCCACGCCCTGGTCGGCTACACCCACGAGAACCTGGCCATGCGGTCCTTAGGGCAGCGCAACCGCAGCGACGACCGTATCGGCCTCAGCCTCGCCATCCGCTAGGTCTTTGCTTCGGGGGTCCGGGCTCGTAAACAGCCGGGATGCTCAAAGCTAAGACCCTCCTGGTGACCGGCGGCACCGGCTCGTTCGGCGAAGCGGTTGTGCGGCGCGCGCTGGCCGAGGGCGCTGAGGAAGTCCGCATCTTCAGCCGGGATGAGAAGAAGCAGGACGACCTGCGCCACATCCTCACCGACCCGCGCCTGCGCTTCATCATCGGCGACGTGCGCGACTACGACTCCCTGGCCCAGGCGATGGTCGAGACCGACCTCGTCTTCCACGCCGCGGCCCTGAAACAGGTGCCAAGTTGCGAATTCCACCCCTTCGAGGCGGTGCGCACCAATGTGCTCGGCACCGAGAACGTACTGAACGCCGCCACCGCCACGGGCGTGAAGGGCGTAACGGTGCTGTCCACCGACAAGGCGGTCTATCCGATCAACGCCATGGGCCTGACCAAGGCCCTGGGTGAGAAGCTGACCATCGCCAAGGCCAAGGCGCCGGGCAGGGCCAAGCCGGTGATGTCCACCGCCCGCTACGGCAACGTCATGGCCAGCCGGGGCTCGGTGATCCCGCTCTTCGTCAAGCAGATCAAACAGGGCAGGGCGCTCACCGTCACCGACCCCGACATGACCCGGTTCATGATGAGCCTGACCGATTCTGTGGACCTGGTGCTCTACACCTACGCGCACGCCCGCCCCGGCGACATCTTCGTGCAGAAGGCGCCCGCCTGCACCATCGGCGTCCTCGTCGCCGCCTTGTGCCGGATCTTCGGCGCCGACCCCGAGGTCCGGGTGATGGGCGCGCGGCACGGCGAGAAGAGCTTCGAGCATCTGGTCGCCCGCGAAGAGGCGGCCCGCGCCGAGGACATGGGCGGCTATTTCCGCATCGCCGCCGACGAGCGCGACCTGAACTATGCGAACGGGAACGGGAACGGCTCGGCCGCCAGCGGCGAGGGCTTCACCTCGCTCTCCACCCGCCAGCTCGACCTCGACCAGATGGTGGAGCGCCTGCTGGGGCTGGACTACATCCAGGCCGAGCTGACCTCGACGGGCGTGGTGTCGGAAGGGGTGTAGGCGTTCCTTGTCCCTCCCCTCGATGGGGAGGGCGACTCGCGGGCGTCAGGCCCGCGAGCGGGGTGGGGCGGAAGCACGACGTTGGCCGGACACCTCCCCACCCGGCCCCTTCGGGGCCACCCTCCCGACAAGCGGGAGGGACAAGAACCTTAAAGCCGCTCCAACCGCATCACCTCGACGACGTCTCCCACCGCCGCGGCCGGCGCGTCCGCGGGCCGGCGCATCAGGGCGTCGGCGCGGGCGAAGACGCCGACGAGGGACGAGTCCTGGTCCGAGAAGGGGCGGGCGGTGAAGGTTCCGTCGGGGCGCGAGGTGACGGCGGCGCGCATCCAGTGCTCGCGGGGGCCTGTGGGGCCCAGCGGCTGTTCCAGGCGGGCGTAGAGGATCGGGCGATCGGGCGACGCGCCCTGCCAGGTGGCCAGCAGGGGCTGCAGGAACAACTCGGCGCAGACGAAGGCCGAGGCGGGATTGCCAGGCAGGCCAAGCACCTTGCGGCCGTCGCCCAGGGTCCCGAACCAGGTCGGCTTGCCGGGGCGCAGTCTTACCGTCTCGACCATCAGCTCCAGGCCGAGCCGCGCCAGGGCCGGCTTGACCAGGTCATGGTCGCCCACCGAGGCCCCGCCGACGGTGACGATGAGGTCGCAAGCAACCCCATCCACGGCCGCCAGGATCTTGTCTTCGCTGTCGCCGGCGGTGGCGATCCGCACCACCTCGGCGCCCCACTGGGCCGCCAGGGACGACAGGCTGGGGCCGCCGGAATTGAAGATCTGGTGCGGCCCGGGCTCGGTCCCCGCCGCCACAAGCTCCTCGCCGGTGGTGAGCAGCAGCAGCCGCGGGCGCCTGGCCACGGCCAAGCTAGAGGCGCCGGCGGCGGCGGCGAGGGATATCCGCCACGGGTCGAGGCGGGCGCCGGGCTCCAGCAGGACGTCGCCGGCATGGAAGTCGCCGCCGCGGGGGCGGATGTGGGCGGATTTGCCGGCGAGCGGCCCCACGACGACACGGTCGCCGTCGCGGGCCGCCTCCTCCTGGATCACCACCATGTCGGCGCCGGGCGGGACCACGCCGCCGGTGAAGATGCGCACCGCTTCGCCGGGCTGCAGGGCCGCGTCATGGCCGTGGCCGGCGGCGCTCTCGCCCGCTATGCGCAGGCTGGCGGCGGCGGCTTCCGCGTCGGCGCGGCGCACGGCCCAGCCGTCCATGGCGGAGGCCTCGAACGGCGGCTGGTCGCGCAGGGCGCGAACAGTCTGCGCCAGCACCCGGCCCATGGCCGCCGCGCCGACGGCGACCGGCTCGGTCCCCAAAGGCGTCACCTGCGCCAACATGCGGGCGCGAGCCTCCTCGACGGCGAGGTTCTTCACTCCGCCCGCCGGTATTCGCCCGAGGCGCCGCCGGTCTTCTCCAGCAGGCGCACGGCCTCGATCACCATGGCTTTGTCGACGGCCTTGAGCATGTCGTAGAGGGTCAGGGCGGCGACGGAGACGGCGGTCAGGGCTTCCATCTCGACGCCCGTCGGGCCCGTGGTCTTGACCCGGGCGGTAATGGCCAGCCCCCCTTCGGCCGGCTCGATGGCCACCTTGACCGAGCTGAGCGACAGGGGGTGGCACAGGGGGATGAGGTCGGAGGTGCGCTTGGCGGCCATCACCCCGGCGATCTCGGCGGTGGTGATCACGTCGCCCTTCTTGGCCTGGCCGGACTGCACCAGGGCCAGGGTCTCGGGCGCCATGCGCACGAAACCGGCGGCGACAGCCTCGCGCGCGGTGGAAGGCTTGTCGGAGACGTCGACCATCCGCGCCCGGCCCTGCGCGTCCAGGTGGGTCAGCTTGCCGCTCATCGCTCCAGCAGCCGCGGCATGATCTCGATCAGGTTGCAGGGCGCGTGGCGGGTGTCGAGCTGGGGGCCGATGACGCTCCAGCCGTCCTTCACCGCCCCGTTCGATCCGGGCAGGCAGAACACAAGACAGCCGTCGATGACCCCGGCGGTGGCCCGGCTCTGGATCGTGGAGGTGCCGACGCTCTGGTAGCTGACCAGGTGGAAGGCCACCGAGAAGCCGTCGATGCGCTTGGAGAACAGGGGCTCCAGGGCCTCGGGCGTCACGTCGCGGCCGGTCAGGCCCGTGCCTCCGGTGGTGACGATCACCTGCACGTCCTCGTGCTCGATCCACTGGCGGACCTGGAAGCGGATGGCGTCGATGAAGTCGGGCACGATGGTGCGCGCGACCAGGGTGTGGCCGTCGCTGGCGATGCGCTCGCACAGCACGTCGCCGGAGGTGTCGGTCGTCGCGTCGCGGGTGTCGGACACGGTGAGGACGGCGATGCGGGCCGGGCGGCGCTCCCGGCTCTCGTCGATCCGGCCGCCGGGGGTGATGCGGGTGGGGGCGTTCATGAGCTCTCCGAGGGGGTCGTCTCCGGCGGCGCGTCCCAGCGCTTGGCGTCTTCATAGTCCTGGGCGCTGGGTTCGATCCAGCGTCCTCCGCCGTCCCCGTGGCTCTTCTTCCAGAACGGGGCGCGGCTCTTCAGATAGTCCATCAGCTGGTCGGCGGCCTCGAAGGCGGCGCGGCGGTGGGCGGCGGCGGCGGCCACGAAGACGATGGCCTCGCCCGGACCCATGCGGCCGGTGCGGTGGACGACCAGCACGTCCTGCAGCCCGAAGCGCGATTGCGCCTCCTGCGCCATCGCCTCGATGGCCGTGTCGGTGAAGCCGGGATAGGCGTCCAGCTCCAAGGTCTCGACCGTGCCGGCCTCGGCCCGGACATAGCCGGTGAAGCTGACCACGGCGCCGGTCTCGCGTCGGCCCTCGGTGAAGGCGGTGAGCAGGGCGCCGGCGTCGAAGGGCTCTTCCTGCAGGCGGACCATCAGCCGCCGCTCATCGGCGGCAGGAAGGCGACCTCGCTGGCCGCCGACAGGCTGGCGTCGCCGCGCACCAGGGCCTTGTCCACGGCCGCCTGCACCCCGGGGGCGAACAGGGCCTCGCCCAGCGCCGCGTCCTCGGCCGCCAGGGCGTCGCGCAGGGCGAAGAGGCTGGAAAGGTCGAGGTCGCGCTCGCGCCAGCCGGCCACGTCGCGCAGCCGCCCGAACAGCAGCACCCGGGCCATTGGCTCAGCCCCCCGTGGTGGACATGTGCCGCCGCACCGCGGGGCCTTCGCCGGCGCCGATGCGGAAGTCGTGGCCCCTGGGCTTGGCGTCGACGCCGGCCCGGATGGCGGCGATCACCGCCGTGTCGTCGTCCGAGGCGCGCAGCGGGGTGAGCAGGTCGGTGGCGTCGTCCTGGCCAAGGCAGGTGTGCAGGATGCCGGTGCAGGTCAGGCGCACACGGTTGCAAGTGTCGCAGAAGGTGTGGCTGAGCGGGGTGATGAAGCCGAGCTTGCCCCCCGTCTCCTCGACCCGCACGTAGCGGGCCGGGCCGCCGGAGCGCTCCGGGCTCCCTGACAGGGTCCAGATGGCCGCCAGGTCCTGGCGCACATCGGCCAGGGAGACGAACTGGTCGGTGCGATCTTCGTCGACCTCGCCCATCGGCATGGTCTCGATCAGGGTCATGTCGCAGCCGCGGCCGTGCGCCCAGGCCAGGAGGGACGGGATCTCGGCGCGGTTGTCGCGGGCCAGGGCCACGGTGTTGATCTTGACCTTCAGGCCGGCGGCCTGGGCCGCGTCGATCCCCGCGATCACCTTGGACAGGTCGCCGTTGCGGGTGATGCGGCGGAAATTGTCGGGGTCCAGGGTGTCGAGTGAGACGTTGACGCGGCGCACGCCCAGGGCCGCCAGCTCGCCCGCGAATTCGGCCAGGCGCGTGCCGTTGGTGGTCAGGGTCAGCTCTTCCAGGGCGCCGCTGCGCAGGTGGCGCGACAGCCCCTCGACCAGGGTCATGAAGCCCTTGCGCATCAGGGGCTCGCCGCCGGTCAGGCGCAGCTTGCGCGTGCCCAGCCCGATGAAGGTCGAGCACAGCCGGTCCAGCTCTTCGATGGTCAGCACCTGAGCCCGCGGCAGGAAGGTCATCTTCTCGGGCATGCAGTAGAGGCAGCGCAGGTCGCAGCGGTCGGTGACCGAGACGCGCAGATAGCTGATGGTGCGGCCGAATGGATCGCGCAGGGGCGCCGCGCCGCCGTGGAGGGCGGGCTTGGCGACCGAAAAGGGGGCGTCGTACGGGCTCATCTCAGGCCTATTATGGGGCCGTGGCCGGCGCGGCGGAAGTGTTTCGGAAATTACCGCCGCCCCGTCGCCCGGTTATGGAGCAACGCATGGACGCCTTTCCCGCCTTCATCCCCCTCGCCGGCGCTCGCATCCTGATCGTCGGCGACGGGGAGGCGGCCCAGGCCAAGGCGCGGCTGGTGACCGGTTCGGCGGCCGAAGTGGTGCTCGCGGCCGAGGCCCGGGCCCTGGAGCCGGGGCTCTATGACGGGGCGCGGCTGGTGTTCGTGGCGGTCGCCGACGAGGCCGTGGCCGCGCAGGCGGCCGCGGCGGCGCGGGCGGCGGGGGCCCTGGTCAATGTGGTCGACCGCCCGGCCCTATGTGATTTCAGCACCCCGGCCATCATCGACCGCAGCCCAGTGATCTGCGCCATCGCCACCGGCGGCGCCGCACCGGTCTTGACCACCCTGCTGCGGGCCGAGGTGGAGGCGCGCTGGCCCGACCGGCTCGGCGCCGTCGCGACCCTGTCTAAGGCGATGCAGCAGACGGTGCGCGCCGCCATCCCCGACGGGTCGGCGCGGCGCGCCTATTGGCGGCGGATGCTAACCGGCCCGGCGGCCGACGCGGCCATGGCCGGCGACATGGACAAAGCGCGGCGCCTGGCGCTGGAGGCGATGACCGAACCGCGGGGCGAGGGCCGGGTGGTGTTCCTGCGGGCGCCGGCGCAGGCCGATCGCCTGACCCTGGGCGCCCTGCGCGCCATGGGCGGCGCCGACCGCATCGTGGCGGACGGCGAAGCGACGGCGGAGATCGTCCGCTACGCCCGGCGAGACGCCGAGCGCCGGGCGAGTGCGACCCCCGAGGATTTGGCCGCCTGGGCCGGCGAAGGGCTGACCGTGCTGGTGGTCAGTGCGGCGCCGGATGAGGCGCTGGAAGCGGCGGTGGCGGGATTGGGTGCGCTTACCGAACGGCTGTTGGTGGCCTGACGGGGTCCGGTCAGATCGTCTCCAGGTCCCTGCCCTTGGTCTCCTTGAGGAAGACGAGGGTGACGACGGCGGCGATGGCGGTGAAGATCAGCGGGTACCACAGGCCGAAATAGATATCTCCCGACCCCGCGACCATGGCGAAGGCCGAGGCCGGCAGGAAGCCGCCGACCCAGCCCGTACCGATGTGGTAGGGCAGCGACAGGGCGGTGTAGCGGATGCGGGTCGGGAAGGCCTCGACCAGGGCCGCCGCCTGCGGCCCGTACAGGGCCGTGGCCCCGATGCAGAACACCAGCAGCACGAAGAACAGCTGCACCGCATTGGTCCGGGCCGGATCGGCCTTGGCGGGATAGCCGGCCGTCTGCAGCGCGCCCCGGATGCGGCCCGAAACCTCGGTCCTCAGGGCGGCGAGGCCGGCGGTGTCCAGGCTGGTCCCGTCGGCGGACGGCACCACCACCTCGCCGACCCGCACCTGGGCCACCGTTCCCGCCGGGGCGGCGAGGTTGGTGTAGGAGACGCCGGAGGTGGTCAGGGTCGATTTGGCGATGTCGCAGGAGGTGCGGAACTGGGTCTTGCCCACGGGGTCGAACTGCAGGCTGCACTCGGACGGGTCGGCGACGACGACGACCGGCGAGCGGGTGTTGGCCTCGTCCAGGGCCGGGTTGCCGGCGCGGGTGAGCAGGTGGAAGCCGGGGAAGACCGCGACCACGGTCAGGATCATGCCGAACAGCATCACCGGCTTGCGGCCGATCTTGTCTGAGAGCCAGCCGAAGAACAGGTAGAGCGGCACGCTCACGATCACGAGGGCGATCATCACCGCATTGACCGTCGCGGGGGCGATCTTGATCACCGTCTCCATGAAGAAGGAGGCGTAGAAGAAGCACAGGTACCAGACCGCCCCCTGGGCGATCATGATGCCGAACAGCACGATCAGCACACGCTTCAGGTTCGGCCACTGCAGGAAGCTCTCGACGTAGGGCTTGTCCGAGCGGGCGCCCTCGTCGCGCATCTTGGTGAAGACCGGGCTTTCGTGCAGCTTCAGCCGGATCCACACGGAGATGGCCAGCAGCGCCGCCGAGATCAGGAAGGGAATGCGCCAGCCCCAGGCGGCGAAGGCCTCTTCGCCGACGATGGCGCGGGTGACCAGCACCGACAGCAGGGCGCCGCACAGGCCGAAGGCAGCCGAGCCGCCCAGCCAGCTTCCCATCAGGCCACGCCGCTCCGGTTCGACATGTTCGGCGATATAGATCGCCGCCCCGCCCCATTCGCCGCCCAGCGCCAGGCCCTGGAGGATGCGCATGAGGATGAAGAGGATGGGCCCGAGCACCCCTACGCTGGCGTAGCCGGGCAGCAGGCCGATGGCGAAGGTGGAAAGCCCCATCAGGCTCATGGTGATGAGGAAGGTGCCTTTGCGCCCGACCCGGTCGCCGATGCGCCCGAAGATCAGGGCCCCGATGGGCCGGAAGGCGAAGCCCACCGCGAAGGCGCCCAGGGCGAAGACATAGCCGGCGGTCTCGTTGAGACCGGCGAAGAAGGTGCGCGACAGGATCGCGGCCAGCGGCACGAACAGAAAGAAGTCATACCATTCGAAGGCGGTGCCGGCCGCGGACGCCGCGACCACCAGCCCCATGTTGGTCTTGGGCTTGTCGCCCGCCTGTTCGCCGACCGTCGTACTCGTCGCCGTCATCCTGCCCCCCGGAAGCCCGGCGGAAAGCCTTACATGCCTGCAGGCGCAGGGGAAAGCAGCAGGCGAGAGGATAGGCGGACGCCCGCCGCGGATGTCCGCAACGGGCGCCGGTCAGGATGAAATAGGAGCTTGCTACTTGGCGACGTCGGTGACGGCGTCGCCCGCGGAGCTGACGTCGCGGCCGGCGCCGGCCACGGTGTTGCAGGCGGCGGTCGAGACGGCCGCGAAGGCCGCGAGGAGGACGAAAAACTTGCGCATGGGGTTCTTCCTTGAAAAAGGCGCTTCTTGAACGGTCAAGCCGCCGCTTGGTTCCCACCTTCGCCGTTAGGCAGGCCAGGCGGCTCTGTAGCCGGCTGGTCGGGAGCCTGCGGCGCTTCGGGGGCGGGGAAGATAAGCTTGGCGGTTACGCCGCCGTCCGGCCCCGGTCCGATCTCGGTCCGGCCGCGCAGCTGGCGGGCGAAGGCGCTCATCAAGGTGCGGCCGACGCCGGTTCCGGCCAGGGCGCCGGCGTCGCCGCGCCCCTGGTCGGCGATCTCCAGCACGACCTCCTGAGGGGAGACCGAGAAGCGGACAAGGATCATGCCGCCGTCCTCGCCATAGGCGTGCTTGCGGGCGTTGGAGATGGCCTCGACCGCGAACAGGGCCAGGGGGGCCAGCTTGTCGGGATCGATCTCCAGGTCGTCGGCGGTAAGCTGGGTGCGGATGTTAGACGGGCGCCCGCCCTCGCCGGCGGTGAGGTGCGCGACCAGCTCCTCCAGGAACTGGCGCACGTCCACCCGTCGCAGGTCGGGGCTCTGGTATAGGGCGCGGTAGATCAGGGCGAGGGCCGTGATCCGCTGGCGGGTGTCGGACATGGCCGCCCGCGCCGCCGGGTCGGTCAGGGCCCGCTGCTGCATGTTCAGCAGGCTGGTGATGACCTGCAGGTTGTTCTTCACCCGGTGGTGAATCTCGCGCATCAGCGCGTCCTTGTGCGCCAGGCTGTCGCGCAAGGAGGTGTCGCGCTGGACGATGGCGTCGGCCATGACGCCCAGGGCGTGGGCCAGGGCCTGGATCTCGGCGGGCGCGCCCTCCGCCTCGGCCTGGACCGGGCGGACCGAGAAGCGGCCCTTGGCGTAGATCGCCGCCACCCGCTCCAGATAGACCAGCCAGCGGATGACCACTCGCTCGCTGACCACCGTCACCGCCGCCCAGGCCGCCAGCCAGGCGAGCAGCGGCAGGATCATGCTGGCGAACGGATTGAGGCGGGCCCAGAACAGCAGGCCGGGCTTGGGCGCCGAGAGCACGACATAGATGTCCTTGCCGAGCAGCGGGGCGACCGCGTGCATCCGGTCGCGGCCGTCGGGCGCCTCGCCATGGAAGAGCATGCCGCCAAGCGCGCCCGCGTTGGCCGACCAGTCCGCGGGAAGAGGCGCGAAGGCCTCTGCGCGCGTAACCACCAGCAGCCGGCCCTGACCGTCTGTCAGGGCGACCTCCGTGCCTGGGGGCAGGGTCGGGTCTGCGGTGTCGGGCTTGAGGCTGTCCAGGCGGATGATCGAGGCCAGGGCGCCGTCGAAGGCCCCCTGGGCGTCGGTTGAGCGGACGGCGGCGAGGACGGCGGGCTCCGGCCCGAACCCCTGCGGGACGCTAGCCACGACCAGGGGGGCGCCGGCGCGCAGGCGGGTGAACCATTCCGCGTCGCGCCGGCCCGGCTGGGCCGGGACGCTGGCGGCGGCGCACTGCACCCGGCCGATGGCGTCGAAGCGGATCAGGTTGAGATATCCGGCGTCCCGGTCGAGCAGCCGCGCCAGCTGAGGCGCGCACTGGAAGCCCACGACCTGGGGCGCGAGGGTCTCGAGCAAGGCTCCGCTGGCCTGGATGCGCGCGCGGGCGAGCACCGCGCTGCGCTGGGCGGCCTGGGTCAGGCTCGTGGTCTGGGCCTGGGCGTCGCGGCGGAAGTCGGTCCACGACTGCAAGGCGCCGAGAGCCAGCACCGGCGACAGGGCGAGCGCCACGGCCAGCCCAAGACGGAATCGGATGGTGTTGAGGCGGGACCGGGTCGCCATGGCGACCCTACCTGGGCCCGCTCAGCCGCTCCGCATCGGCCAGGATCGACCGCATGGCGTCGCTGGCGGGGGCGCCGTCCCGGTCGTAGGCCCCGCGCTCGAGAATGCCTTGCACGGCCCGGCGCGCCCGGCTCACGCGGCTCTTGACCGTGCCGACCGCGCAGTTGCAGATGGCCGCCGCCTCCTCATAGGCGAAGCCGCCGGCCCCCACGAGCACCAGCGCCTCGCGCTGCTCCTCCGGCAGGGTGGCCAGGGCCAGCCGCAGTTCGTCCAGCGCCACCGGCGCCTCGGGATCGTCCACCGCCACCAGGGTGCGCTCGGCCATCTCCTGGTCCAGCGCCACCGAGCGCCAGCTGCGGCGCTTGTCGGAATAGAACTGGTTGCGCAGGATCATGAAGGTCCAGGCCTTCATGTTGGTGCCCATCTGGTAGCTGGCCCGGGCGTCCCACGCCTTCATCATCGCATCCTGGGCCAGGTCGTCCGCCGCCGCCGCGTCACCGCACAGGGTGCGCGCGAAAGCTCTCAGGTGAGGGATGAGGGCGACGAGGTCGCGTTTGAAAATCGCTTCCGAGGCCGGCTCGAGGGGTCCACGCGTCACCATCAGTCCTTGCCGCCCGAAGTCTTGTTATCAGCACGGCGCAGGATTTCGAGGAACTCGTCGGGAACGGGCTCGCTCACAACCTGATCGAACATATGGCGCAACTTCACCCCGATCGCCTGCTGGCGCAGGCGAGCCTCATTTACGTCGGAAGGCGTTGCCCGGCGGCGCGGGGGGCGGTCGGTCTGATCGATCATGGGGCCTGGGTTGCGACTTCCGTTTGGCGCCGAACCCTGGGTCGGACGCTGGGATGCTTCGGGGCCTGAACGAAAAAATCCTCATCAGGTTCCGTCGGCGCGGTGATATAAACTTATAAGACGCCCCGCGTTAAGGAACCTTGGCAATTGGTGCGCGTTTTTGGCCCGGTGGGGCGGTCGCAGGGCCTTGCCCGCAGTCAAACTGGGTTTCCCCTTAAGTCGGAGCGATCATGGGTCTTCTGGAACGCTTGGCGCCGCATCTGCCCTACATGCGGCGTTATGCTCGGGCTCTGACCGGCGAACAGGCCGCCGGCGACGCCTATGTCCGCGCCACCCTCGAGGCGATCGCCGCCGGCGAAGCTTCACTGCCCGCCACGCTGACGCCGCGGGTCGCGCTGTACCAGATCTTCCACACCATCTGGGGCGGAACCGGCGCTCAGCTGGAAACGCCCGGCGACACCGAGGTCAACGACGCGTCGCGGCGGCTTCTGCGCATCCCGCCGCGGTCGCGGCAAGCGTTCCTGCTGACCGCCCTGGAAGGGTTCAACCCGTCCGAGGCCGGCCAGATTCTCGGCGCCACCGGCGGCGAGATCGAGAGCCTGATCGCCGACGCCCAGGCCGAGATCGACGCTGAGCTGGCCACCCGGGTGCTCATCATCGAGGACGAGCCGGTCATCGCCGCCGACATCGAAGCCCTGGTCCGCGAGCTGGGCCACGAGGTGCTCGACGTCGCCGCCACCCGCAAGGAAGCGGTCGATGCGGTGGCCCGGGCGGCCCCGGGCCTGGTCCTGGCCGACATTCAGCTGGCCGACGGCTCCTCCGGCATCGATGCGGTGAAGGACATCCTCGGCCGCTTCGACGTGCCGGTGATCTTCATCACCGCCTTCCCCGAGCGCCTGCTGACCGGGGAGCGGCCGGAGCCGACCTTCCTGATCACAAAGCCGTTCCAGCCGGAGACGGTGAAGGCGGCCATCGGGCAGGCGCTGTTCTTCCATCCGGGACGGGCTAAGGTCGCAGCTTAACCGGAGGTGGCCGATACGGGCCGGAACCCGCTTGGCTAGGCGGCGTTCCGGGCGTATCGGCTTCATCCACGACCTAGGAGTTCGCCATGGCTGCCCCAAACGAGGGTGCGGACCGCGCCGCCGACGCCCATAACCCGATTGGGGGCCTGACCGACGAGGTTCAGCACCTGGCGGAGCAGGCGCGCGAGGCCCTGCCCGAACTGCGCACCCGCGCCGAGAAAGCCTTTCGCGACAACGCCGATAAGCTGCGCACCCAGTCGAAAGAGGCGGCTCAGGCCGCCGGCGAGCAGCTGGACACGGCGCGGATGTACGTGGTGGACCGGGTGCAGGAGCGCCCCTTCACCACCACCCTCGCCGTCCTTGGCGCGGGATTCCTGATCGGTCTGCTGTTCGCGGGCCGCCGTCGGTGATCAAGCGTCTGCAGCTCTTCGTTCTCACCACCGCGGCGCTCGCGACCGCGGTGGGCATCGCCCTCGTTTCCGGCGCCTTCGCCGTCTACGCCGTGCTCACACCCATGCTCGGGCAGGCGGGCGCCGCTGCGGCGGTTTCCGGGATCGCCGCCGTGATCGTCGTGGCCGCCGCCCTGCTCATGCGGATGGAGGCGAAGGAAGGCGGCGGCTCGAAGCGTCACGAGTCGGAGGCCACCATGACCGACCGTCTCATCCAGGTGGCGCGCGACCGGCCGCTGTTGGCCGGAGGCGCCGCCCTCGCAGCCGGACTGATCGCCCTGAAAAATCCCCAGGCGGCGGCCGGCTTGATCAGCGCCTTCCTTGCCGGCAAGGCTGCTGATCGTACCGACCACCGCCGGCGCTAGACGACTTCATCAACCTCGAAACGCCCCCTCCCCGGGGCAAGGCGGACCTATGTTCATTCTCCCCGAGTTGCCATACCCCTCCGACGCCCTGGAGCCGGTGCTGTCAGACGTGCTGATGAAGACGCATCACGACAAGCACCACGCGACCTACGTCAACAATCTCAACAAGATGATGTCCGACGCGGGCAAGAACCCGGCCAGCCTCGAAGACGTGGTGCGCGAATCGGCGACCGACGCGGCGGCCAAGAAGGTGTTCAACAACGCCGCCCAGGCCTGGAACCACGCCTTCTTCTGGGAATGCATGACCCCCGACTACGCCGCGCCGACCGGGGCCCTCGCCCAGGCGATCGACAAGGCCTTCGGCGGCCTGGACGGGCTGAAGACCCGTTTCGTTGAAGAGGGCGCGACCCACTTCGCCTCGGGCTGGGCCTGGCTGGTGGTCAAGGGAGGCGAGTTGTCGGTGATCTCCACCCACGACGCCGCCACGCCGATCACCGAGGACGGCGTCACCCCGATCATCACCTGCGACGTGTGGGAGCACGCCTACTATCTGGACTACAAGCAGGACCGGAAGGGCTTCCTGGAGAAGTGGTTCGACAGCCGGGCCAACTGGAAGTTCGCCGAAGCCCAGTACGCCGCGGCGCAAGGTTCGGGCTCGCCATATCGTTACCCGAAACCTCAGTAAGGGCGAAGTTCGGCCGGGAACGCCGGGTCCGTCGACACGTTGAATCTCCGCTGGATCACAGACAATCGGGGCCGTCGCCAGCTCGACGGTTCAGGAACGGAGAATTGAGATGCTTCGATGGGCTTTGATCTTTTTGGTCGTGGCGCTGATCGCTGGCGCCCTCGGGTTCGGCGGTGTCGCCGGCGCCTCGATGGGCATCGCGCAAGTGCTGTTCTTTGTCTTCGTGGTGCTGTTCGTGGTGTCGCTCATCGCGCACCTCGTGCGGGGCCGAGGGGCCTAACGGCTCCTCCGAACCGATTGTTCGAAACGGCGCGCTCCTCACCGGGGCGCGCCGTTTTCTTGCGCGCTCAGGTCCGGGCCCGCCGTGGCAACTGCCAGGTGCGGTAGGGCTCGAAGTGAGAGCCGCTCCAGCCCATGGCCACCACGTGGACGCACTCTGCCTCGACGGTGATGGTGTTGAAGCTCGCCGGCACGCCGCGCAGGCGCTTCGACAGGGTGCCGGCCCCCACCGCATAGGTCTTCTCGTCGCCGAAGGGCAAGGGATCTGCGAAGGGGTTGTGGACATGACCGGTGAGGATCAGGTCCACCCCCTGGGCCGCCAAGCGCTCGGCGGCGAAGTGGCCGCGGTTGACGCCGCCGCTGACCGGCGCGCCGATGGTGTCGATCAGCGGATGATGGCAGGCGATGATGCGCAGCGCCTCGGACGGGCCGTCGGCCAGTTCAGCGGCCGCCCGGTCGGCGTCGGCGAGGTTGATCGAGCCCTTGGACCAGTCCAGGCGCGGCTGGCCGCCCCGCGCCGTGTTGATGGCGCGCAGCCGCATCTGCGGCAGGTCGAAGGCCTGCTCGGTCGGGCCGATCCACCGGCGGTAGCGCCGGAACGGGATGAAGGCGCGCAGCGGTATGTTCAGGTAGGGCGTGTCGTGGTTGCCGGGGGTGCAGATGCAAGGCTGAGGCAGGCGCGCCAGCCAGTTGGCGGCCGCTTCGAACTCCTGTGGCCGGCCGTCGAGGGTGATGTCGCCGGTGACCACGATCAGGTCCGGCGGATCGTCCAGCGCCATGACGGTCGCCGCCTCAAGCGCCGCCACGTTCTCGCAACCGAAGTGGATGTCGGTGATGTGCAGCAGGCGCATCAGGCCTCGCCCTTGGCCGCGTCCCCAAGGACGTCATCGACCGTGACCGTCGGGGTATCCTCCGGAGGGGCCAGAACCCTGAATGCGTCGGGCTTAAAGCTGAACGTAACGCCCCGCTCGAACCGGTAGGACTCGCCGTCGAGGATGGCCGGGATGTGGCCGTGCGCCCAGGCCCGGCCGCTGAGACACAGTTCGGTCTCCACCGCGGGGTCGTCGCGCCAGTCGCCCAGGGCGCTGAAGGCGGCGCGCAGGCCCAGCCTCACGCCTTCGCCCATGTTCTTCGGGTCGAGCGCATTGACTTCCAGGGCCTCCTCGCGCGTGACCCGCCGCGAAATCAGCGGGCAGATCAGGGTGAGGGCCTCGGCCTTGCGAATCCAGCGCTGGTCGAGGACGTAGCGAAGCCGGCCCGAGAACGCCCGCAGATAGGCTCGCTTGGCCTTGGAGAAGGCCCGACCGACGTCGCCGTCGCGAACGGCCTCGCGCGCGTCGGCCCACAGCGCCGGGGCGCCCAGGATGGCCGCCACATAGAAGGTCTCGCCGTTGACCACGCCGCCGGACACCGGCCGAACCTCGCCGTGTTCGAGCGTGGCCTGCAGCGCCTCGCGCCAGGGCCGCGCGCCGTAGAAGGCGCGCGGCAGCATGTTCATGGTGCCGCCCGGAAGGGGAACCACGACCGGTCCGTCGAATCCGCACAGAGAGGCGGCGAGCCGGGCGGTTCCATCGCCGGCCAGGACGACCAGCAGGTCGGGCTTGGCCGCGACGGCGGCCTTCACCGCCTCGGGGATCTCGGCGCCGTGGGCGCTCGCCACTTCGACCTTGAGACCGAAACCCGAGACGATGGCCTCCAGCGCCTCGGCCGCGCCGGGCCCTACGCTGCCGGACGCGGCGTTCACTACCGCCCGCACAGTTTTGATGGGCAGGGCCGACGTCAGCCGTGCCGTGTCGTCGGCTGAAATCATCCGGTCCCCCGCATCGCCGGGGGAACGCCGGCCCCTTTCAGAGGTTCCTTGCCTGGGCTTGTGATCGGATCCACCTTGCATAACTGAATGGCGTTCACCTAAGGTCGTCATCAAGACTAAAGGGAAGGAAACCCCGTGAGAAGTTTGTGCTCCGCCGCTTCAGCCGGCGCGATCCTGGCCGCGATCGCCGCCAGCCCGGCCCTCGCCTCCGGATTTTATGTGCAGGAACAGTCGGCCAAGGCCGTCGGTCGCGCCTTTTCGGGCGAAGCCGCGGACACTGGGGCGACCTCCCTGTGGTGGAATCCCGCCGCCATCGCCGGGATTTCCGGGCGCGCCGAGGGCTATGTCGGCATGCACTACGTCACCGTCGACGCCAAGGTGAGGGACGCCGGCTCCACCATCCAGCGGCCCGGTCAGGCCGCGGCGCCGGTGGGCGGCGCGCAGCTTCAGAACGACCCGATCGACAAGGGCTATATCCCCAACATGGCCGGGGCCGTGCGGCTGAACGATCAGCTGGTGTTCGGCCTGGCGGTCACCGCGCCGTTCAACTTCACGACCCGCTACGACCTGAACAGCTTCACCCGCTACGAGGCGCTGAAGTCGCGGCTGTTCAACATCGACATCCAGCCGACCCTGGCCTGGCGCCCGATCCCTCAACTGGACATCGGGGTGGGCCTCGACGCCTCTTACGCCGACGCCACCTTGTCCAACGCCCTGCCCAACCTGTCGCCCCTGCTGCCCGACGGCGGATCGAACCTGACCGGCAACGGCTGGGACTGGGGCTGGGTCGCGGGCGTGCAGGTGCGGCCGACCCCCGGCGTCACCCTGGCGGCAAGCTATCGCGACGGGATCAAGCACAAGCTCGACGGCCAGGTCACCGTAACGGGGCTGCTCGGCCCGGCCGCGGCGGCCAATGTCGATACGGCTGGCCTAGCGACCTTCTCCACCCCCTCGATCCTCACCTTCGGCGCAAGCTGGAAGGCCACCGACAGGCTGACCCTGAACGCCCAGGTGCAACGCTTCGACTGGAGCGCCTTCGACGCCATCCGGGTCGAGTTCGGCGGTCGCACCCAGGTGACGCCGCAGGACTACAATGACACCACCTCGATCGCGGTCGGGGCGGACTACGCGGTCACGCCGCAATGGACCCTGCGCGGCGGCGTGCAACGCGACCCTACCCCGACGCCGGATCCCGGCCGCACCGCCCGGGTGCCGGACGGCGACCGCTGGCTGTTCTCCCTCGGTACGACCTACGCCGCGCGGGAGAACCTCAACTTCGACGTGGGCGCGATGTACATCGCGTTCAAAGAGAGCGACATCAACTCGTCGGCGGGCGCCTTCGGCGGCACGCCGCTGTCGACCCCGATCAATATGCGCGGCTCCGTCGAGGGCCGCGGCCTGGTGCTGTCGGTCGGCGCGCGGATGGGGTTCTGAAGCGGAATGGCGTCGTGGCCGTAGCGTAGAGCCGGGACCCAGGGCGGAGGCTGCGCCTCTCGCCCGAGGTCCTGGTTCTTACTGCGCGGTTTCTTGGATCCGCTGGCCCTGGGCCTCCAAGGTCTGGCCGGCGTTCTGGACGGCCGCGCCGGTGCGGACGACCGCCTCGTTGGTGGCGACGCGAGCGGGGGCGGTGATTTCGGCGATCTTGCGATCGACCACCGCGCCTCCGGCGGCGAACGAGCCTTCCTGAGCGGCCAGCACCATCCACAGGGCGCCGACGGCGGCGACCAGCACCACCAGCACGCCAAGGAGCGCGGCCCCGCCGCCGCCGCGGCGCCGCGGCCGTTCGACCACACGCTTTTCGACGACTGCGGGCCGGCGAGCCCCGAGGTCCCCGCGCTGCGGGGCGGCGTGCAGCGCGGCCCGCTCGCGGGCGGCGGCGGCGAGCCGGGCTTCGAAGGCCTCGGCGGACTCGCCGGGGCGGCGTTCGACATAGACCTGGCCGGCGACAGGATCGGCGATGGCCTGGCGCTCGTGGCGGCCGAAACCGGGAAACCGCATGGGGTGTCTCCGTGAATAGAGGCGGGCGCGAATGAGCATCGGCCTAGCGTTCGGCCTGGCCGCCTGCGCCGACAAGCCCAAGCCCCCTGCCGCGCCGACGCGGGCCTCGACGCCGCCGGTGCCGCAGGTGTGCGTCGACTTCAGCTTTCCGATCTATTTCGAAACCTCGTCCGACCGGTTGAACCCGGCCGCCGTGTCGGTGATCAGGGACGCGGCCCAGCGGGTGCGCGGCTGCACCCTCGGCCGCATCGACGTGGTCGGCCTGGCCGACGCCGGCGGCAGC
>DAICXL010000036.1:0-22020 GCA_027312185.1 Caulobacterales bacterium | reverse complement strand
GTCAACGCCAAGATCGAACGGCTCCAGACCCGCTGGGCGAAATTGGAAGGTTGGCTCGGGAAAGAGCACTCTTGGTTCCAGCTCAGTCCTGCCGAGCAGCAGGCGTTGCCTTGGGCGAAGGAGCTTCGCGACATTGACGGCTGCTTGGACCTGCTGTTCGAGCAGCGGCAGGCGCTATTGGAAACCCTTCCGACATCCGGTTCGGCCAGCCTGGAGTCCGTGATCGCAAGATTGGCCGTGGTGGAGGGCCTGATCTGGCCCGAGGAGCACCCCGAAGTCCACGCACTGGTCGCAGGGTCACGCCGAGATCTTATCACCATGTTGCGGGAGCATCGGCACGCGTTCGTTAGGCAGGACCCGGTGTCCCGATAGCTTCGGGCGTTCCGCACGGGCGCCACGGCGAACCTCTGTTACAGGCAAGACCATCACGGCTTCGAGTGGTGAGCGTTCTGCGCCAGGCCCGCCGCCGGTCAACCCAGCTCGCTTCCTCCGCCTTCGGCTCCGTGCAGCTCCGCTCCCTGCGGGCGCGCTGACGCGCGGGGTGTGACCGCCGGCTCATGGCCTGTCGCCTTGGCTCCCCATGAAGCCGCGGGATAGTCCCGCGGCTGAAGTGAAGGAGCTTCCCATGACCACCAAGGCTCAATCCCAAGCAACTCACCCTCCGGCTCCTGCCGAAGCGCCGCGTCGGCCGACCCACCGGCTCTACCGCGTCAACGGCGAAGGTAGCGCCGCGATCTGGACTCCCATCGGTGCGGCATGGCCGAACAAGGACGGCAAGGGCTTCAACCTGAACTGCGACGCGGTTCCGCTTACCGGCCGGATCGTCCTGCGCCTCATCGAGCCGAGACTCGACGCTGACGCCGCCGCATGACACCCCTTCGCTCGGCGGCAGGCTCGTCCTGCCGCCGGCAACCGGCTGTCCTCGGTCGGTTGTGGGAATCGCTAGGAACTGCCAAGGTTGGGCTCTCCCGCACAACCCGTGCAGATTATCTGCACAGTTCCTACACAGGCGAAATGGAGCTGTTTTTATCCAATAAAGTCAGATGGATAAAAAGATGGGGTCATCTCGCCGGGATGAGCGGAATTTTCGAATGACCAGCCCGCTCGCGATCCTGAAGAACGACACCCCCGCGGCCTGGGCGGCGCTGGGCGCGTTGAGCGCCCTGTTCTTCCTGATCACCGCCGGCACCTTCACCTCCCTGGGCGTGGTGCTGCCGGACATGGTCAAGGCCCTGGCGTGGGACTGGAGCTCGGCCGGCCTCGGCTTCACCCTGCTCGGCCTGGCCACCGGCCTGGCCAGTTTCGCGCCGGCGGTGGTGGTGCGGCGCGCGGGCGTTCGCGCGGCCCTGTTGCTGGGCGCGGCGACCATGGCCGCCGGCTTCGTCTGCCTCTATGCCGTGCAGGGCGTCGGCCTCTACTGGCTGGGGACGACCCTGCTCGGGATCGGCTTCGCCCTGTGCGCCATCATCCCGGGCACCTTCATCCTGGCCGGCGCCTTTCGCGCCCGCTCCACCGCGCTCGGGATCTATTTCACCGTCGGGGGCCTGGGGGGCGTGGCCGGGCCCTGGCTCTATTTCTCCGTCCTGCACCTGACGGGCGGCTGGCGCGCCTATTGGCTGTTCCTGGCGGTGGCCGTCCTGGCGGTCGGCGCGGTCGCCGCCCTGTTCTCCACCCCGCCCCCGGCCGTCGAAGCGGAGGAGGCCGAAGCCCCGCTCGGCCCCGGGGTCCATCGCACCGTCCGCGACTGGAGCGTGGCCGAGGCCCTGCGCACCTACCAGTTCTGGGTGATCGTCGCCGCCTACACCACCTACCTGCTGTGCGGGGTGACGGTGAACGGCCTGTCGGTCGAGCACCTGACCGAGCGCGGCGCGGCCTCGACCCTGGCCGGCGGCATGCTGAGCTTCCAGGCCCTGGTCAACGCCGGGGCCCGGGCGGCCGGCGGCGTGGCCGGCGAGCGGATCGACCCCAAGCACCTGGTGGCGGGCGCCCTGGTCTGCCTCATCCTCGGCGTCGCCGCCCTGGCCCTGGCCCGGGACCTGCCGCTGATGATCGTCTACGCCGTGGGGATCGGGGTGGGCTACGGGGTCAGCTACCTGGCCACCGCCGTCCTGCTGCTCAACTATTTCGGCCGGGGCCGAAACCTGGAGCTGTTCTCGATCATGGCCCTGGTCTCGACCCTGGCCTCGGCCGGGCCGTTCATCGGCGGCGTCGTGCACGACCGCACCGGCGGCTTCGCCCCCGCCCTGTGGGGCTTTGCGGCCGTCGCGGCGGGGGTCCTGGTCGCGGTGCTGGCGATGCGCCCGCCGGCGCGGGCCTAGCCGCCCGCCGGCAGCCTGCCGGCCCAGGCGTCCAGGGCCTCGACCGCCGCCTTGTCGACCATCATCTCCAGGCCGCAGCCGGTGTTAAGGTTGGTGTTCACCGTCAGCGGCAGGGCGCCGGCGGCCAGCATCGCCTCACGCTGGGCGGCGCCGATCTCGAACACCGCGGCGCTGCCGGTCGGGCACTGGTAGTCGGTGCAGGCCACGTCGCCGTTGCGCACATTGACGAGCTTCATCGCCACCCCGCCCAGGGAGCCGTCGGTGATGACGGCGGGCGAGACCGAATCGGCGACGATGACGGTCAGGGCGTAGGCCCGGCTGCGGTCGGACTTGCGGCTGGAGATCAGCACCGAGGCGCGCACCACCCCAAAGCAGGGGTTCCGGCGCGGCGTCGTCAGCACCACCGTGCCGACGTCGGCGGCGCTGGCGGGATTGGGCGTGTGGATGACCTTGGGCGCCGCTGCGGCGAGGACGGTCATGGCGAGCAGCGCATCGAGCATCGGCCGGCTTTCAAAGGTCCGCGGTCAGGGCCCGAAGTATCGCAGAACCAGCGCGCCTTTGACGATCCAAAAGCTGAGGAGGGGGAAGGCGACGACCACGCCCAGGGCCCAGGCGCGCAGGCCCTGGAGCGCATCGCCCTCACCCTCCAGGGCGAGGGCGGCCACCAGGGCGACCGGGATCAGATAGCGCCCCTGCACCCCCTCGACCGTCGTCCCGGCCAGAGGCGTCCATTGCAGATAGAGGCCGAAGAAGGTCGCCCCCGCGGCCGCCAGGGCGACGAGGACGGCGGCGGGGGCTAGGCCCCGCCACGCCCTGGGGCGGCGCGGCCCGAACGACAGCGCCGCCGCAGTGGCCAGCATCAGCACGGCGAGGAGGTAGAACGCACGAGGCAGGGGAGTGTCGAGCCAGCCGAGGACGCCGACGAACTGTTCGGCCAGCTCGCGGCCGTGCGCCGCCAGGGTGCGCCAGGCGATGGGGGCGATGGCGAACGGATGCTGCAGCAGCCACACCGCCTGCCGGGCCTCGGCGCCGTCGGTCACCCACACCGACCAGGACATCCATGCGCCCCACAGGGAGGCGGTGATGAGGGGGAACCAGGCGGCGGCCCAGCGCGGGCCGGGGCCGTCGTAGCGCACCGCCAGCAGGGCGAAGCCGAACAGGGCGCAGGGCGGCTTGCCCATGGCCACAAGAGCGAAACAGGCGGATGCGGCCCACAGCTCGCGCGCATCCAGCGAACGGTTCGCGGCGACGGCGCGGGAGATGACGGCGCAGCCCAGGGCGGTGAGCACGATGACCAGCCCGTCCTGGGTCAGGGTGCCGTAGAGAAAGGTCGACATCGGCAGCAGCAGGATCGCGAACAGGGCGATCCTGGCCCGGCCGGCGATCCTGAGGGCGAGGAAGCCGATCAGGGCGCAGGCGGCGGCGCAGGCGAGGCGCGCCAGGACCAGGCTGTCGATCACCGGCAACCCCAGCGCCCTGCCCAGGGCCAAGCCCAAGGCCTGGGGCGCATAGAGCGCCGGGCCGTAGATGGCGGTGTTCTGGAAATTGGCCGGCGCCTTCGAGCCCGTCCACGCGAACCGGCGGGCCTGTGCGTAGTGGGCGGGGGTCGCCTTGGCCGCCGGCTTGAACTTCAGCGGCTCGAACACGGCGGCGGCCGCCAGCGCGCCGCGGTCGGCCGGGCCGCCGCCCCGGACGCCGTCGGGCACGACCACCCGCCCGGCCACCGGGCGACCGAGGGTCAGGAGATAGGCCCGATAGGTATGGTTGGGCTCGTCCGGCCCCATGAACGGCGGCGTGACCAGGGCGACGAACACCGCGCTGACCAGGGCGAAAACCAGGAAAATGTAGGGCAGCGCCTCGAAGATGCGCGCCGACAGGGTCGGCCTCGCCGCACCCTCTGGATCAATCCACTCGGCCCTGTCGGGCCGCAACACCGCCACCATCGCGCAGACCTATGAGGCGAACACGACCTGCGTGTGTCGCGTCGGTTGCACCAACGTGTCAGTGGCTATTCGGTTGTGGTCAGGCGGCGCGCTGGGGCGTCAACCGCACGCTCTTGAGCGCTTCCTGGGCGCCGGAGACCCCGGCCTCGCCATATTCGGCGTCCTCGTTGACCTGCCAGACGTCGTAGGCCCGGCGGCCGGCCAGGATGTTTTCGACCGTCAGCATGGCGGTCATCATGGCGTGGTCCTGGTTGTTGTACTTGTGCATGCCGTTGCGGCCGACCAGGTGCAGCGTCGGGTACGTCTCGTCGAACTCGCCGCGCACGGCGTCGACGTGGGTCTGGTAGCTGTCGTCATAGACCGGATAGGCCTTGGGCTGGCGCACCACCGAGGCGTCCACCACCGACGCCGGGTCGATCAGGCCGATGTGGCCGATCTCGCGCTTGGCCAGGGCGATCAGGTCCTCGTCCTTGGAGGTCCACAGGCCGTCGCCCTCGAAGCAGAAATATTCCAGGCCGAGGCAGGCGAAGCCCGGCGGCGCCATCTCGGGCGACCAGGACAGGAAGTTCTGCACCCGCCCGACCTTCACACTGGGGTCGTGGATATAGACCCAGTTGTCGGGGAAGGTGGCCTCGGCCGCCCCTTCGGGAATTTGGGCGATCAGGGCCACGGTGATGAAGTCGCGGTAACGCAGCGACATGGCGTGGTTGTGGCTGGCCGGGCGCGGTTCGATCGCCGAACTGAGTTCGGTGATCGGCGCCGAGGAGATCACGTCCCGGGCGGTGTAGGTCTCGGTCGCACCGGCGCCGGTGACCACGGTCACCGTCCACAGCCTGGCGTCTTCGTCCCAGCTCAGGGTCTGCAGCGACCGGTCCATCAGGATCTGGCCGCCCTGGGCGCGGGTCTTGGCGGCGGCCGCGTCCCACATCATGCCGGGGCCTTTACGCGGGTAGCGGAAGCTCTCGATCAGGGACTTCACCCCGCCCTGCTCGCCCAGGGCCGCCGAGGGCCTGGCCTTGATCCCGAGGGAGCGCTTGACCCCGTCGACGACAGCGCCCGAGAGCGACAGGCCCTTGATCCGCTGCGAGGCCCAGTCCGACGAGATCTCGTCGCAGCTCATGCCCCACACCTTCTCGGTGTAGGTGCGGAAGAAGATCGAGAACAGCTTCTCGCCGAACTGGTTGCGCACCCACTGGTGGAAGGTGCGCGGATTGGCGATCGGCGTCGCCTTGGCCCAGGCGTAGGAGGCCATGCACAGGGACGAGGTGAAGACGCCCAGGTTCTTCAGCGCCTCGAAGGCGCGCAGCGGATAGGCGTAGAACTTGCCGCCGTAGAAGATGCGCGACAGGCGCGGCCGGTCGATGAAGTCGTCGGGCAGGATCTCGTTCCACAGGTCGACCACCTCCCGCGACTTCGAGAAGAAGCGGTGGCCGCCGATGTCGAACAGGAAGCCCTTGTAGTTCACGGTGCGGCTGATGCCGCCGACATAGGTCGGATCGCGCTCGATCACCGTCACCGACTTGCCGGCCTTGGTCAGCAGATAGCTCGAGGTCAGGCCCGCAGGGCCCGCGCCGATGATCAGGACGTCGACGGGCTCGCTCATGGCTGCTTCCCCGGGGCGAAGGTGAAGAAGCGCTGGCCGGTATAGGAAAAACCGGTCGCGACGACGGCGCCGAATACGGCGACCAGGGAATGGTTCAGGTGCGGCAGGGCGTGCACGATCACCTGGAACAGGCTGTAGTTCACCCCCTGGGCCACCAGGGCGACCAGGGTGTAGCGGCCGAGCTCGTGCTTCGCCGCCCGTCCGGAATCCCCGAAGGTGAACTGGCGGTTCAGCGCCCAGGTGGCCAGGGTGGCCAGGGTGAGCGAGATGGCGCGGGCGACGACGGGGCTTAAGCCGCCTTGCTCCAGCACCCACAGCACGGCGATGTCGACGGCGAGACCGCCCACGCCGACAGCGAGAAAGCGCACCAGGCCCTTGGGCGCCAGCGCGAGCAGTCCCGCGGCCAGCGCAACAGGCGCGGGCCGTTCGGTGGACCGAACGACGTCGGAGGCTTCGGACATGGATTGATCGCCTGCGGAGACCTTGCGAGAAGCCTCACTCATGAAGCTTTAGCCGGCGTAAACCCCGTTCGGCCATCGTTGTCACCAAGTTTATCGCCGTGGATGGCCGTACTCATAAACGCCTTCCCTTCCAGCCCGGATTACGCGTCAGCGCCATGAAGCTTTCCCCGACGCCCGACTTCAGCCCGTGGCGCCGGATGCTCCTGGCGGCCGCTGCCGCGAGCCTGATAGCCGCGGTCGTGTTGGCCTTTCGTGACGGTGGCAATCTTCGGTACGCCCTGGGCGACACCGACGACGCCATGCGCCTGGTGATGATGCGCGCCCTGGCCGCGGGCCAGGGCTGGTGGGACCAGAACATGACCCGGCTGCAGCCGCCGCACGGGGTCTATATGCACTGGTCGCGTCTGATTGATGGCGGCCTTGTTGCACTGAACACATTGTTCCGCATCGGGTTGCCGCCCCAGGCGGCGGAAGTCGCCACCCGCTTCACCTGGCCGCTGCTGTGGATCCTGCCGACGGCCTGGGCGGCGACGGCGACGGCGCGCAGACTGGGTGGAGACGCTTTTGGCGGCGCGGCGGTGTTCGCCTGCGCCATCATCATGGCCATCGACATGCCCCTGTTCCTGCAGTTCCGTCCCGGGCGGATCGATCACCACAACCTGCAGATCTGCATGGCCATGCTGTCCCTGGCCGGCGCGGCCCTGGGCACGGTGCGCGGCGGCGTCCTGGCCGGTTTCGCCACCGGGCTCGGCCTGTGCATCGGGCTGGAGGCCCTGGCCTTCGAGGTCCTGGTCGGGGCCTATTTCGCCATCTGCTTCCTCATCGAGGAGGATGACGCCCCCCGCCGTCTGCGCGCCTATGCGGCGACCCTGGCCCTGGCCGTGGTCGGCTTTTTCATGATCCAGACGCCCCCGTGGCGGTGGAGCGTCGCCGCCTGCGACGCCATAGCCCTGAACCTCGTCATCGCCCTCGCCGCCATGGGCGTCGGCCTGTTCGCGGCGGTGCAGCTGACCAGCCGCCGCGACTGGCGGGCGCGCCTGCCGGCCCTGGTGCTGGTCGGGATCGTCACCGCCGGCCTGTACGTCGGCCTCGACCCCAACTGCCTGCACGGCCCCTTCGCCGACGTCGATCCGCGGCTGAAGACGTTCTGGCTGCCGAATGTGCAGGAGATCCGCTCGATCCCCCGCGTCTGGCCGCGCGGCCATGAGACGGCCATCGTCCTGATGGCGCCGGTGGTCATGGGCGCCCTGGCCTGGGCCTGGCTGGCCTCAAGCGAAAAGCGCCGGGCCGACCCGTTCCTGTTCCTGGCCGGGGCGATCCTGCTGGCGGGTTTCGCCTGCGGCTGGAGCGCCATCCGCATGGCGGGCTACGCCAACTGGTTCGCCGTCCCCCTGATCGCCGCGGCGGTCGCCGGCCTCGTCGCCCGCTGGTTCGGCGGCGCCATGCTGATCACCGCCCTGGCCGCCTGCGTGGTCGCCCCGGTATGGGCCGGCCAGGCCGCCGCCCAGGTCGACAAACAGATCGTCGCCTGGACCAAGCCCAAGCCGAAGACGACCGCCAAGGCGGCGGCCAAACCCCCGGCAAAGCCCGCCCCCAAGGTGGCGCGTCGCAAGACGCCGCCCCCCGGCGCCCGGGGCGACCGCTGCTTCCGCAACGCCGCCTTCGTCGACCTCGCCAAGCTGCCGGCCGGGCTGGCGCTCAGCGAGATCGACCTCGGCCCCTTCGTCCTGGCCCACACCCCATCCTCGTCGATGACCGCCCCCTACCACCGGATGAACTGGGGCCTCGTCGAAGCGCGCAATGTCCTGTCCATGCCGGCCGAAGAAGCCCTGGCCGGGGCGCGCAGGCTCGGCGCGACCTATGTGCTGGAGTGCCCCACCCACGGCCGCAACGCCGACCGGACCGGGATGAAGCCCGGCAGCCTGCAGAAACAGCTCGACGCCGGCAAGCCGCCGTCCTGGCTGGAGCCCGTCTCGGTCAAGGGCCCGGTGCGCATCTACCGGGTGCGGCCATCGGCGAATAAGTAGAAAGCCTCATCCTGAGCTTGTCGAAGGACGGGGCTTTCGGGCCCGCGTCGTGCGGCCGCCTCGTCCTTCGACAAGCTCAGGATGAGGCGGAATGAAGCGGCGGCGTCTTTTGCCGAATGCTCTAATAAGCCTCCCATGACGGCGGTGGGCCACACACTGGGGCGAGTGCGGACGAAATCCCGCCGACGCGGCGGCGACCTGGCCGGCCGCGCGGCCATCGCCCTGGCCTGCGCCGCCATCGCCGCCACCACCGTGCTGCGGTTCTACATCGGCAAGGGCCAGCCCCTGTGGCTGGACGAGACCTGGACCGGGGCCATAGCCGCGACCGAAGGCTGGGGCGCCTTCTGGCGGCAGGTCTATCTCGACGTCAACGCGCCGCTCTACTACCTCGTCATCCACCTGTGGCAGGCGGTCGGCGGGCTCTCCAACGACAGCCTGCGCCTGCCCAGCGCGATCTTCGGGGCCCTGGCCCCGCTGCTGATCGCCTTCGCCCGCGTGGAGGGCCTCAGCCGCCCCGCCCGCCTGACCTGGGCCGCCCTGGTGGCGATGTGGATCCCCGGGGTGTGGTTCTCCGGCGACGCGCGCTGCTACGCCCTGCTGCTGCTGCTGACCACGGCCCAGACCCTGGCCTTCGTGCGGCTGCTGCGTGCGCCGGACACGGGCCGCGCCCTGATCTGGTGCGCGCTCGCCGCCCTCAGCATCCTCACCCACTATCACGCCGCCATCCTGGGGGCCTTCCAGGGCCTGGCCTATCTGGCCCTGGCCCGCGGCAAGGCGGTCCGCACCTGGCCCGCCGCCCTGGTCTTCGTCCCCGTCGCCGCCTGGCTGGCCTGGCACGCGCCGCGCATCGCCCTCTTCGCCCAGCCGGACGTGGCCTGGTACCAGTTGCTGCGCTTCGACCGCCTGGGCCGGGTCGCGTCCTACGTCCCCGGCTCGCAGGACCTGGGCCTCGCCCTCATCGCCATCGGCGTCGCCGCCCTGGTCCTCGGCCTGATCCTGACCCGCAAGCCCGAGCCCAGCCGCGAGCGCACCGGCGTGCTGTGGATCGCCGTGCTGACCGCCGCCCTCGGCGCCGTCCTGGTCGTGGCCATGGGCTTCTGGCGCCCCAGCTTCACCGACCGCTACCTGATCCCGTTCGTGCCGGCCCTGCTCTTGGGGATCGTGCTCGTCGCCCAGGGGCTGGCCCGCCGCTTCGCCTGGACCTATGCGGCGGTGATCGTGGCGGCCATGGCGGTGCTGTGGCCCTGGGCCCAGCGCGACCTCGACCGGGGCTGGCGCTTCTACAACTGGGAGGTCGCCTCGGCCGACCTGATCAAGGCCCGGCCGACCACCCTGGTCTGGCTGTGGGACCACCCCGCCACTCCGGTGATGGAGACGAGCCAGCTCGGCCCCGTCGGCGGCTTCTTCTTCGCCCGCGCCGGCCACCCGGTGCAGGTGACCTCGATCCAGGTGCGCGCCAGCCAGGACCCCAACCCGATCCTGCTGCGGGCGGCCGCCGCCCCGGGCTCGGCCATCCTGTGGACCTATGACATCGGCGTGCGCGGCACGGCCGCCATCCGCCACCGGCCAAACATCGAAGCCCTGGACCCCAGCTTCAAATGCCGTAACTACGCCCGCGGCTCTGTCGGCGTCGTCGCCTGCGACCGGGCCGGTTCGGTGGAGACCCGTCGTTGAACGCCCCCCTGCCCCAGATCGCCCCCCGGCTGTCGATCGTGGCGCCCTGCTACAACGAGGAAGGCTCGCTGCCGACCTTCATCAGCCGCACCGTGGGCGCCGCAAGGGTGGCGACCGGGGGCGACTTCGAGCTGATCCTCGTCAACGACGGATCGCGCGACGCCACTTGGTCGATCATCGAGGCAGCCGCCCGCGGCCAGCGGGGTATTGTCGGCGTCAATCTGGCCCGCAACCATGGCCACCAGCTGGCGGTCACCGCCGGCCTCAACCTCGCCCGCGGCGATCGGGTGATGATCATCGACGCCGACCTGCAGGACCCGCCCGAACTGCTGGCTGAGATGATGGCGCGCATGGACGAGGGCTATGACGTGGTCTACGGCCGCCGCCGCACCCGCGCCTCGGAGAGCAAGTTCAAGCTCGCGACCGCCAGCCTGTTCTACCGCCTGCTCGGCCGCATTTCCGAGGTCGAGATCCCGCAGGACACCGGCGATTTCCGCCTGATGAGCCGGCGCATCGTCGAGCGGCTGAACGCCATGCCCGAACACGACCGCTTCATCCGCGGCATGGTCGCCTGGCTGGGCGGACGCCAGACCGAGATCCTCTACGACCGCGACGCGCGCTACGCCGGCGAGACCAACTACACCCTGATGAAGATGATCCGGCTGGCCGTGAACGGCCTGACCAGCTTCTCGACCGCGCCCCTGCGCATCGCCAGCCTGCTCGCCGTCGGCGGCATGGCCATCGCCGCGGCCATCGTCATCTACGCCCTCGTCGCCTTCATGCAGGGCAACGTGGCCCGCGGCTGGACGAGTCTCGCCCTAATCACCGTCTTCTTCGGCATCAGCCAGCTGGGGTGCCTCGCCATCATGGGCGCCTATCTGGGGCGCATCTACATGCAGGTGAAGGGCCGGCCGCTGTATCTGGTCAACGAGGTGGTCGCCTCCGAACCGGCCCCCGCTCCCGGCGAGGACAAGTGATGGACGTCGCCGAGTTCGACAAGTTCGCCGACGAGTACCTGGCGGCCCACACCCAGAACCTGAAGATCAGCGGCGAGGAGCCGGACTATTTCGCCCGCTACAAGCTGGACGAGATCCGCCGGGTCTGGGACGCCAAGAGGCTGCCCGAGCCCGCCGCCGTGCTCGATTTCGGCACGGGCATCGGCGCCTCCCTGCCCCAGATCGCGCGGGTGTTCCCGGGCGCCAGGATCACCGGCCTCGACGTCTCCGAGAAGAGCCTCACCGTAGCCGAGCAGCGCTTCCCGGGGGTCGCCCAGCTCGTGGCCTACGACGGGGGCGAGCCGCCGTTCGAGGGCGCCAGCTTCGACCTGATCTTCTCGGCCTGCGTGTTCCACCATATCGACGCCGACGAGCACGTCCGCCTGCTCGCCGGCCTGAAGCGGCTGCTGAAGCCCGGCGGGGTGCTGGCCATCTTCGAGCACAACCCGATCAACCCGGTGACCCGCTACATCGTCGCCACCTGCCCCTTCGACGAGAACGCCGTCCTGATCCCGGCGGGGGAGTTCGCGCAGCGGCAGAAGGCGGCGGGGTTCAAATCCGTGAAGGTCGCCTACACCGGCTTCTTCCCCGGCTCACTCAAGGCCCTGCGGCCGCTGGAGCGCTTCATGACCGCCGTGCCGGTCGGCGCCCAGTACTACACCCTGGCCCGTGCTTAGGTTTTCAACCCGTTCCTCCCGGCGGAAGCCGGGACCCAGGTTTGAGCCGGTGCGCTCCCAGCCAAAGGATTGGGTCCCGGCTTCCGCCGGGATGAACGGATGAGAGATCTCTTCGCCCTCCTGTCCCGCTTCGGGCTTGCGGGACTGGTCAACACGGCGCTCGGCCTGTCGGTCATCGCCGTGCTCGACCTTGGCCTGCACATTGACCCCCACATCGCCAACGCCGTCGGCTACGCCGCGGGCCTCGCATCCGGCTATGCGCTGAACCGCGTCTTCGTGTTCAAGAGCCGCGACGACTTCGGCTCCACGGGCCTGAAGTACTTGATCGCAGTCGGCGTCGCCTTTGCGCTGAACCAGGGGGTGCTGGCGGTGGCGGGTCCGCTGTTCGGGCCCGCCCCCTTGGGACGCCTCGCGGCGCAGGTCACCGCCATGGTCAGCTACACGGCCCTGACCTTCGTGCTGTGTCGGGTGTGGGTGTTTCGGGCGGCACGGGCCTAGGGCTCGCCCCCCTGCGCCCCTGCAGCAGCGGGGGAGCTGTCAGCGAAGCTGACTGAGTGGGCCTCTTAGAGTCCCAGCCGCGCCTTCAGCGCCTCGACCGCCGGGACGACCGGCTCGAACACATAGTCGGGCCGCGTCACGCTGACCGGGCCGACGCCGGCTGAGGCCAGGGCGGTGGCGGCGTCGAACAGGTCGCCTGCCGGGGCCAGCAGGCCGTCGCTGCGGCGGGTGGCGCCGCGGGCGACGAAGGGGTCGACGGCCGGGGCGGCCGCTGCGTCGGCTTCCGACGGCCAGCGCAGGGCGGCCAGGCCGCGGGCGCGGGCTCTAGCCTCCACCACCGACAGGAAGCGGCGCAGCTGCTCGATCTGGGCCCCGGTCCAGGTCGCCAGCAGCGAGGCGGCGAGCTGGCATTCGCTCTTCAGGATCACCCCGTCGCCGACGATCTTCAGATTGTTGGCGGAAAGCGTCGCACCTGTCGTTGTAATATCAACCACAAGCTCGGCCCCGCCGGCTGCGGGCGCGCCTTCGGTGGCGCCTAGCGACTCGACGATGCGGTAGTCGGCCACCCCGTGGGCGGCGAAGAAGGCGCGGGTCTGCACCCCGTACTTGGTCGCCACCCGCAAGCGGGCGCCGGTGCGGGCGAGGTAGAGATGCGCGACCTCCTCGACGTCGGCCATGGTCTCGACGTCGATCCAGCTCTGCGGCGCGGCCACCACCAGGTCGGCGCGGCCGAAGCCGAGGGCGCGCAGCAGCATGACGCGGCTGTCGAGGCCTTCCCCCCGCTCGCGCAGCAAATCCTCGCCGGTCAGGCCGAGGTGGATCTCGCCGGCGTCCACCGCCGCGGCGATATCGCCGGCCGACAGCAGCCGCACTTCCGCGCCGGGCAGGCCCTTCAAGCTGGCGCGATAGCCGCGGGCGCCGCCGTCGATCTCCAGCTTGAAGCCGCAGTCGATCAGCCAGGCCTCGGCCTGTTCCTTCAGCCGCCCCTTGGACGGCAGGGCCAGGGTGAGAGGGGCTTCGGTCGTGGTCATGCCTTCGCTCCCGCCCAGGCCCGCGCCGGGCGCACGATGCAGCCCACCGCGCCGGGTTCGCCGTCGCCGCCCAGCCGGGCGGTCAGGCCGTCGTAGCGGCCGCCCGCCGCCACCGGCCGCTCGGGCCCCAGCCCCGCGCTCCTGATCTCGAACAGCATGCCGTCGTAATAGCCGAACGGCCGGGCGAAGCCGGTCGCCAGGGTCAGGGCGGCCTCGGGCACCCCGACGGCGGACAGGGCCTTCAGCCGGCGCACCCAGGGCTGCAGCTGCAGGTCGAACGCGGCCTTGGCCTCGTAGGCGAGGCTCTCGACCTGGTCGAGCACCGTCCGGGGCGTTCCCGAAATGGCGATGTAGCGGCCGATCAGCCCGGCCTCGGCGGGCGACAGGCGCGGCCCGCGGTCGCCGGCCGAGCGCTCGATCAGCCGGTGCACGATCTCGCCCGGCGAACGGCCGCCCACCGGCTGGATGCCGGCCAGGCGCCACAGCTCTTCCAGCACGGCGGCGGCCTCGGCCTCCGGCAGGTCGGACAGCAGGCCGGCGAGGCGGCCCGAGCCGGCCGGGGGCGGGGGCGGCGCGCCCTGCACCCGGGTCAGCTCGGCCTCGACGGAGCGGCCGTCGGCGAAGGCGCGGGTCAGCCGCGTGGCGACCCCGTCCGGCACGCCGATGGCGCGGATGAAGTTGTCGAACAGGCCCACGTCGCCCAGCAGCAGCGACAGGTCCTTGCGCCCGCCCGCGGCGGCGGCGGCCCAGGCGAGGGCGGCCATGGCGACATCGTCGGCGGTTTCATCCTTGGACGGACCATAGAGCTCGGCGCCGATCTGCAGGAACTCCACCGCCCGGCCCGAGCCAGGCGGCGCCACGCGGAAAGCCTTGCCCTCGTAGATGTAGCGGCCCCGGGCCTGGCCCGAGGCGATGTGGGCCTGGGCCACCGGAATGGTGAAGTCCGGCCGCAGCACGGACGGCTCGGCGCCGTCGCTCTCCACCACCAGCAGGCGCGCCCGCATGGCCTCGCCGGTCAGGTCGAGCAGCAGGCCCAGGGGCTGCAGCATGGGCGGATCGATCCGTGTTCCCCCGAACGCCTCGAACGGGGTGCGGATCGCGGCCAGCACGTCGGCCGGCACGGTCTCTTCGGTGGGCAGGGCCCCAGGGCTTGGCATGGGTCTCACCCCTCCAGGATGCGGCGGACGAAGCCGACCAGTTCGCCGCGGGGAATGGTGGCCTGGCCGGGGCGTTCGGCCCGCCACGCCTCGTTGTCGCTGACCTCGGAGGCCAGCTTGCGCCCCAGGTCGAGATCCTTGACCGTCACGGTCCCGGCCGCGCGCTCGTCGTCGCCGATGATGACGACGGCGGGGGCGAGGCGGCGATCGGCGTACTTCATCTGCGGCCGCATGCCGGAAGTCCCGAGATAGACCTCGGCGGGTATGCCGGCGCTGCGCAGCTCGGTCGCCACGGCGAAATAGTCGGCCATGTGCGCGTCCGAAAAGGCGATGATCACCACCGGCCCGCGCGCGGCGGCGGCGGTGCGGCCGGCGGCGCGCAGGGCGGCGGCGAGGCGCGACACCCCGAAGGAGAAGCCGGTCGCCGGCACGGGCTGACCGGTGAACCGGGCCACGAGGTCGTCGTAGCGTCCGCCCCCGCCGATGGAGCCGAACCGCACCGGCTCGCCCTTGTCGCCCTTGGTCTCCAGCAGCAGCTCGGCCTCGAAGACCGGGCCGGTGTAGTATTCCAGCCCGCGCACCACCGAGGGGTCGAAGCTGGCTTGGCTGGAGGCGACGCCGAGGCTGGCGAGCGCCTCGTCGATACGGGCCAGCTCCAGGGTCGGGGCCTCCAGGCCCGCGATGTTGAGGTCGGACAAGGCGGACAGCACGTCGCCGCGGCCGGCGAACTCGGCCCCGAGGAAACGGCCGAGGAAATCGCCGATCAGGGTCTTGGCCGCCGGGTCCAGGTCCGCGCCCTTGGTATAGGCGCCCGACTCGTCCAGCCGGCCGGGGCCGAGCAGGTCGTAGACCCCGTCCCAGCCCAGGCGGTCCAGCTTGTCGATGGCGCGCATGACCACGAGCTTGCGGCCCGCCTCGGCGATCCCGGCCGTGCTCAGCACGCCGTCGAGGAGCTGCCTGTGGTTGATCCTGACGACGGCGGAGCCGCGCGGCAGTCCGGCGGCCTCCAGGCCCTCGACGGCCATGGCCACGATCTCGGCGTCGGCCTCGGGGCGCGCCGAGCCGACGGTGTCGGCGTCGCACTGGACGAATTCGCGGTAGCGGCCGGGGCCGGGCTTTTCGTTGCGCCACACGGTCCCGAAGGCGTAGCGGCGGAACGGCTTCGCGAGGGTCTCCCAGTTCTGGGCGGCGAAGCGGGCCAGCGGCGCGGTCAGGTCGTAGCGCAGCGCCATCCACTGCTCGTCGTCGTCCTGCAGGGCCAGCACGCCCTCGTTGGGACGGTCGCTATCGGGCAGGAACTTGCCCAGGGCGTCGGCATATTCGAAGGCCGAGGTCTCCAGCCGCTCGAAGCCGTAGCGCTCGTAGACGGCGGTCACCGCCTCCAGGATGGCCCGCTCGGCGGCCAGATCCTTGGCGCGGCGATCCTGGAATCCGCGCGGGACGCGGGCTTCAGGGCGAAAGGGTGTGTCGGTGGTCATGCGCTGCGTCGCCTACTGGAGAAGGTCCGACGGATGGCGCTCATCAGGCAAGCCCCATCCGCGGCGGAGGGGCTTGAGTTGGCGACCGCGGCTCAGACAGCGCGGCCCCAACCCGTCCCCTGGGCGGAGGTCGGGTGGTGGCGGGCGTGGGGATGGTGCGCGGTCAGGATCACGGCCGCGCCTATAGCGGAAGTCTGTCTGACGCGCCAGTGCGGCCGCCTCGTCCTTCGACAAGCTCAGGATGAGGCGGGCTCTGGCGGCGGTGGAAGTAGAAAGCCTCATCCTGAGCTTGTCGAAGGACGAGGCTTTCGGGCCCGCTACCCTAGCCGCGCCACCAGCACCGCCGTGGACGGGTCGTGGGGCAGGCGCTCGCCGCCCTCCAGTTCGCCCAGGATGCGGGTGGCGAGGGACTTGCCGAGCTCGACGCCCCACTGGTCGAAACTGTTGATCCCCCACACCACCCCTTCGACGAAGGTCTTGTGCTCATAGAGGGCCAGGAGCGCGCCGAGGGTCCGGGGCGTCAGGGCGTCCATCAGGATCAGGCTGGAGGGCCGGTTGCCGGGGAAGGTGCGCTGGGGGGCCAGGGCGGAGATCTCGGCCGCAGCCATGCGCTTGGCCTTCAGCTCGGCGACGACGTCGGCGTGGTCGCGGCCGACCAGCAGGGCCTCGGCCTGCGCCAGGCAGTTGGCGAGGAGCTTGTTCTGCATGTCAGACGGGCCGTCGGCGGCCTCGGCGACGGCGATGAACTCCACCGGGATCACATCGGTCCCCTGGTGCAGCAGCTGGAAGAAGGCGTGCTGGCCGTTGGTGCCGGCGTCGCCGAACACCACGGGGGCGGTGGCGCGAAGGACGGGCCGGCCGTCGGCGCGCACCCGCTTGCCGTTGGACTCCATCTCCAGCTGCTGGAGGAAGGCGGGCAAGAGGCGCAGGCGCTGGGCGTAGGGCACGACGGCTCGCGCGCCCCTGGCCATGCCATTGCGGTTCCAGATCTGGGCCAGGGCCAGCAGCACCGGGGCGTTGCGTTCCAGGGAGGCGGTGACGAAGTGGGCGTCCATGGCCGCGGCGCCGGCGAGGAACTCTTCGAACGCCTCCCAGCCCAGCGCGATGGCGCAGGACAGGCCCACCGCCGACCACACCGAGAAGCGCCCACCGACCCAGTCCCAGAACGCGAACACCCGGTCGGGCTCGACCCCGAAGGCGGCGGCCTTGTCGGGGGCGGCGGAGACGGCGGCGAAGTGGGCTCGCGCGCCGTCCTCGCCGAGGGCCGCCCGCAGCCAGGCCCGGGCGACTTCGGCGTTGGCCAGGGTCTCCTGGGTGGTGAAGGTCTTGGAGACGGCGACGACGAGGGTGGTCGCCGGGTCGAGGCCGGCCAGGGCGGCGGCGATCTCGGCCGGATCGACATTGGCGGCAAAGCGCAGATCGATCTGCGGCTGGAGCGGCTTCAACGCTTCCCACACCAGTCGGGGCCCGAGGTCGGATCCTCCGATGCCGATGTGGACGATTGTCGTGAAGGCCTCACCCGTGGCGCCGCGTACTGCGCCGGAGCGGACCGCATCGGCCAGGGCCTTCATCTTGGCGCGGCCGGCGTGGACGGCGTCGGACACCGCCTCGCCCTTGGCTGAAAAGCGGCCACCGCCGCCGGCCCGCAGCGCCGGATGCAGCACGGCGCGGTCTTCCGAGGTGTTGACCGCCGCCCCGGCGAACAGGCGCGCCCGGGCGGCCTCCACGCCGGCGACGCCGGCCAGGGCCAGGCAGGCGTCCATGCCCTCGGCGGTCCAGGACTGTTTGGACAGGTCGAGGGCGAGGCCCGCGGCCGAGACGCCGGTCCGCTGCAACCGGTCGGGCTCGGCGGTGAACAGATCGGCGATGCGCGTGGATGCAGCCCGCTCCGCCGCCTGGTCGAACCGGCTCCAGGCCGCGGTCAGTTCGGGCGTTTCGGTCATGCAGGGCTCCAAGAGTTACCGCCGGTTAACGCTTTGCTGGCCCACTGGCCCAAACACCGGACCTTTTTATCCTGAGGGATTCGCCATGTCCTGCGACGTCGCCGTTTCCGCCGCCCTGCTGTTTGCTTCGTTCAATCCGCAGCCTGGCGCCGCCCCCATGCTCATCCCCGCCGTGGCTACGGCCGAGGCCACCAACCCGCTGGCCCGCGAGCCCCTGTTCGCCGGCATCATCGGCCAGGCCAAGGCCCTGCAGAAGGACGTCGAGGCCTTCCGCGAGGAAGCCAAGGCGGCCAAGCCGCTGAGCAAGCTCGACCGCTTCGAAAAGAAGGTCGCCGCCCTGTCGGACGCCGACATGAAGGGCCACCTGGAGCTGGCCAAGCGCGGCACCGACGGCGACCTGAAGTGCATCCTGCGCGGCATCAGCCAGGACCTGCCCAAGAAGCTTGACGAGCTGATGAAGGCCGCCACCCCGGCCACCCAGGAAATCGCCCTGCGCGACATGGCCTATCTGCTGGTCGACAACGTCGAGGTCATCACCGCCCCGCCTCAGCCGGAGGTGTGAGTGCGGCGGCCTCGTCCTTCGACAAGCTCAGGATGAGGCCGAATTCCACGCCGGTGCAGTAGAAAGCCTCATCCTGAGCCTGTCGAAGGACGAGGCTTTCGGACCTGCTACGCCCCCTTGGCCTTCTCCAGCGCCGCGGACACCACGCCCTCGGTGAGCAGCTGCGGCAGGACCGCGGGCTCTCCCGCCTTGCCGTAGACCAGGTACAGCGGCACGCCCGAGCGGCCGTGGCTGGCCAGTTCCTTGGCGATCTGGTCGTTGCGGTTGGTCCAGTCGGCCTTGAGATAGACGGCGCCCGTCTTGGCGAAGGCGTCGGCGACGCGCTTGCCGGCCAGGGAGGTGCGCTCATTGACCTGGCAGGTCACGCACCAGGCGGCGGTGAAGTCGACGAACACCGGCCGGCCCTCGGCCTGCAGGGCCGCGACCCGCTCCGGCGACCACGGCTCGGTCGGAATGCCCGGCCCCGTCTCGGCGGTCTCGGTCGAAGCGGCCAGGGCGGGGGCGCTCATCTGGGCGCCGACCCACAGCAGCGGCAGGGCCAGCACCATGGCCACGGCGGCGGCGCCGCGGGGCAGGCCCGGCTTGTCGGCCCTCTGCCCGACCCCGAAGGTCCAGGCGGCGAAGGCGACCAGGATGGCGGCGGCGAACAGGAACGGCAGGGCGTTGGGCCCGGCCTGGACCGCGAACACCCAGGCCAGCCAGGCGGCGGCCCCGTACATCGGGAAGGCCAGGACCTTGCGGAAGCCCTCCATCCAGCCGCCCGGCTTGGGCAGCTTCTTGAACAGCCCGGGCGCGAAGGACAGGGCGGTGAAGGGCGCGGCCAGACCCAGGCCCAGGAACAGGAACACCAGCAGGGCCGCGGCCGGGGGCTGGGTCGCCGCCCAGCCGATCGCGCCGGCCATGAAGGGCGCCGTGCAGGGGGCGGCCACGACGACGGCCAGGGCGCCGGTGAAGAAGGCGCCGGCCAGCCCCCTCTTGGTGGTCAGGCCCGATCCGGCGCCCTGAACCGAGGTCCCGATCTCGAACAGGCCCGACAGGTTGAGGCCGACCAGCAGCATCAGCAGGGCCAGCCCGGCCACCACGATGGGCGACTGCAGCTGGAAGCCCCAGCCCACCGCCTGGCCGGCGGCGCGGGCGGCGAGCAGCAGGCCGGCCAGGATCAGGAAGGTCGCCACCACGCCGACCAGGAAGGCCAGGCCCTCCGCCCGGGCCGAGCCGGGATGCTCGGCGTGACGGGCCAGGGCCGAGGCCTTGAGCGACAGGACCGGGAAGACGCAGGGCATCAGGTTGAGGATCAGCCCGCCGATGAAGGCGAAGGCGGCGGCGGTCAGCAGGCCCATGCCCGCGCCGCCGGCCGCCGAAGCTTCGCCCGCGGCGGCGCCGGCCAGGGCCGTGCCGTCGGGGTTGGTGGTGGCCAAGGCGGGGGTGAGTCCCGCCGCGCCGGCCGGAAGCGGGCCCGGCTGCGCCTCGATGACATAGGCCGCCTCGTCGAGGGCGAGCACGCCGATCATCTCGGCCGGGGTCTTGCCCTCCATGAAGGCCTGGCCGGGGGCCAGGGTCAGGGTCAGGCCGTCCGGACCGCGCTCGGCCTTCTGGACCTTGACGTGCTCCAGCGAGGCGCCGTCGTCGGGGTAGAAATAGGCGTTCCTGACGTCGGCGCCGGCCACCAGCGGGCCGGTGACGGCCAGCTTGACCGCCGTCCCGTCGAAGCTGAACACAGCCGGTATGCCCTCGGCCTTCGGGGCCGCGGCGAGCGTCTTGGCGATCGCGTCGCCGAACGTCGGGTTCAGGGGGGCCGCGCCCGCCGAAATGGGCAGGTCGAGGCTGAGGTCGGTGGATTCGGGGATGCAGATCTCGGCGCAGACGAGGAAGTCGGCCTTGGCCTTGATATTGACCGTCTGGCCCGGCTTGGCGTCGGCCGGCACCGCGACCGGGACCGGCAGATAGACCTCATTGGCATAGACATAGTTCATCAGCGGGCCGGTCACGAACCGCTGCGGTGTCGGCCACACGATCTCGCCCGCCGTCCAGCCCGGGGGCAGCTCCCAGGTGATCTGGGTCGCCTGGCCCGCGTCGCCCGGATTGCGCCAGTAGGTATGCCAGCCAGGGGCGATCTTCTGCTTCAGCGCGATATAGATCGTCGAGCCGGGAACGGCCGCGCTGGTCTGGGGCGCGAGCTCGACTTCCAGGTGCTCGGTCTTGGCGGGGGCGGAATTGGCGCTGGAAGCGCCGACCGCGACGAGCAGGGCCGCCGCCAGGGCCCGGACGAGGGTGTGTCTCATGGCGGATAGGATAGCACGGACGCCGCCCCTGGCGTCAGCCCCGGGCGCGGCGCCGTTCGGCCCCAGAACGACCCGCCCCAGAACGACGGTGTTGTGAGCGCGGCGTCCGGCCGCCATGATCGCCGGGCAACCAAGGGAATCGCTGGTGACCGCTCATTTCGACGATCTGGAAGTCGGACAGGTCCTGTCGCTCGGCGTCGCGCCGATCGACGGCCGGGCCCTGGACCAGTTCTGCCGCGTCTTCGTCCCCAGCTGGACCCCGGAAGAGGGCGCGCCGGAATCTTTCCTCTACGCCCTGTGGAGCCGGATGGACGCCGAGGCGGCTGGGGAGTGGGCCCAGACCAAGCGCCTGGCCGTCGACGCCCTGCGCTGGATGCGCAGGCCGCCGTCGGGTGAGTTGCTGCGCGGGCGGATGACCGTGCTGGGCAAGGACCCCGTCGGCGACGACAAGGGCCTGATCATCGCCCAGCACGACCTGCTCGACGAAGCAGGCCGGCTGGTCTTCTCCTGCCTGACCCGCTCCGTCTTCGCGCGCCGTTGAGGCTCTAGTTCAGGTTGGCCGCGGCGGTCTGGCGGGTCATCGCGCGAGTCAGCAGGCGCTCCCAGTTCAGCAGCGACACCATGCTGGAATAGATCTGCATCAAGGCGCCGTTCTCGAACAGCTCGAGCACCTTTTCCTTGGGCAGCTTGGCCAGCTTCTCTTCCGAGACGGCGAAATATTCCGCCAGCATCTGCGGCTCGCCGGCCGTGCCGTCGGGCGCGCGGGGGGTGAACATGGCCTGCTTGACCTCGAACAGGTCGGCGTCGCGCAGCACCTTCACGAAGTCGTCGGTGCGGTGGCGCTCGTTCTCGAACTCGCGGCAGAAGTCCATCGCGGCCTTGGTGTAGTCGCTGGGCTCGGAGCCGACGAACAGGGGCTGGTCGCCGCCCTTCTCGTCGAAGATGCTGGCGCCGCGATCGATGCACAGGATCATCCGGTCGCTCGTCTGGTCGTTGGCGAACACGAACGGATAGCGGCGGATGTAGGCGGGGATATAGGCGTCGGGGTCCTGGGCGCCGTTGGGGGAGATGAACAGGTTCTCGCCCTCCTTGAGGCCCATCACCGCCACCGGGGTGTACTCGTCGCCGACGAAGATGATCGGATAGCTGATCGACGCCGGCTGGAACTCGGTGACGGTGAGCGGGATCAGGTGGGTGGTGGCGGCGAAGCCGAACGGATTGTCCTGGCGCTTGACGCCGAGCTTGCCGTGGAGGTCGGGGTTCAGCGGCTCCGGTCGCGAGTAGAGCAGCACGGTGCCGGAGATTTCGCCTTGCGGCAGTTCGGATTTTTCCATTGGAAGTGCGTCTCTGATCCCTGCGGTTTGGCGTTTC
>DAICXL010000035.1:0-22028 GCA_027312185.1 Caulobacterales bacterium | reverse complement strand
GGCGTTCCGCTCGCCCTACTACTCGGACGCCTCGACCTCGATCTACACGCGGCTGCCGCAATCGCTGGTCTTCAACCTGCGCACGGGCTTCAGGACCACCGGAAACTGGGACGCGTCCTTCTGGGTCAAGAACCTGTTCGACGAGACCTACCTGCAGTTCGTCACGGTGCAGACCGGGAACTCGGGGCTGGTCATCGGCACGCCCGGCGACCAGCGGACGGTCGGCGTGACCTTGAGGGCTCGATACTGAAGCGGGGTCGTTGGCCGGCGGCTTGCAGGGGCGGGGCGACCGTCCCAGGAGAGTACGATCGTGCGCTTCGAAGTGATCGTGCCCCGGCAGCAATCCGAGCTGTTCAACACCGCCGTCTATCGGTTCCTGGAGGCGCGCCTGACCACGACCGACGACCTGGTCAAGCTGCACACCGAACCGCGGGGCGAGCTGATCAAGAAGGAGGTCACCTTGTGGAGCGAGGCCGCAGTGGCCGATTTCGCCCGCTACTGGGCGAGCTTCCCCAAGCGGGCCGGCTGACCTTTTTCCCGGCCCATTGCGCGAATAGGCTCGCCAAACCCGAGGCCGTCAGCGAAAGACCGGGATGCCCAAGGACGCTCCCAAGGCCGCACCCCAGACCGCTCCGAAGCGCCGCCGCAACGCCGAGGCGACCCGCGAGGCCATCATCGAGGCCGCTCGGGTGCGCTTCATGAGCAGCGCCTATGAACAGGTGTCCCTGCGCGACGTGGCCGCCGCCGCCGGTATCGATCCGGCCCTCGTCATCCGCTACTTCGGCTCCAAGGAGGGCCTGTTCGAGCGGGTGCTGACCACCGAACTCGTCGCCCCCGAGCACGGGGTGGGCGACCCTAAGACCTTCGGCGAGCGGATGGCCGAGGCGGCCTTCCGCAACGACCCGGCCCATCACCGCTACGAGACGATCAACACCGCCATCTGGTCGGCCGCCTCGCCGACCGCCGCCCGCATCGTCAAGCGCGACGTGGAGGAGCGGTTCATCAAGCCGATCGCCGCCAGTCTGGAGGGGCCGGACGCCGAGGTGCGGGCCGCCCTGATCATGGCCTTGATGATGGGCACGGCCATCCTGCACCGCATGCTGGAGGTCCCGCCCCTGGACGGGGACGACCTGTCCGCCGTCACGCCCCACCTGGCTTCCGTGCTGCAGCACCTGGCCGACGGGGACTGAGGGAGAATATGCGCCCCCACCGGCCCTCCGGGCCTCCTCCCCCGCTTCGCAGGGGAGGAGGAGAGGCGTCCAGTCTGCTCCCCTGCGGCAGCGGGGGAGCTGCCGGCGAAGCCGACTGAGGGGGCCTCTTAAGCCTTCCCCTCGACCTGGGCCCGCATGCGCGCCTCGTGCTCGAGGATTTCGGGGGTGGCGGTGGTGAAGTCCTCGGCGGCGAAGATCTGGCGAATCTCGATTTCGCTGTCCTCGCCGGGCATGGGGTTCGGCGCCTGCTTGATCCAGTCGATGGCGTCCTGAAGGGAGCCGACGTTGAAGATCCAGAAGCCGGCGATCAGCTCCTTGGTCTCGGCGAAGGGGCCGTCGATCACGGCGCGGTCGTCGCCGGAGAAGCGGACGCGGGCGCCTTTGGAGCTGGGGTGCAGGCCCTCGCCGGCGACGAGCACGCCGGCGTCGAGCAGGCGCTGGTTGTAGGCGCCCATTTCGGTCATGAGCTCGACGCTCGGCATCTCGCCGGCTTCGGACGCCTTGCTGGCCTTGACCAGAACCATGAACTTCATCGTCATCTCCTTCCTGGTGTTTGTTCAGAACCGCTGTTCTGTCCCGAGGACGGACGGGGCGGGGCGATGGCGACACGCTCCGACGGAACTTTTATCGCGCCCCGGCCCGTTCGATGGCGGCGTTGAGGGTCTCCAGGGTGAAGGGCTTGCGGATGATGGACGCGCCGTTGCCCACCGAGGCCTCCAGTTGGGCGATGTCGGCATAGCCGCTGGCGAAGACGATCGGCAGGCGCGGCCAACGGGCCAGGGCGGCGGTGGCCAGCTCAGCCCCGTTCATCCCTGGCATGGCGAAGTCGGCCAGCATCACGTCCGGCGCCGCCCCCTCCAGCAGCCGCAGCGCCGTGGGGCCGTCGGGCGCCTCGGTCACCTTGTGCCCCAGCGCCCGCAGGAGCTCGCCCAGCAGGGAGCGGACCTCGGCGTCGTCGTCGACGACCAGCACCCTCTTGAGGGTGACCCCCTGGGGGACACGGTCGGCCGGCGTGGGCTCGGGCGGCGGCGCCGGGTCCACGTCGCGGGCCTGGCGCAGCATGAGCGAGACGGTCGTCCCCTGGCCGGGTTCGCTGGCTATGCGCGCCGTGCCGCCTGACTGCCGGGCCATGGCGTAGACCTGGGCCAGGCCCAGGCCCGTGCCGTGGCCGACCCCCTTGGTGGTGAAGAAGGGCTCGAAGGCGCGGGCCCGCACCTCGGGGTCCATCCCGGGGCCGTTGTCGGCGATGCAGAGCTCCAGATAGGTGTCGTCCTCAAGCTCCGGGTCGCCCCGGACCTCGACGGGCTTCAGCGATACGGTCAGCACCCCGCCCTCGGCCATGGCGTCGCGGGCGTTCACGGCCAGGTTCAGGACCGCCATCTCCAGCTGGGTCGGATCGGCCAGGACCGGGATCGGCGCGCTGTCGAGGTCGAGACGGACCTCGACCATGGGGCCGACCGTCGAGGAGAGCAGGGACGACATGCCCTCGACCACTTCGGACACGACCAGCGGCTTGAGTTGCAGCTGCGAGGCGCGGCTGAAGGCGAGCAGCTGCGAGGTCAGCTTGTGGCCGCGCTCGGCGGCCTGCAGCCCCACCTCGGCCAGCCGCGCCACCCGCTTGCCGTCTTCCGGCGCGCGGCGGATCAGGTCGAACCCGCCCTGCATGGCCTGGAGCAGGTTGTTGAAGTCGTGGGCGATGCCGCCGGTGAGCTGGCCCAAGGCCTCCATCTTCTGGGCCTGCAGCAGGGCCTCCTCGGCGCGCTCGCGTTCCAGCGCCGCGCGCCTGAGGTCCTCATTGACCCGGGCCAGTTCGGCCGCGCGCCGGTCGAGCGCCCTGTAGGCCCGGCCCAGCAGGGCCATGAACAACAGGGACATGACCACCAGCAGGGAGGCGCCCCCATGGCGCGCGAAAGTGACCTGGAGCGGCTCGGGCACGGTGGACAGGAACACCCGCCCCAGCACGGTGCCGTTCTCCGACACCGGCCGCACGATCTGCAGCCGCCCGCCGCGGATCCAGCGCGTGCTCGCCGGTGAAGCGGAGGGGGGCGGGGGCGCGGCCGCCTCGCCCCCTCGGCTGAAGCTGGCGAACACCCGGCCGCGCAGGTCGTAGATGGTGGCCGACTGCAGCTGCGGATTGACGCTGAGGGCGTCGATGTAGCCCTGGGCGGCCTTCCTGTCGTCGAAGGCCAGGGCGGCGGTGACGCTGGCGGCGAGGATGTCGGCCTGCACCCCGGTCTCGCGCGTCCGATTGTTGCGGTAGGCCCGCTCATTGACCGCGGCGAGGGCCAGCCCGCTCAGCAGCAGTATGGCCACCGCCATCATGACGAAGGAGAGTTTGCGTCGTTCCAATCCGGCTTTGCCCAGTTGCATGCGGCTAGCCCCTCGCCCGGACAGCAAGGGCCAGGCCGAGCAGCTTGGAGCTGATCGTCAGGCCGTTCCCCGCGGCCGCGCCCGGATCGACCTCGAAGCGGACCCGCTTTTGGGCGACCACCAGATGCAGGATGCCGCGCGGGCCGTCCCCGTCGGCGCTGTCGGTCACGGTCAGCACCGGGGCGCCCTGCACCGCCGTCAGGGCCTCGGCCACCGACTGGCCGGCGGACTTGCGCACATACATGACATGGCAGGCGACGCGGCCTTCCACCTTGGCGAGGCGGCGGATCTCGACCTTGTGGTCGCCCACGCTCTGGCCGGAGACCGCGGCGTCCAGCACCTGCCCGAACGTGACGGGGCCGACCACGCAGACCTGGAGCGGCGTGCCGACCGGCAGCGACGCTGGCGGCCATTCCACGAAGGGGGCGAACTTGTAGAGGTAGGCCGCCTTGACCGCATATTCGGACGCCCCTTGCGCGGCCGCGGTTCCGGCCGGGGCCAGGGCGCAGGCCGAGACCGCCGCCAGGGCGGACAGTCGCGCGCAGCAGGAGAGGCGGCGGGCTTTCACCTCAACGCGTCCAGCGCAGGCTGACGAAGGCGCTGCGCGGGATTTCGCTGCGCCGGTCCTCGCTGGCCTCCGCATGCTGGGCCTGCAGCAGATTGTTGCCGACCAGGGCCAGCTCCAGGTTGGGCTTCACGCGCCAGGCGATGCGGGCGTCGGCCTCGGCATAGGCCTTGGCGCCCAGGTAGCCGGAGGCGTTCAGCTCAGGCACGTCGTCGACGTAGCGCAGCCGCACGTCGAGATCGACATCGCGCGACAACCGGAACTGCGACCCGAGCTTGGCCCAGTAGCCGGGGTCGGCGCCGCCGGACTCGAACTGGGCGATGTCGAGGCTTCCGGGCTTCAGTTCGAAGCGCTTGGCGATGGCGGTGAAGCCGGCGTTGAGCCGCCACCACGGCCGGACATCATAAGTCCCCCACAGCTCCATCCCCAGGACCCGCCCGCGCATGCTGTTGCCGACGAAGATCGGCAGGCGGGCGGGCGGCGTGAGGTCGTTGGTGCGCAGGTCGTCGTAGTCGTTCCAGAAGGCCGAGGCCGAAAAGGTCAGCTTCTCGAGGGGCTGGGCCCGGTAGCCGGCCTCGTAGGCGATCAGCGTCTCGGCGCCGAAGACGCCCGGGACCACAACGTCGGGGATGGAGAAATCGCGCTCCACCCGCGAGGGGTTGCGGATCGCCCGCGACACCGAGGCCCACAGCATCTGGTCGTCGGTCGCCCGCCAGGCCAGGCGGACGTTCGGCATCAGTTCTGTCTGGGTGTAGCTGTTGTTCTCGGCCTTGAGGCCGAGGGTGAGCGTGAGGTTGGACGACAGGGCGACTTCGTCCTGGACGAAGGCGTTGGCTATGGTCACGCGCCTGGCGGCAGGGTCGAGCAGCTGGGGCCCCAAGACGGGCCGGAAGGCGTCGTCGATGATCCGGTAGCCGGCTCCCCACATCAGCTGGTGCCGTGAACCGAGCGCGAAGGCGTGCTGGAGCTGGATGTCCCAGATGTCGAGAGCGTCGTTGATCAGGTTCGCCTCGCGCCGAACCCGGTCGTAGTAGCCCTGCACCTGCAACTCGCCGCCCCGGCCGAACTGGTGCGTCCAGCGGCCGAGCACATTGGCCCCACGCACATAGCCCGAGGTCGCCCCGAGCGATTCTTCGATGGAGCCGTCATGGATGTCGCCCTGGACGGTGAGGTCGTCGGCGGTTCCTCTCCAGTCGAAGCGGAAGCCGGCCTGGGCCGAGTCCCAACCGTTGCGGGCGCTGGCGCCGTTCGCCCGCTTCAGGTCGCCCCGCACCACCCCGGTCCCGTAGACGCGGAAGGCGGCGTTGTCGCCGATGCGACCGCCGTAGCGCAGCCGCAAGTCGCTATCGAGCGTCCCGGCCGCGGCGCTGGCCAGCAGGCCCTGGGTGTCCATGGCGCTGCGGGTGGTGACGTTGACCACCCCGTTGACCGCGTTGGCGCCCCACAGCGACCCGCCTGGGCCGGAGACCACCTCGATGCGATCCACGTCGTCGAGCACGACGTGGTGCTGGTCCCAGAACACGCCGGAAAGCAGGGTGGAATAGACGCTGCGGCCGTCGATCATCACCAGCAGCTTCTGGGCGGCTTCCTGGCTGGCGAAGCCCCGGGCGCTGATCGAATAGTCCAGGGCGTCGACCCGGTTGACGTTCAGGTTGGGCGCCAGCCGCAGGGCCTCCGGCAGGCTAAGGGCGCCCGAACGACGCAGGTCGTCATTGGTGATGACGTAGATGGAGCCCGGCGCGACGGCCAGGGGCTCTGGGCGGCGCGAGATCGTGGTCACGTCGATCTGGCCGAGTTCCTCCAGAGACAGCCGCGAAAGATCGCTATCTGAGATTCGGGCGATCTGGGCCGTCGCCAGTTGCGGCGCCGCCAGGGCGGCTGCGGCGGCCAGCGCGAGCACGCGCCGATCCCTGCGGGCCCGGTGTCTCATCAGCGAAAGCCGCAAACAGACCCCCCTTTTTCACGCAATCGGACCGTTTAGAGCAAAAGCCCGGACCGGATGCGAGCGAAACAGGCCGCGATCTGCGGCCGATCTGATGCCTAACGCGCCAGCGGCGCATTCGTCCGTGGTGCAGCATCTTTCCCTTCTGTCCCACGTTTCGTCATAAACGGCCTCTAGCGCGGACTGAGGCGGTGCGCCGGAGCCGATTCCCGGCCCGTGGCCGAGTTTGCGTAGGGCAGGGAACGGACGTTTGGCATCGGTAAGGCTCGCCCTCGCGACCGCGGTCGTCGCCTGCGCTCTGGCGGGACCGGCCTTCGTCTGGGCCGCCCCCGCCGAGCGGGCGGCCCGGGTGGACGGCGTGGACGACCGCGCGCTCAAGGCGGCCATCGAGCGCGCCGTGGGCGAGCAGCGCGCGGCCCCCGCCAACCGGTTGGAGTCCCGCCGCCGGGCCCGCGACGCCGCCGACAACGCCGAGGCGCTGCTGCGCTCCGAGGCCTATTACGCCAGCGTCATCGAGCCGGATATCGGCGAGGGCGACCAGCCGCCGGCCTTCATCAAGGTCACCCCGGGCACGCGCTTCCTGTTCGCCGACCCGAAGGTGGACTGGATCGCGCCCGAACCGGGCGTCGCGGCGAAGGCCGCGTCCCTGGAGGCCCTCGACATCGTGCCCGGCGCCCCCGGCCGGGCCGCCGACATCCTCGACGCCGAGGGGCGGGCGGTGGCGGCCCTGCAGTTCTACGGCCACGCCGACGCGGTGGCCCAGCCGCGCGAGGTGATCGTCGACCACGCCGACAAGACCGTTCGCCCGACCTTCAAGATCGCCGCCGGCGCCCCCGTCCGCCTGGGCGCGATCCGGCTGGAGGCGGCGGGCCGCACCCGCCCGGGCTGGGTCAACAACCTGGCCCCTTGGAAGGGCGGCGACCTCTACACGCCCAACGCCGTGGCCGAGCTGGAGCGGCGCCTGCTCGACGCCCAGGTCTACGACCAGGTGACGGTGGCCCTGGCCCCGGCGGCGCAGACCGATCCCCAGGGCCGGCGCCCGGTGGTGGTCGGGCTGGCCGACCGGCGACCGCGCTCGCTGGAGGTCAGCGCCGGCTATTCCACCACCGAAGGGGCGGACGGGTCCTTGCGGCTGTCGTTCTTCAACCGACTCGGCCGCGCCGACACCCTGGCGCTGGAGGCTCGCTACGGCGAACTGGGCGGCCGGCTGGGCGTCGATCTGAGCCTGCCGCACTGGCGCCGCCCGGGCCGGACCCTGAAGCTGACGGCCGAGGCCTTCCGCGACACCACCAACGCCTACGACCAGTTCGGCCAGGCTCTGCGCGCCGACCTGACCAACCGCTACGGCCGCACCACCTATTTCACCCGCGGCGTCTCGCTGGTGCAGAGCCACGTCAACGACAACCATACCGTCGACGACGGGGGCACCGGCGCCCTCGACCTGGTGGCGTTGAAGGGGCTTCTGGCCCTGGCGCTGGACCGGTCCGACGACCCCCTGAACCCGACCCGCGGCTGGCGCGCCGAAGCCCGGGTGGAGCCGACCTTCGTCACCGGCGAGGACGGCCTGATCTACGCCCGCTCCCAGGCCCAGGTCTCGGCCTACCTGCCGGTCGGGGGGGCCAAGACGGTGCTCGCCGGCCGGGTCAGGCTCGGCTCCATCGTCGGCGGCAGCTACCGGTCGGTGCCGGCCTTCGACCGCTTCTACGCCGGCGGCGGCGGCTCGGTGCGCGGCTACGGCTACCAGAGCGTCGGGCCCAAGTACCCCGACGGCGACCCGCAGGGGGGCCTGTCGCTGTTCGAGGCGTCCGCCGAGGTGCGCCACAACTTCACCCAGACCATCGGCGCCGTGGCCTTCGTCGACGCCGGTTCGGTCGGCCAGGCGGTCAACCCCAACTTCGGCGCCGTCCGCTACGCCGTCGGCCTCGGCCTGCGCTACAACCTCGCCTTCGCCCCCATCCGCGTCGACGTCGCCACGCCCCTGCAGCGGGTCAAGGGCGAGGGGCTCTTCCAGCTGTACGTCTCGATCGGGCAGAGCTTTTGAGCACGCACGCGCCCCCGCCGCCGCCTGACGCCCCGGAGATGACGCCGGAGGAGGAGGCTCACCGCGCCCACCGGCTCAGGAACATCGCCCGCCGCCGGCGCCGGCGGCGGGTCGGCACCGCCGGTTTCTTCGCCCTGCTGGTCCTGGTGCTGCTCGCCGGCCTGACCGTGCGGCTGGGCGTGCTGACCGATCCCGGCCGGGTCGTGGTGACCCGCCTGCTCGACAACCAGAAGATCGGCCGTCTGGGCCGCCTGCGGGTCGAGGGGCTGGAGGGCGACATCTTCGGCGCCTTCACGGTCCGGCGCCTCGCCGTCGCCGACGCCAAGGGCCCGTGGGTGCAGGGCCGCGACATCGCCATCCGCTGGCGTCCCCTCGAGATGATCCTGCGCCAGGTCCACGTCGAGCGCCTCACTGCGGGGGCGATCCAGGTGCTGCGCCGCCCGGTCGTGGCGCCCGACACCGGCGGGGGTCCAAGCGCCCGGGTGTCGGTGGCGCTCGACGAGGTGCGGGTGCGGCTGGAGACCCTGCCAGCCTTCTCCGTGCGCCAGGGGGTATGGGACGTCACCGCCCAGGCCGACATCGCCCAGAACGGCGCGGCCAAGGGCAAGCTGGACGCCCAGAGCCGCCTGCACGCCGGCGACGGCCTGGCCGTGCTGTTCGACATCGACCCTAAGGGCGCGATGCTGGTCCGGGCCGACGCGGTCGAGGGGGCGGGCGGGGCGCTGGCCGGGGCCCTGGGCCTGCCCGCGGACCGGCGGCTGTTCATCCGCGCCCGTGTCGACGGCTCCCTGGCCGACGCCGGCAAGCTGTCGGTGGTGGCCGAGTCCGGGGCGCGGCGGCCGGTGGTCGCCGACGGCGCCTGGAGCAAACAGGGCGCGACCCTGAACGCCCGCGTGCTCCTCGACGCCTCGACCCTGACCACCTGGGTGGCCTCGAAGGTCGGCCCGGAGGCGCGGCTGGCCCTGACGGCCCGGCAGATCCGGGGCGACGTCTACCAGATCGACGGCTCCCTTCGCGCCAAGGAGGCCTATGTCCTGGCGAACGGGCCGGTGGACTGGCGCGCCCGCCGCACGGCGGGGCTGAACCTGCAGGCCTATGTCAGCCGCTTCGCGAGCTGGATCCCTGAACTGCAGGCCGGCGCCGCCCGTCACGCCGGGACCTTCGCCGGCGACCTGAACCGCTGGACCTGGGCCGGCCGCGCCCAGCTGGAGGGCCTCGACCAATACGACTACCGCCTGGCCCGCGCCGCCGGCCCGACCACCATCAGCCACACCCGCGGCGAGTTCCGCCTGCAGACAGACCTGACCACGGTCGGGGGGGCGGGGGAGGAGCTGCTGGCGGTCCTGCTCGGCCCGTCGCCGCGCATCAGGCTGGACGGCTCGCGCCTCGACGGCGGCCGGCTGCTGGTGCGCCGGCTCGATGTCGATGGGGCCGGGCTGCAGCTCAACGCGGCCGGCGACCGCAGCATCCTGGGTCAGTTGTCCCTGAAGGGCGACCTCGCCCTGTCGCGCCTGGAGCGGGCCCACCCCGGCGCGACGGGCCGGGTGCTGGCGGGCTGGACCGCCCGGCAAAGCGGCAGGAACCCGTGGGACCTGGTGTTCGACGCCCGCGGCGAGGCCTTCGCCACCGGCTATCCCGAACTCGACCGGCTGCTGGGGCCGACGCCCAAGCTGGTCGGCGCGGCCACCTATGGCGGGCCCGGCCTGCTGATCACCCGCTCTCAGACCACCGGCGCGGCGATCCAGGCCGCCACGACCGGGACCATGAACGACGACGGCGCCCTGATGCTGGCCTTGGACTGGAGCGCCCAGGGCCCGTTCGGGGTCGGCCCCTTCGAGATCGCGGGCGAGGCCAAGGGAACCGGGACCGTCGGCGGCCGCTTCTCCGCCCCCACGCTGGACCTCGACGCCGACCTCGCCTCCCTCGACGCCGGACGGCTGGTGATCACGCCGGCCCACCTTGAGCTGTCCGCCGCGGTCGAAGACGGGGTCACCGGCCGCGTCGCCGTGACCGGCCCCAGCGAATGGGGCCCCGCCAGCGCCAGGGCCGCCTTCCGCTTCGTCGAGGGCGGCCTGGACCTGAACGAGATCGTCGCCGACGCCGGCGGGGTGAAGGCCTCCGGCGCCCTGGCTCTGCGCGACGGCGCGCCCTCGACCGCCGACCTCACCGTGGCGGCCGGACCGGGCGCCTTCCTCTCCGCGGGCCGTCTGGCCGGGACGGTGAAGATCGCCGAACAGGCGGGCGGCGCCGTCGCCAATATCGCGCTGGACGGGGCGAACGTCGCCCTGCCGGGTTCGACCATCGCCCTGAAGGCCGTGCGCCTGCGGGCCGCGGGGCCGTGGAACCGGCTGCCGTTCCAACTCGCCACCGCCGGCGACCAGCCCACCGCCTGGCGCTTCGCGGGCGACGGGGTCCTGACCCAGACTGGCCAGGGGGCGGCCACCGTGCGCGAGATCGCCCTGTCCGGGGCCGGCCGCGTGCGCCAGGCCGAGGTGCGCATGCTGGAGCCGGCGGTGCTGCGCTTTGGCCCGGGCCTGGCCGAAGCGCGGCTGCGCGCCGCCGTCGGGGCCGGGCGCGCCGACCTCGACGCCCGGCAGACGGGTGAGGTTCTGACCGCCAACGGGTCGGTCACCGGCGTCGACATCGCCGCCTTCGCTTCCGACTACATGGGCAAGGTCAATGGCGAGTTGACCCTGAACGGCCAGGGCCAGCGCCTGACCGGCTCTTTGCAGGCCGCCATCGAGGGGGGGCGCAACCGCGACGCCCCGGCCGAGGTGGCCCTCTCGGCCCAGGTGCGCGCCACCCTGGCCGACACCCGGGTGCGGATCACCGGCGCGGCGTCGAACCCGCAGGGGCTGACCTCCAAGCTCGACCTCGACATCCCAGCCGAGGCGACGGCGGCGCCGTTCCGCATCGCGCTGGTGCGCAACCGCCCGGTCAGCGGGTCGTTCGACGCCGAGGGCGAACTGCGCCCCCTGTGGGACCTGTTCGCGGGCGGCGGGCGGGCCCTGTCCGGCAAGGGGTCGGTGCAGGCGACGCTGTCGGGCACGCTCAACAGCCTGAAGCCCACCGGCCAGGCCTCGATCGAAGGCGGGCGCTTCCAGGATTCCGGCACCGGCCTCGACCTGCGCAACCTGGCGGCCCAGGCCAGCTTCGACCTGGAGCAGGTGCAGGTGCGCCGCCTGACCGGCGACGACGGCCAGGGCGGCCAGATGACCGGCGCGGGGACGCTGAACCTGACCGAGACCGGGGTCTCGTCCCTGACCCTGGAGCTGCAGCGCTTCCGCCTGCTCGACAACGACCTGGCGCGGGCGAGCGCTTCGGGCAAGGTCGTGGTCAGCCGCGACGCCGCCGGCAAGGCCAGGCTGGAGGGGGCGCTCACCGTCGACCGGGCCGACATCACCGCCAACCCGCCGGTCCCTACGGGGGTGGTCCCCCTCGACGTCATCGAGATCAACAAGCCCGGCATGGACAACGACGAGCCGACGCCGGTGCGCGCCCGGGGGCCCCAGATCGCGCTGGACGTCAGCATCCGGGCGGCGCGGGGGCTGCTGGTCAAGGGCAACGGCCTCGACGCCGAGTTCTCCCTCGACGCCCAGGTCGGCGGCACCACCGCCGCGCCTGAGCTGACCGGCACGGCCCGGGTGGTGCGCGGCGACTACCAGTTCGCCGGCAAGCGCTTCGAGTTCGATGAGAGCGGCACGATCCGCCTCGGCTCGCGCGCCGAGACCATCCGGCTGAACCTCACCGCCACCCGCGAGGACCCGACCCTGAGGGCGGTGGTCCGCGTCCAGGGCACGGCGGCGCGGCCGGAGATCACCCTGTCGTCCGTCCCGGTCCTGCCCCAGGACGAGGTGCTGTCGCAGGTGCTGTTCGGCCGCTCGGCCTCGCAGCTGTCGCCGCTGGAGGCCGCGCAGCTCGCCTCGGCGGTGACCGCGCTGGCCACCGGCGGCGGCTTCGACGTGCTGGGGGGGCTGCGCCAGTTCGCCCGCCTCGACCGCCTGGCGGTATCGGGCGGCGGCAACGGCTCGGCCGCCACCGTTTCGGGGGGCAAGTACGTCACCGACGACGTCTATCTCGAGCTGACCGGCGGCGGCCGCAACGGCCCGACCGCCCAGGTCGAATGGCGGGTGCGCCGCAACTTCTCCCTGGTCTCGACCGTGGGGACGCAGGGGGACGCGAGGCTGTCGGTGCGGTTCAGGAAGAACTACTGACCATAATCCCGCTCATCCCCGCGGAAGCGGGGACCCAGGTCTAGCCGTCGCACTCCCAGCCAAAGAGTGGGTCCCCGCTTCCGCGGGGATGAACGGAATCAGAACCTCTGCCCGTGGAAGCTGCCGTCGGGCCTGTCGGTCTCGCGCTCGGGGTCGATCCGGCAGGGCGGCGGCTCCAGCAGGGGCGAGGTGGCCAGGGTCATGGTCTGGCGCGGCTTGACCCAGGGCGCGGTCAGCACGCCGGGGTCCTCGACCGTCACGTCATAGTCGATGGCGTCGCCGCGGCGGGTCAGCCGCTCGGTGACCTTCATCTTGTCGCTGTGCAGGTAGCCGAACTCGCCGAACCAGGTCTCGTCGCTGAAGTTGGTGGTCTCGACCACCAGGGTGTCGCCGACCCAGCGCGCGCGGGCGTCGCCGTAATAGGAGGGATCGTTGTCGCCCGGCCCGGCCGGCGCCTGCAGGGGGACGACCCGCCAGACCATCCCGGCGATGTCGGCGTAGAGGAAGATGATCTCCTTGGGCGTGTGGACGATCTTCTGCGGGGCGCCGATCCGCGGCAGGCCGGGCGAGCCGCAGTTGTAGACCCGGTCGGTCTTGGACAGGTTCTTCCAGTTGGCGTCGACCGTGGCCTGGAACTTCGGCTGGTACTTGGGGGCCGTGGCCTCCTGGGGCCGGCCCACCGCACGGATCTTGTCGGCCTGGGGCTGGACCGCCGCCCGGGTCAGGTCGATCGAGCCGTCCGCGGCTCTCTTGGTCTCGAATTCGATCGGCGGCACGGTGCCCGATCCAGAGAACCAGCCGCCGTTGAGATCGGGGTGGCCGTCGATCCGCGGCGCCGAGGCCGCGGCCCAGGCGATGGAGGCGGCGCCGGCGGCGGCCAGGGTCAGGGCCAGGGGGAGAATCCGGGATGTCATGGGACGGCTCCTACTCGACCTTGATGCGGCTGCCGTCGGCGTAGACGACCGCGACCAGGGAGCCGCCCGGGCGGCCATCCTTCAGCGGGTGGTGTTCGATGGTGACTTTCTGGGTCAGGCCCTTGGCGAAGTCGGCGCGCTTGACGCCCGCCCGCTGGAACCAGGCGGGGGGATTGCCCTCGAACCACCAGCTCTCGGCCGCCCCGGTCTCGAGGACCAGGTGGATGTGGGGATTGCTCCAGTCGACCTCCTTCAGCACGCCCGACGTGCTGACGGTCTTCTCGCGGTCGAACATGGCCCCGGAATGGTGAGCGCTCGCCCCGATGGGCGCGGCCAGGACCAGCGCCAGGCCGACTAGAAATGCGCGCCGCGCGCGGCGGTTACCCATGGTGTTCCTCCCACCGCGACGCGGCTCTTGCGGCCGATCTGCGGAGGCTGAATCTGTCGCACGCCGGGGTGGGCGGCGCAATTGAGGAGAGGGTAGGTCCAACCACCCCGCTTCCGCGGGGATGAGCGGTATCGGATCAGATCAGTTCCGCACCTGGCTGCGCAGGCGGTAGGCGCCCTGGTCCTCGTCGAACATCTGCGAGGCCTTGGGGTGGCCGATCGGCTCGCCGCTCTCGTCGGGCAGGAGGTTCTGCTCGGAGACATAGGCGACGTAGCAACTCTGATCGTTCTCGGCGAGCAGGTGGTAGAACGGCTGGTCGCGCCTGGGCCTGATGTCCTCGGGGATCGAGGCCCACCACTCCTCGGTGTTGGCGAACTCCGGATCGACGTCGAAGATCACGCCCCGGAAGGGGAACAGCCGGTGCTTGACCACCTGGCCGATACCAAACTTGGCGAGCGGCATGTCCATGTGCATGAGCTTGGCCCTATTCGCCTGACAGTGCGATGAACGGATGGTCGCAGTCGTGACAGGTCGATGAAGCAGGGTTCGCAAGGGCGGACGGGCTTGCTACGCTCCCGGACGAAACCAGGGCGCTGGTGCGGCGCGTATGCCGCTTTTTGAGGCGCCCACAGGAGCGGGGTCCCATGACCGATACGCAGGCGCTGCCGCCTGACGGGACTCAACTTCGTGGGGGCTCCACGCCGCCCTGTTACGCCGCCCTCGATCTGGGCACCAACAACTGCCGCCTGCTCATCGCCAGCCCCGCCGGCCATGGCTTTCGCGTGGTCGAGGCCTTTTCGCGCATCGTGCGGTTGGGCGACGGCCTGTCGCGGACCGGCCGGCTGGACGAGGCGGCGATGGAGCGGGCCATGGCCGCGCTGAAGATCTGCGCCGAGAAGGTGCGCCGTCGCCGCACGCTGAAGGTCCGCGCCGTGGCGACCCAGGCCTGCCGCTCGGCCAGCAACGGGCCCGAGTTCGTCGAACGCGTCGAGCGCGAGACCGGGCTGAAGCTGCGCATCATCAGCCCCCGCGAGGAGGCCCAGCTGTCGGTCGCCGGCTGCGTGACCTTGCTGGACCGCAAGGCCGACGCCGCCCTGGTGGTGGACGTGGGCGGCGGCTCGACCGAGCTGTCGTGGGTCGACCTCAAGGACGACTGCCTCGACCCCGCCCGCCGCCCGCCGCCGCCGCACCGCCTGCCGATCAAGGCCTGGCTGTCGATTCCCGTCGGCGTGGTCACCCTGGCCGAGCGATTCCCGGAGGGCGAGCCGGCCGACCAGGCCTGGTTCCGCGCCATGGTCGACCACGTGCGCGAGCACATCGAGGACTTCACCAACGCCGAGGGCCTGCGCCAGACCTTCTCCGAGGGGCGGGCCCATCTGGTCGGCACCTCCGGGGCGATCACCAGCCTGGCCGGCATGCACCTGGGGCTGAGGCGCTATGATCGCGGCCGCATCGACGGCCTGTGGATGACGCGGGACGACTGCGACGCCGCCGCCAACCATCTCTTGACCCTCTCCGTCGCCGGCCGCGCCGCCCAGCCCTGCATCGGGCCGGACCGGGCCGATCTGGTCCTGGCCGGGGCGGCGATCCTGCAGGCGGTGCAGGAGCTGTGGCCCTGCGCCCGGGTCCGTGTCGCCGACCGGGGCTTGCGCGAGGGCCTGCTCCTGGCGCTCATGGCCGAACGCTCCGGGCGCGGCGGCAAGAACCGCAGCCGCCGCGGCCGTTCCGGCGCCCGCCGGCCCCCCCCTCAAACCGCGGCTGCAGAATGAGCGACAAGCCTCCCGAAAGGCCTCCAGAAAAGCCGGGCGAAGAACGCCGCCGCATGGTGCGCCTGCCCACCCGCGGCGAGGTCGGCGGCCGCAGCACCGCGCTGGGCGAGCGGGTGAAGACGGCCGACTACCGGTCGCAGTCGTCGCAGGCCTGGCTGGGGCGCCAGCTCAACGACCCCTATGTGAAGGCGGCCAAGGCGCAAGGGTATCGCAGCCGCGCGGCCTTCAAGCTGTCGGAGATCGACGACAAGGCCCGCCTGATCAAGCGCGGATCCAAGATTATCGACCTGGGCTGCGCGCCGGGCGGATGGCTGCAGGTCGTCAAGCAGCGCGGGGCAGGGGCGGTGGTCGGCATCGACCTGTTGCCGGTCGATCCCTTGCCCGGCGTCGAACTGATCGAGGGCGACTTCACCGACCCGGGGATGGGCGATTTGCTGATCGAGCGGCTGGGCGGGGCGCCCGACATCGTCATGTCCGACATGGCGCCCAACACGACCGGCCATCGCCAGACCGATCACCTGCGCATCGTCGGCCTGGTCGAGGCGGCCGTCGATTTCGCCATCGCGGTTCTCGTGCCCGGCGGCGTCTTCGTGTCCAAGGCCTTCCAGGGCGGCGAAACCGAGGCGCTGCTCAAGCTGCTGAAGCGTCACTTCAAGGACGTGCGGCACGTGAAGCCCAACGCCAGCCGGGCGCAGAGCTCGGAGCTCTACCTCGTCGCCACGGGGTTCCGGGGCCGCCAGCCTTGATCGACCGCCGTACGCGGCTGCTGGGGACGCGGGACCCGGCAGGGCTGAACGGCCTGGAGATCGGGCCGTCGCACGCGCCGCTGATCGCCAAGACGGCCGGCCCTGTCCGCTATGTCGACTACGCCCTGACCGACGAGCTGCGCCGCAACTTCATCAGCGCCCAGGTCTCGCCCGACCGGATCGTCGAGGTCGACATCGCCTGGGGCGACAACCGGCTTAAGGACGCTGTCGGCGGGACGGTGGACTATGTGGTCGCCAGCCACGTGATCGAACACGCGCCGGACCTGGTCGGCTGGCTGGCCGAGATCCGCGAGGTGCTGGTCCCCGGCGGCCTGCTCGGCCTCGCCATCCCCGACCGCCGCTTCACCTTCGACCTGCTGAGGCCGCAGAGCACCCTGGGCGAGATGGTCGAGGCGCACCTGCTGGGCTATCGCCGCCCGTCGATCCGCCAGGTGTTCGACAGCCACGCCGGCACGCGGCCGGTGGATCTTTCCGAAGCCTGGTCGCGGGACCTGACCCGCACCCTGCAGCCGGTCGCGGGCAAGCGGGCCAAGGCGATGGGGCTGGTGCGCGACCTGCAGGGCGGCCGCTATGTCGACAGCCACTGCTGGGTGTTCACACCGGCCAGTTTCCTGGATCAGCTGGAGGCGATGCTGGAGCTGGGCTGGCTCGGCTACGCCGTCGAGCATTTCCATCCGACCGACGAGGGCGACATGGAGTTCCACGTCCGGCTGGTGGCCGAGGACGATGCGGCGGTGATCGGACGGTCGCTGGCGGCGGCGCTGGAGGCGCTGGCGGGGGCGGCGGTTCCGCCGGAAGATGCATAGATTTTCCTTCTCGCCCTCGGGGGAGAAGGTGGATCGCGAAGCGAGACGGATGAGGGGCCGCGCGACGGTGGACCCCAGCTTCCTTCGAAGCTTCGCTTCGACACCCCTCATCCGGCCCTTCGGGCCACCTTCTCCCTCAAGGGGCGAAGGAAACTTGTGTCACGCCTTCCCACCATCGAACCCCTCGGCTATACCGCGCTCGCAAAATGGAGGCTCCTGATGGAGATTCGCGAAGGGCTTACCTTCGACGACGTTTTGCTCGAACCCGGTCCGTCCGAAGTCATGCCGACCCAGGTGGACACCTCTACGCGGCTGACGCGTGAGATCGATCTGAACATCCCGCTGCTGTCGTCCGCGATGGACACGGTGACCGAGTCCAGGCTGGCGATCGCCATGGCCCAGGCCGGGGGATTGGGCGTCGTCCACCGCAATCTGTCGGTGGTCGAACAGGCCGACCAGGTCCGGGAAGTGAAACGTTACGAGAGCGGCATGGTGATCAACCCGATCACCATCCACCCTGACACCACGATGGCGGAAGTCCGCCAGATCAAGGCCGACCGCCGCATCTCCGGGTTCCCGGTGGTGGAGCGCGGCACTGGCAAGCTCGTCGGCATACTGACCAACCGGGACATGCGGTTCGAGGTCAATCCGAACACGCCCGCCTCGGCCCTGATGACCAAGGACAACCTCGCCGTGGTGCGCGAAGGCGCCACCCAGGACGAGGCTCGCGTCCTGCTGCAGGAGCGCCGTCTGGAGCGGCTGATCGTGGTCGACGACGCCTTCCGCGCCGTCGGCCTGGTCACCGTCAAGGACATGGAGAAGGCCCTGGCCTATCCGGCCGCGGCCAAGGACGAGAAGGGCCGCCTGCGCGTCGGCGCCGCTTCGACCGTCGGCCACGCCGGGTTCGAGCGGTCGATGGCCCTGATCGAGGCCGGGGTGGACGTGGTGGTGATCGACACCGCCCACGGCCATTCGGCCCAGGTCTCCGAGGCGGTGCGCCGCATCAAGGCCGAGAGCAACCGGGTCCAGGTCATCGCCGGCAACGTCGCCACCTACGACGGGGCCCGGGCCCTGATCGACGCGGGCGCCGACGCGGTGAAGGTCGGGATCGGTCCGGGTTCGATCTGCACCACCCGCATCGTGGCGGGCGTGGGGGTTCCGCAACTGACCGCCATCGCCGACGCCGCCCGCGCGGCGCGGGACAGCGGCGTGCCGGTCATCGCCGACGGCGGGATCAAATATTCCGGCGACCTGGCCAAGGCCATCGCCGCCGGCGCGTCGGTCGCCATGCTGGGGTCGATGTTCGCCGGCACCGAGGAGGCGCCCGGCGAGGTGTTCCTCTACCAGGGCCGCTCCTACAAGGCCTACCGCGGCATGGGTTCGGTCGGGGCGATGGCTCAGGGGTCGGCCGACCGCTACTTCCAGAAGGAGGTCGCCGACACCCTCAAGCTGGTGCCGGAAGGCATTGAGGGCCAGGTGGCGTTCAAGGGGTCCATGGCGCCGATCATCCACCAGCTCGTCGGGGGCCTGCGCGCCGCCATGGGCTATGTGGGGGCGCCGACCATCGCCGAGTTCCAGGCGCGGGCGCGGTTCATCCGCATCACCGGCGCGGGGCTGCGCGAGAGCCACGTCCACGACGTGATGATCACCCGCGAGGCGCCCAACTACCACCCGACCGGCAGCTAGAGGGACCGCCATGACTACCGAGCTGACCATGCTGGCCTGGACCCTGGTCCTGGCCCTCGTCCAGGTGTTCCTGCCCATCATGGGCCGCACCAAGCAGCTCGGTTCGAAGTGGAACGCCGGCCCGCGCGACGAGCCGACGCCGCCGCCGACGCCGGTGACCGGGCGGCTGGAGCGGGCGCAGAAGAACCTCTACGAGACCCTGCCCCTGTTCATCGGGGCGGTGCTCGCCGCCCATGTGGCGGGGCGCGAGGGGACGCTGACCGCCATCGGGGTGCAGCTCTATTTCTGGGCCCGGGTGGTCTATGTGCCGCTCTATGCTTTCGGCATCCCCTACGTCCGCTCGCTGGCGTTCCTGGTGTCGCTGGCCGGGCTGCTGATGATCTTCGCGGCGCTGTTCGGGCTGGCGTGACCCCAGCCGCCCGCCTCGCCGCCGTCATCGAGGTCCTGGACGCGGTCGCCGCCGAGCGCGCGCCGGCCGACCAGGTGCTGAAACACTGGGGACGCGCCCACCGCTTCGCCGGCTCGGGCGACCGCCGCGCCATAGCGGAGCGCGCCTACGACATCCTGCGCGCCCGGGCCCGCCTGGCCTGGGCCATGGGGGGATCGGACGGCCGCGCCCTGGTGCTGGGGGCGCTGGCTCACCTCGACGGGCTGGAGCCGCCGCAGATCGAGGCCCTGTTCACCGGCGGCCACGCGCCCGAGCCCCTGACCGACGCCGAGCGGGTGCGGCTGATCACGCCGCCCGAGGCGCCGCCCGCCGACGTGCTGGCCGGGGTTCCCGGCTTCGTCGCCGACGCGCTGCGGGCCCAGTTCGGCGACGACTGGTTCGACGAGGCCCAGGCGCTGGTGCAGCCGCGCGCGCCGGTCGACATGCGGGTCAACGCCCTTTGCGGCCGGGTGGACGGCGCCTTGAAGCTGCTGGCCCACGAGGGGATCGAGGCCCAGCGCACGCCCTTGTCGGCCTGGGGCCTGCGCCTGCCGCCGCAGTTCGCCGCCGACGTCCAGAAGACCCGCGCCTACACCACCGGCTGGATCGAGGTGCAGGACGAGGGCAGCCAGCTGATGGCCTTCCTGGCCGGGGCCGAGCCGGGGCAGACCGTCATCGACTACTGCGCCGGGGGCGGGGGCAAGACCCTGGCCCTGGCGGCGCAAATGCACACACCCACCGCTCATCCCCGCGGAAGCGGGGACCCAGGTAGAGCCGCCGCACTCCCCGTCAAAGATCTGGGTCCCCGCTTCCGCGGGGATGAGCGGAATAGGCTGATCGCCTTGGACGTCAACCAACGGAGACTAGACGCCATCCCCGAACGCCTCACCCGCGCTGGCGCCTCCGCCGAGCTGCAGCTGATCGGGCCGGACGGGGAGGGGACGGAGGAATTCGAGGCCCTCGCCGACCTCGTGCTGGTCGACGCCCCCTGCACCGGCTCGGGCACCTGGCGCCGGCGGCCCGAGGGGGCGTGGCGGGTCAGTCCCGACGACGTGGCGCGCCTCGGCGCCCTGCAGCCGAAGATCCTCGCGAGAGCGGCGCGGCTGGTGAAGCCGGGCGGGCGGCTCGCCTATGTCACCTGCTCGATCTTCGCCGCCGAGAACGATGCGGTCGCCGCGTCCTTCGCCGCCGACCACCCCGACTTCCGCCCCGTCCCCATCGCCCGCGCCGCCGCCACGCCGGCCCTGACCGACGCCGCCCGGACGCGTCTTGCGGCGCTAGCCGGCGATGGCCATACCCTGCAACTGACGCCGCGCCGGACGAACACGGACGGCTTCTTCATCGCCCTGTTCGAAAGGCCCCTATGAGCGAGCCCCATCACCAGCGCCTGCTGATCGTCGACTTCGGCAGCCAGGTCACCCAGCTCATCGCCCGCCGGGTGCGCGAGGACGGGGTCTATTGCGAGATTCATCCGTGGGACAAGGTCGACGACGCCTTTGTCGCCGCCTTCGACCCCACCGCGGTGGTGCTGTCGGGCGGGCCCGAGAGCGTGATGTTCGACGACAGTCCGCGCGCGCCCCAGACCCTGTTCGACATGGAGGTGCCGATCCTGGGCATCTGCTACGGCGAGCAGGCCATCGCCCACCAGCTCGGCGGCGCCGTCGAGAAGGGCAAGGAGGGCGGCGCCGAGTTCGGCCGCGCCGAGATCGAGATCGTGCGCGAGAGCCCGCTGCTGGACGGCTTCGGCGGCGTCGGCCACCGCGAGACAGTGTGGATGAGCCACGGCGACGAGATCACCGCCATTCCCGAAGGCTTCGAGGTCGTCGCCGTCTCCGACAGCGCGCCTTACGCGGTGATCGCCAACGAGGGCCGGCGCATCTATGCGGTGCAGTTCCACCCCGAGGTGGCCCACACCCCGCGCGGCGCGCTGCTGCTGCGCAACTTCACCCGCGGCATCGCCGGCTTCACCGGCGACTGGACCATGGCCTCGTTCAAGGACGAGCAGATCCGCAAGATCCGCGAGCAGGTCGGGACGGAGCGGGTGATCTGCGGCCTGTCCGGCGGGGTCGATTCATCGGTGGCGGCGGTGCTGATCCACGAAGCCATCGGCGACCAGCTGACCTGCGTCTTCGTCGATACCGGCCTGATGCGCTCGAACGAGGCCGACGAGGTCGTGTCCCTGTTCAGGGGGCACTACAACATTCCGCTGGTGCACGTTGATGCGCGGGACAAATTCCTCGGCGAGCTGAAGGGGGTGTCCGACCCCGAGCAGAAGCGCAAGATCATCGGCCGCATCTTCATCGAGGTGTTCGACGCCGAGGCGGCCAAGGTCGAGGGCGCGGCCTTCCTGGCCCAGGGCACGCTTTATCCCGACGTGATCGAGAGCCCCTCGACCAAGGGCGGCCCGAGCCACGTGATCAAGAGCCACCATAACGTTGGCGGCCTGCCCGACTTCATGAAGCTGAAGCTGGTCGAGCCGCTGCGCGAGCTGTTCAAGGACGAGGTGAGGGCGCTGGGCCGCGAGCTGGGCCTGCCCGCCGCCTTCGTGGGGCGCCATCCCTTCCCGGGGCCGGGCCTGGCCATCCGCATCCCGGGCGAGGTGACCCCGGAAAAGGTCGCCGTGCTGCAGAAGGCCGACCTGATCTGGCTGGACGAGATCCGCAAGGCGGGACTGTACGACGTGATCTGGCAGGCCTTCGCCGTGCTGCTGCCGGTGCGCACCGTCGGCGTCATGGGCGACGCGCGGACCTATGACGAGGTCTGCGCCCTGCGCGCGGTGACCTCCGTCGACGGCATGACCGCCGACATCTACGAGTTCCCGTGGGAGGTGCTGGGCCGGGCCGCCACCCGCATCGTCAACGAGGTCAAGGGCGTCAACCGCGTCGTCTACGACGTGACGTCCAAGCCCCCGGGCACGATCGAGTGGGA